>JADHQG010000042.1 GCA_016778045.1 Luminiphilus sp. | reverse complement strand
CTTTTTATAAATAATAGAGGCCGTTGGCTGGGTAATTTGCCGCAATGGCGGCTTAAAAGCGGATGCCGCTCTGGAAAATTTCTGCAGTTGCGTCATAATGATGTCGTCGCAGTGCCCCTCAAGAAGCCTGACGACGCCGGATATCCCAAGTGTCCGGTTTGTGTGTTCACAGATGTGCCCGTGGACGCACCACTCCTAAAAGTCTATGACTACGGGCCCTTCGGGGCCCGCTTTTTTTCACCGGGGTTACCACTTTTTTTATCGTGAAGAATGCACGGTGCGATGCGGCCTGCCTGATCAGAGTGTGTGAGTAACCCGCTCCGAAGACAGCGCTCCACCAAGGTAGTTCTCGATCTTGGCATTGATGCCGACATCGTGATCTGAGAACTCAACCCCGATGCCTGCCTGTCGGTTACCCTGCGCGCCCTGCGGAGTAAGCCAGACCACTTTTCCCGCAATCGGCAGTTTCTCGGGTTCATCCATCAGTGTCAGCAGCATGAAAATCTCGTCGCCCAAGCGATAAGAGCGGTCGGTAGGCACGAACAATCCACCGTTTTGAAGAAATGACATGTACGCGCTATACAGCACAGACTTGTCCTGAATGGTGACCGTCAACACTCCCTGAGAATCTGGTTCGCTCATGCGGCAACCTTAACCGGCTACCCCTAACCTGCCAAGGCCCTCGAGAAAGCGCGTAGCGACCTCAGGAAAGGCATCATGAGATCTGCTTCGAAAAAGACGATTCAACTCAGCGGTTAGTATGTCGTGGGCAGGTGTCGCCCCTTGCTTTAATCTCGCCGCAACCTCCGTCAGGCAGCGATGCAAAACCAGCCAGCGCTCACCCTGCTGCCGGTCCCTGCTCATCATGGATTCTCGAGTGTGATACTCCACCCACACGAGGGACTCAGACACCAGCCGACTGGCATTAACCCCATTCCAATCGGCAGGCACTCCGTGCGCTCCCGCGCCAAGTTGCTCAAAACTCCGCCACAGCGAATCCCGAACTGGCACCTCACCCGCCTGCTGCATGGCCCATGCAGCAACGGGCTGGCATTGGGTCATCTCGACGAGGCGCTCCGCCTCGGCCTGACTGCAATCGAGTTCGCTGATGAGCCACGTAGCTGCTTGTTCTGGCCTGCAGGGGGGCAATGGGAAGCGCTGGCAGCGAGAGCGAATTGTCGGTGCAAGCCGCCAGGCCTCCGCCGTCGTCAATAGAATTAAAGTATTGCCGGCCGGCTCCTCCAGCGTCTTGAGCAGGCTGTTCGCTGCTGCCAGCGTCATCGCATCCGCATCTTTGATCAGCAGTATTTTGAGAGACCCGTACATCGCGGTCTGCTGAAGAAACTGCGCAGCACTTCTGATCTGATCGATCCCAATCGCGTTTTTCCCCTCTGGCCGCGAGACGACCATAAGATCCCCGTGAGCCCCCTGCGCTATTGCTCTGCAGCTGCGACATTCGCCACACGCGGCGGCCCCCTGAGGTGCCTGACACAGCTGGGTTTCTGACAGCAACTCTCCCAACAAAGCGGCTTCCATGTGGTCGTCGCTGAGCAACAAAAAAGCGTGCCCGCGGGGCTGTCCGGGACTATCCGCCGACCAGCACTGTAGCGCGACTTCCAGCCACGGAGGGGTGTGGCGAACGCGGATTGATGCAGGGATCTCGGCGTCCCGACTCACAGCCAACCCTCAACCAGTTTGCTGAGGGCCCGCTGGACGGACTCAAGGTTCTGCTCGGCATCGATCACCTGATAGCGATCAGGGTCTGCCTGCGCACGAGCGAGATAGGCGCTTCTTACCTGCGAGTAAAAAGCGGGCGTCTCCCGCTCGAAGCGATCGAGCTCGCCACGCTGCCTGGCTCGCGTCATGCCAACCTCTGGTGACAGATCCATTAGCAAGACCGCATCTGGGCGACGCTCTCCTTGAACCAGCCTTTCGAGCTGCGCAATTAAGTCGGTGGATAACCCGCGAGCCGCCCCTTGATAGGCATAGGTCGCGTCGGTAAACCGATCACAAATCACCCATCGACCTGCTGCGAGCGCTGGCTCAATCACTTTTGCCAAGTGCTGGGCGCGGGCTGCAAAGACAAGCAGTAATTCAGCCATTTCCACCGGGTGCTCGCCGTCAGTGCTGAGCAAAGTCCGCCGAATGGCCTCAGCAAGAGGCGTTCCACCTGGTTCGCGGGTTTGCAATACAGAAATGCCTCGCTCTGCCAAACGCTCAGCAAGATACGCTTGAGCCGTTGACTTGCCAGCGCCCTCGCCTCCCTCAATAGTGATAAAACGACCTGTCATGTTATTTACTGCTTGCGTCAGGCTTTAGCGGGCTGGAGCGGTAGTCCTCGCGTCGCGTCAGTTGGTAGCGCCGCACGTTCTCCTCATGCTCAGTAAGACTCGCACTGAACGCGTGAGACCCGTCCCCTTTTGCCACAAAATACAGTGATTCTGAGTCATCGGGTGCAAAAACTGCCCGCAACGCTGCCTCGCCCGCTAAGGCTATGGGGGTTGGAGGCAACCCGGCAATGGCATAGGTGTTATAGCGATTGCCAGTATCCCTGAGGTGTCGCCTTTTCAGATCGCCCTCATAGTCTTCGCCCAGACCATAAATCACGGTTGGATCGGTCTGGAGTCGCATTCCCATCGTCAGTCGTCTCAAAAAAACCCCTGCGATTTGAGGACGCTCACTCGCCACGCCTGTTTCCTTTTCCACAATCGATGCTAATGTCAGCGCGGCATAGGGCGAGTCGAGCGGAGAATCACTGGGGCGTCGCTCCCACAGTTCCGTTAATAATTCATTCAGTGCCCGATGAGCACGCCTGAGTACATCGAACTCACTGTCACCATGATTGAACGCCCATGTTTCTGGTAGAAAAAGCCCCTCTGCTGAATCGTCTCGGCCCACCAGCTCAAGCAAGTCAGCCTCAAGCTGGACCGCAGGGGTAGAGGTGATCTTAGGATGGGCCTGCAGCAAAGCAATCGCCGCTGTTAGGGTAATTCCTTCAGGCAAGGTGACGGTGTACTGCTTCACCGCACCGATCGCCAGCATCTGGATTAATTCGCTCGCTGAGAGAGGGGTATCGAGTTGGTACTCCCCTGCTTTGACCTGCTCGTCCATACCGTGCCAGCGCGCTATCCAGCCAATCCACTTGGCGTGACTGATCCATTGCTGATCCTGTGCGCGACGCAGCACCTGTTGAAGCGATTCACCTCGGGAGATCGTGACAGTCGCCCCGCCCTGCGGCAAGGTCATGGGTTGCAGCCAGATCTCTCGCAGCTGAAGCGCACCGCCCCCCAAGCCAAGGAGGGCGAGCACTGCGACAAAGACTAACGCCCGAAACATTGAGTGAGGTGCTCCGCTAACGCCCTCTGCAGATCCTCAACCGCCTGCACGGCAGAAGCGTTGGCGAATGACGTATCAGCAATACTGCCAACGGGTCGCAGGCCCACCACGGTATTGGTCATGAAGACAGCATCAGCTTGGAAAAGCTCCTCCAGATCGATCTCGCGGATCACCGTCTCAAAACCGCTAGCGGGCAGTATGTGCTCGAGCAGTATTTGCCGGCGTGTGCCGGCTATGCCACACCGGTCAAGGCACGGCGTCACTGCCAACCCATCTTTAATCAGGAAGATATTACCGCGGGAACCTGAAATGACGCGATCATTGGCATCAAGCATGATGGCGTCATGCCAACCGCTCGCCGACACCTCACCGGCAGCAAGCACCTGCTCGGTTCTGGCCAGCAGCTTCAAGCCGGCCAACTGCGGCTGCGTGGCCCACCTTGTCCGCGCAATACCGCACCGCAGTGGGGTCAATTTTTGCGCAGAGACCTCATGTGCCACAAGAATGGAACGCGGCTTAGCTGCAACAGATGGGGCATAGCCACGGGGACCCGAACCACGCGTCACGGTTAAACGCGCTATCCCCGTGTGATTCACCTCAGACAGCAATTCCTGTGCCTGCTCAAAGGTGTCGGTGGCTAGCGCGACGGGATCACAGAAAGATAGCATCTCAAACGCAGCTGCCAATCGCCTGTGGTGCAACGACATGCACTGGATCGCCCCCCCTTCACAAGCTAGGGTCTCAAAGGCTCCGTCGGCATAATTCAGCCCACGATCATCAGCCGGAACCATGTCGGTGACCGCGCCATCCACCCACGTATGCGGCCTACCCATGCGTTGTGCTAGCCAAGCGAGCTAAAGATCAATGACCCGTTGGTCCCGCCAAAGCCAAAGGAATTGGACAGGGCGTGCCGGATCGGTCGTTCCTGTGCCTGATGCGGCACGTAATTCAAGTCACAGCCCGGACTGGGGTTGTCAAGATTAATGGTGGGCGGAGCAACATTATCGCGCAGCGCCAATACAGTCAGAATCGCCTCTACTGATCCAGCTGCACCTAGCAAATGGCCAATCATTGACTTGGTGGAGCTCACAGCCAGGTCAGACGCAGAGGATCCGAACACGCTTTGAATGGCCAACGATTCAGCCAGATCGCCGGCTTCGGTCGAGGTGCCGTGTGCATTGATGTAACCGATGTCACTCGCGTTCAAGCCAGCATCGGTCAAAGCCTGTTGCATAGCGGCCGCTGCGCCTCGCCCATCTTCAGGAGGGGAAGTCATATGGTAGGCATCGCCGCTCATGCCAAAGCCTGTCAGTTCGCAATAGATCCTCGCCCCTCGGGCTTGCGCGCTCTCGAGTGACTCCAGCATAAGAATGCCTGCGCCATCACCGAGGACAAAGCCATCACGATCAGCGTCCCAGGGTCTCGACGCGCGTTGTGGGTCGTCATTGCGCGTCGACAGCGCCCTAGCCGCAGCAAAGCCGCCGATACCCACCGGTGTGGTTGCCATTTCGGCGCCGCCGACAAGCATCGCGTCTACGTCGCCCGAGGCAATCATGCGGGCCCCCAGACCGATATTGTGGGTGCCAGTGGTGCACGCCGTCACAACCGCAAGGTTGGGTCCCTGCAGGTTGTAAAGTATGGATAAATTCCCAGCGATCATGTTGATGATGGCGCCCGGGACAAAGAAAGGAGAGATCCGCTTAGGGCCTTTTTTCTCCACCAGCATCGCGGTGTCCTCTATCGAGCCAATACCGCCGATGCCCGAACCGATGGCACACCCAACGCGATGCGCGTTGTGTTCGGTTATCTCTAGACCTGAGTCCGTGAAGGCTTGAATTCCCGCTACCATCCCATACTGGATAAAGGGATCCATGCGGCGTGCATCTCGCGACTCCAGATACCCGTCGACACTGAACCCTTTAACGCTGGCACTGAAGCGGGTGCTGAATGCTTCGGCGTCGAACTGCTCGATCAACGCAGCACCGCTGCGCCCCTCGCAAATCCCCTGCCAGCTTGAGGCTACATCTAAACCGAGCGGCGTTACGGCGCCCATCCCGGTCACAACAACTCTACTACCCTTCATGATGCGCCCCCTCCTGCCCCGATGGGTTTGCTTCGCTCTCGCCGTGGTTTAGTACCGCGACGCTGTGAATGAATCGTGAACAGTCACGCCGTCGATGCGATGTCGCGCCCCGTCAACACTTTAAAACGAAAAAGGCCGCACTGCGTCAGCAGAGCGGCCCCGTAATGCTTACAGTCAAACCGGCTCAGGACAGATTATTGTTGATGTAGTCGATAGCCAGCTGGACGGTTGTGATCTTTTCGGCTTCTTCATCCGGGATCTCTGTCTCGAACTCTTCTTCCAACGCCATGACCAACTCCACTGTGTCAAGAGAGTCGGCACCCAGATCGTCTACGAACGACGCCTCAGCCTTGACTTCCTCTTCTTTGACGCCCAACTGCTCGGCAACGATTTTCCTAACTCGATCTTCGATATTGCTCATGACGTGCTCTTCGCTCCCAGTGTGTGTCGGCCAGATCAACCAAACGCGTCGGATTTTACAAGCTTTTGCTTCAAGTAAAACCCTTTTTGACCCCAATTAAGCCCTTGATACCTCGGGCTAGCCCATGTAAAGCCCGCCGTTTACGTGCAACGTTTCGCCGGTAATATATTGACCGGCGTCACTGACCAAAAAAGCCACCGCGCCCGCGACGTCCTCTGGCGAGCCCAACCTGCCCAGAGGAATCTGTGCTTGCAGCGTGTCTCGTTGCGCTTCCTCGAGAGCGCGGGTCATATCGGTGTCGATGAATCCCGGCGCAACGCAGTTTACGGTAATCGAACGAGATCCCAGCTCTCTGGCGAGTGATCGTGCCATCCCCTCTGCACCGGCCTTGGTCGCGGCGTAATTGCTCTGCCCCGCGTTACCCATCGAGCCTACGACTGAGGTGACATTAACGATCCGACCCCATCTCGCCTTCGTCATGCCCCGCAAACAGGCTTTACTCAGCCGATATAGCGCAGTCAGATTGGTATCTATGACCTGCTGCCATTCGTTTTCTTTCATCCTCATCAGAATATTGTCTTGCGTGATGCCGGCGTTATTCACCAACACCAGAGGGTCACCCACCTTGGCTTTGACATCATCCATGAACGCCTCAATGCTGCCCGTATCGGTCACGTTGAGCACTCGGCCATAACCGCCATGGGGCGACAGCGCTTCTGCGATACCCGAAGCACCCGCCTCGCTGGTGGCAGTTCCAACGACAATCAAACCCGCTTGGCCAAGACTGGCTGCAATGGCGGCGCCAATACCTCGACTGGCGCCAGTGACAATGGCTACTTTGGAAGGTGATTCAGTCACGCTGCAGTCTCCGTCAAGGCGAGGTTCAGATTTTCAGGCTCCTCCAAGGGAGTACAGGTTACTGATCGGTCGATCCGTTTCACCAAGCCGGTTAACACTTTACCAGGACCGCACTCCATAAATTGCTGGCAGCCGCCCTGCAGCAAGGTCACCATGCACTGCGTCCACATAACGGGTTCAGATACTTGTCGAATCAACAATCTTCGGATTTCTTCCGCTTTTCGATGCGGCTGTGCATCTACGTTGCTGATCACCGGAATGTCAGCGTCCTGCAATGTGACGCTTTGGAAGGCCTCCGCCATGACCAAAGCCGCCGGCTGCATCAATGGCGTGTGAAAAGGTGCGCTAACCGGCAACGGTAGCACTCGCTTCGCGCCCGCTTCTTTCATGAAAGCTGCTGCCGCCTCTACCGCACCCGAATGCCCCGCAATGACAACCTGTCCTGGCGAGTTGTAGTTCACAGCGCCCACGTAGGCATCATCCTCACAATGGGTAACACAGATTTCGTCAATCACGGCGTCACTGAGTCCAAGCACGGCGGCCATAGCACCTTCACCCGCAGGCACTGCGCTTTGCATCGCCCGGCCTCGGGTCTGCACCAACTTGGCTGCGTCGGTCAACGACAGAGACCCCGCCGCCACTAATGCTGAGTACTCTCCTAAACTGTGGCCCGCAACAAAATCAGGAATGCCGCCTCCGCCATGCGACCAACACCGATGCAGCGCCACACTGGCGGTCAAAATGGCGGGCTGGGTGAATTCGGTGAGCGTCAGCTGCTCATCAGGCCCCTGACTGACCAGAGACCATAAGTCATAGCCCAATGCGTCGCTGGCCTCTGCAAAAGTGTCGAGCACCAGAGGAAAGGCCTCGGCCGCTTGAGCCAACATACCGACTGATTGAGAACCTTGGCCGGGAAAAATGAAAGCGTAACCCGACAAAAACGATTACTCGTCGTCGCCCGTCTCTACGACCTTCTTGCCGCGATAAAAACCGTCTGCACTCACATGATGACGACGCCGTGTCTCGCCTGATGTCTCATCGACCGTCAGAGTGGGCCCATCAATCGCATCATGCGCTCTGCGCATGCCCCGCTTGGAGCGGGTCTTTCTGTTCTGTTGTACAGCCATGTTGGCCTCCTCTCATCGTCGCCTCGGGCTATCAGCACGAGACCGTATTAGCGTCTGCTAAAAGCCGGTATGAACACCGCTACTGGTTATTATGTACGCCGCTCGACCCACTCAGTTCTTTAACTGCTCCAAAATCTGGAAGGGGTTCTCTTTTTCCCCCTCCGGCTTATCCGTTATCGCCGGCGCCACATCCAGCTGCTGTGAGGACAGCGCCGCCAACTGTTCGTCCGACTTACAATCCTTCTCGTGCACTGGGCAGGCAGGTAGCGCAAGGAGAATTTCCTCCTCAGCGATATTGTTTAAATCTGCCTCCTCAGTCACCAATAAGGGCTCGTAACTGGCTGCGAGCCCCGTGGCTTCCTCATCGGTCCATACGCACGCCATGTGAGCAGAGGCCTTTAAGGCCAAAGTCATATCATTCAGGCACCGCTGGCACTGCATGATGACCGCCGCCGTGACCGTAAGATCGACGACGTAGCGCGATGCGTCATCCCGGTAACACTCAAACACTGCTTCGGCGGGCTGTGCCAGCGCAACACCGGCGGCGGACAATCGCTCTGCAGTGCCCGATGATAAAGTGCCCATAACCGTAACCCCGCGGGCTGCCAGGCCGCGTAAGTCAACCTGTTTTGGCAGAGCCCCGGCTTTCATGGGCGCGGATGATACGGGTGGCGATATAGGCTGTCAAAGCCCTCATCGCGCGAGAACCAGCGCAGGCAGGGCAGCGTGAATTTTCACCAGAACGAGCGAAATGGCTATGAGAATTATTCTCGCATCGACATCCCCCTACCGTCGAAAACTCATGTCCCGCCTTAGGCTACCTTTTGAGGCGGTAGCCCCTGATACCGATGAGTCTCTGCTTAACGGCGAGGCAGCCCGGGACAGGGCCTGCCGTCTCGCTCGCCTGAAAGCAGAATCAGTCGCTGCCAATACCGCAAGCGAAAGCACCGTGATTATTGGCTCCGACCAAGTGGCGAGCCTAGGAGACACTATTTTAAGAAAGCCAGGGACGCCGGAGCGAGCCATAGATCAACTATTGAAATGCTCTGGCGCGACAGTGCAATTCTGGACCGCCGTCTCGGTCATTTGGCCACACGGCTACCAGCAGCGGGTTATCCCCTGTGCGGTTACTTTTCGCGCGCTGTCCGAAACGGAAGCCGCCCACTACGTTGAAATTGACGATCCGCTCGCTTGTGCCGGCTCGTTTAAATGGGAATCTTTGGGCATTTCCCTGTTTCAGAAATTGGAGACCCAAGACCCGACGAGCTTGGAGGGCTTGCCCCTGATAGCACTTTGCGAGTTACTCCGCGAGGCTGGGGTCGACTTACCGCTTGCCGCGCAGCCGCTCCAGCACTGACTCGAGCTCACCATCTAACGGGCACGACAGCTGGTAACGCTCTCCCCCCAGCTTGAAAGAAATGGCTCTGGCGTGCAAAAAAAGTCTTTTTAGTGCGACCTCATTCGCTAGTTGTCGCGAGAGATCCGTCTCGTATTTGCTATCACCAAGGATCGGATACCCCGTATGCATCGCGTGCACACGGATTTGATGGGTCCGGCCAGTGATGGGCTTGGCTTCAATCAAGGTGGCGCCAGGCAGGCGCTCAAGCACATTTACATCGGTCTTTGAGGCCTTGCCGTCAGCCGCCACCTTGACGATCCGCTCGCCGGAAGGAGTATGTCGCTTGGCAAGCGGCGCAGAAACGCTTTTTTGATAGGCTGGCCACTTGCCCGCCACCAGCGCAGCGTATCGCTTGTCCACCTGATCGTTCCGCAGTTGGTCGTGAAGTGCTCGCAGCGTGACCGCATTCTTCGCCACTAGCACCACACCTGACGTATCCCGATCCAGCCGATGAACCAGCTCCAAATATCGGCATTCAGAAAACAGCGTCCGTAATGATTCGATAAGCCCCAACCTGACGCCACTACCCCCATGCACGGCCAATCCAGTCGGTTTGTTAATGGCCAAAAAGTCAGGATGATCCAACAACACAGCGGCGCGGATACGCTTCTCCCATAGTTTGGAGGGCGTTGCTGTTGGCGGGGTGTCCAATTCAGCCCAGGGCGGCACCCTGACCATGTCGCCCACCTGCATCCGGTATTCAGGTTTGGACCGACCTTTATTAACCCTGACCTCACCTTTGCGAATCGCTCTGTAAACGCGGGTTTTCGGCACACCCTCGGTGTGGCGTAACAGGTAGTTGTCCAGCCTCTGCCCCGCCTCCTCCTCCGCGACGTCGAGAAAACGCACCTGTTTCGATGAGTTATCGGTCATAGAATTACGATTTCTTCACAGTGGTTATTCGTTGTATCCCGCATCTCTTGGTGCTAAGTTTCGCGCGTCGGGCCAGTTGCACTCCGATAAGAGGTCGCTCAAATGCCCTAAGGTGGCGCTTTGACCTTTTCAGAGTGCGCTCATCTGCCTGTAAAGCCAGACCGAGTCGAGCCTACCCCGCTCCTGCTAACCCGACAAAGGATTTAGAGAGTTTACCGCGCACAGCCCTCCGGCCCCAATGCCGTAAGAGCGGCTTACGGTAAACAGTTTGAAACCCGCGACACACGATGGCGCGGTGCAATTTGCGAAACCGGCTCTGCAGCAATCGCTTCATAGCCGGGTGCTCAGCTAATGGCGGGGGTAGTGCGTTAAACAGCCCCGCCGCTTGATCACTCACCGTATGGTGAAGGCGCGATAACAGGAGGGTTTCCTCCGCACCGCCCGGTTGCGTCGTCAACTGGACAACACAGCATGAAAAAAATACTGATTAATGCGACCCAGCCTGAAGAGGTTCGGGTAGCGATGGTCGATGGTCAAAAGCTTTATGACCTCGACATCGAAAACCGACAGCGCATTCAAACCAAGGCCAACGTTTACAAAGCTAAAGTCACGCGCGTAGAGCCCAGCCTTGAGGCCGCTTTCGTCGACTTTGGCGCTGACCGCCATGGATTTTTACCCCTTAAGGAAATTTCCCCTGAGTACTACCGCAGCCGGGCACCGGAAAACGAAGGCAAGGTGCGTATCAAAGATGTGCTTAAAGAAGGCACTGAGGTTATCGTTCAGGTAGATAAAGAGGAGCGAGGCACCAAAGGCGCCGCGCTGACGACTTTTATCAGCCTCGCTGGCCGCTACATGGTGCTGATGCCCAACAACCCCAAGGCGGGAGGGATATCCCGACGCATTGAGGGGGAGGATCGCAGTGACCTAAAGGATTCTCTGGCACAACTGAATCTCCCAGACGGCATGGGCGTCATTATTCGTACGGCTGGCGTGGGAAGAAGCACAGAAGAGCTTCAGTGGGATCTCGACTACCTCTTACAGTTGTGGGACTCAATCTCGAAGGCCAATGAAGAGAGCAAAGCACCGGTCCTGATCTACCAGGAAAGTGACGTCATCATCCGCGCAGTGCGCGACTATCTCCGGGATGACATCGATCAAGTACTGATTGATGATGAGGCTGCCTACAACAGGGCAGCCGAATTCGTGGGCATGGTCATGCCCCGCTATAAAAACCGACTCAAGCGCTACGAGGACCCCCTCGCGCTATTCAATCGTTTTCAGATCGAAGGCCAGATCGAGACGGCTTTTCAGCGCGAGGTGCGCCTCCCCTCCGGCGGCTCAATCGTACTGGACCCGACTGAGGCACTGATCTCGATCGATATCAACTCAGCTCGAGCCACCAAAGGCGGTGATATTGAGCAGACTGCACTGCAGACCAACCTCGAGGCCGCAGAGGAAATCGCGCGCCAACTAAGGCTCCGCGACTTGGGTGGACTGGTGGTGATTGATTTCATTGACATGTCCTCTAACCGCAATCAGCGCGCAGTGGAGAACCGCATACGCGAGGCGCTGGAGCTGGACCGCGCCCGGATTCAGGTAGGCCGCATATCCCGGTTCGGCTTACTGGAAATGTCCCGCCAGCGTCTGCGCCCCTCACTGGGTGAGACCAGCGGCATTGTGTGCCCGCGCTGTACTGGCCAGGGCACGATTCGCACCACAAAATCCTTGGCGCTCGCGATTCTTCGCCTGATTCAGGAAGAGGCAGTGAAGGAGCGCACGGGTGAGGTACAGGCGATCGTCCCGGTAGATGTATCGGCTTTTCTTCTGAATGAAAAGCGCGGTGACATCAACGACATTCAATCTCGCAGCGGCGTGCGCATCGTTGTGGTCGCGAGCCCCTATCTTGATACCCCCCACTTTGAAGTCCGGCGTCTGAGGGACGACGAAGTCGACGAGTCCAGAAAGCTGAGTTTTGACATTGATATGCCCTCGCCTAGCGAACCAGCTGTTGATGCGGCCAACGAACCCGCTGTATCGGCGCCCGAGGCATTGGTCCGTGGCGTGACACCTGATGCGCCCGCACCCGAGGTCAGCCCCAAAGAGCAGCCGGCGGCAAAGACCCAACGTCAGCCTCGCGGTGGCCAGCGGCAAAAACACAAACAACCAGAACAAAAACCCGGGCTTCTGGCACGAATCTGGGCGCTATTGTTTGGCAATGACTCTCAGGAAAAATCGAAACAGCGCCAGGGCAGTCACGGCGGCAAGAGCGAGCAAAATCGTAGACGATCCCGCAACCGATCTGGTGATCGACAGCGTGACGAGCGCGGTGACAGTAATGGCAACCGACAGCGTAATCGCGGCGGAAAGAATGATCGCGATAATCGCCGCGACAACAGAAATCGTAAGCCAGAGGGCGATGATGTCGCGAATACCCCGCAGGTCAGCGATACCGACGCCGAAAACGCTGCAGACAACCAGAACGGCGAGCAGCCAAAACGCGCGCGCCGCAGGCGTGGACGGCGGGGCGGTCAGCGCCACAACGACCGACCGGCCTACGAGGCGATGGACAGCGCGAGCGAGAACAACACTGACAGCGTAGCAGCCGAAGCTGTGGCAGAAACCGCGGGTGAGTCGCACAGACGGCGGCCCGCTGACAAGCGTAATGAAGGACGAAGGCGTCGACGGCGTCACGCAGGTGAATCAGAAGCCGCTGCTACCGAGGTCACGGGCAGCATTGCTGAGACCACCAGCGAAGCGACGTCTTCCGCGCCAGCCGAACAGGCAGCGCCTGCTGTAGAAGTGGCCTCCTCCGAGGCGCTCAGCGCGGCATTCGCAGAGCCCGAGGCAGATACCCTAAAAGTCGCAGAAGTCGAAGCGCTGAGCGAAACGACCTCCGAAGAAGCGCCGACAGCAGACGCGAACGAGTCACCCATACCGGCGCAAGCCGAGGCAACGACTTCAGACCCGGCTGCTGTAGAAGAGGCGCCGGCAGCCATCGAGACGGAAGATACTGTGCTCGCGGAAGCATCGGACCAGAACATTTACTCGACAGCCGGCGTGAACGAAGCGGGTCGCGCTGTGAACGATCCGCGTGTTGCGCCCAAGCCTGTCACCGAGACCAAAGTATCTACCGAGCAGGGTCAGCTGTTTTGGCAGCCTGAGGCACCACCGGTCACGATCGTTGAGCAAAACGTCCCGCGCGCCAGCAACGATCCAAGGGGCCCACGGGCCGCCTGACTGGCAACGGAGCAACTTGATCGAATGGAGCGCGGCGATATAATGCGCGCTCCTCGTCGGGAGCCTTCCCGACAAACAGTTTAGGTGGGCTGGCTGAGTGGTCGAAAGCGGCGGTCTTGAAAACCGTTGAACCGAGAGGTTCCCGGGGTTCGAATCCCTGGCCCACCGCCATATATGAGAAAGCCGCCCCAAAGGGCGGCTTTTTTATGTCGATGCGGCTGGACTAGAGCATCGCCGAGACCATCATCCCGTAACCCACCACTCCGACGATCCAAACCAGACTTCTCAGATACTTGATGCCTGCGATGTAAATTGGCACGTAGGCGATCCGAGCCCAGAAAGCGATTTGTGCGCCCAACATGACCTCGGCATCCATACCTGCTGCGTTAGCGACCAATGCGAGCGGCACAAAGAAAACAGCTGCCTCGATGGAGTTCTTTGCGGCTCTCTCTGCGCGGCCACCCATCGGCGTCGCTTCTTGAAGGTTATCGCGGTTGCCAAGACCAATATCGCGACCCGCTTTAGTCCATTCTTGATTGCGAATCGCCGCGCCCACCACGACTGTTAACAACGTCCAGATCGTGAAGTAAACCGTGAGTTCTAAAAGTGCTGTCATGCTGCCCTCTCTTTATATTGTTAACTCGAAAGACCCTGTCGCCCCTGACTATACACGCCGCCACCTGATATTGATCGGGAGCGTCACAACACTCCGTGGCTAGACCGGCACTATCTTTTTTGATGCCTTTATCCTAGGTTTAAGTTCGAAACTCAGGGGCAAACCCCTTACACAACCATCAAACAACTGCGGCACCAGGACCGCCAATAGGTAACCACACCATGGAATGCAGCACACTCACTGAACAGGCCCGCCATTGGGCGAGCACTCAGCCCGACAAAATCTGGATGCGAGACCTCCAAGAGGGTGGCTCCGATGAATACACCTGGGGTGAGACTGTTGCAGAAATCGACCGCGTGGCCTCCTGGCTCGAGGCGGAATTTGGCGAAGGCCAGCGGATGGCGCTGCTCTCCAGAAACCGGGCGCACTGGATCATGGCCGACATGGCGGTGATTCATTCCGGTAACGTGACGGTGCCGCTGTTCACCACCCACGCCACCGCAACAGCGGAATACATTCTCGACTTCACCGAGACGAGGGTGCTGTTCCTCGGTCAAACCGAAAACTGGAAAGGCGTGAAAACAGTGTTACCCGCAGACTGCCTGCTTGTAACGCTGCCGGGTGTGGAGTGCGAGCTGCCGCACAAGACCTGGGCTGAGCTGGTCTCAGCCGCACCGGCTGATGTGCCAAACTACCAACCCAACGGTGACGACATCGTGTCGCTGGTTTTCACCTCTGGCACCACTGGCCTACCCAAGGGCGTTATTCAAACCCATGCGACCAATCTGGTGCCGATGCGACGCTGCCAGGAACTCTTTACCCAGCAGGATCAACCCCGCTTTTTCAGCTACCTACCCCTCTCGCATATTGCGGAGCGTCAGGTGGTGGAATTCTCCTCCGTGAATTCGGGCGGTGAGATTTTCTTTAACGAATCCCTCGAGACGCTCGCCAGAGACCTCCCCCAGTGCAAACCGCATATCTTTTTTGGACCCCCACGGGTGTGGGAACAGCTTCGCCAATCGATCACCGCCAAGTTTGGTGGTGCGGATGCACTGAAAGCTGCGCTTGAAGCTGATCAGGCTGGCGTGCAAGCGCTCGTTGTGGGTGCTCTGGGCTTCGAAGAGGTCGACTACTTTTTGACCGCCGCGGCACCGACGCCGCCCGCACTCATTCACTGGTGGGAATCGGTGGGGGTCAACCTGTGTGAAGGTTTTGGGCAAACCGAAGCCATGGGACTCATTGCGACAGATCCCGCGGACCGCCGGGTGGGTTCTATTGGCCGACCCGTGGGCGAAGTCGAGGTCAAGATTGGCGACAACGACGAAATGCTGATCAAAGCCGAGGGCTGCACCCCGGGGTACTACAACCGCCCGGAGAAAACCGCCGAGTTGTGGCAAGACGGCTGGCTACACACCGGGGATAAGATAGAAATTGACGAGGACGGTTTTATTTTCATCACCGGCCGCGTCAAAGACTACTTCAAAACGATTCAGGGCAAGTTTGTCGCACCGCCCCCCATCGAAGGCTTATTCGCCGAGAATACGCACTCCGAGCAGCAATGCCTGCTAGGCCGGGGCTACTCCAAAACAGTAATGGTGACGGTCGTCAATGAACCCGCCCGGGCCCTACCCCGAGAGGAAGTCGAGGCGGCGGCACTGGCCACGGTCGAGAGCATCAACGGCCAAATCGAGAAACACGCGCGCATCGGTGCGGTAATCTTCAGTGAAACGCCGTGGACGATCGAGAATGAGATCCTGACGCCCACGATGAAGATTCGGCGCGAGCAGATCGAGAAGCAGTTTGGCGAAGACGCCGAGCGGCTAGCTCGGGAAGGCGCAGAAGCCGGCAGTATCCTGATGCACTGGGCGGGCTAAGGAGCCTTACAGCCCCCGAGAATCACAACAGACCCGCTGTTAAGTGCCCGGCTCTGCGGCGGGCATCTTTGACTCATATTCTTCGACCGTGTAGCTGCGAATCAGATCACGATCAAACAGACGCTCCTCGTCGGCGGCGATTTCCTCCTGCGCCGACTCTGATGCAATCAGGGCCATCGCTGCGTCCATGGCGGGCTGGTCTGGGAACCAGATCTCCATCAGCACATCGAAGGGCAGCTCAGTCGGGGCGTGGTTCGCCGCATCGGCAACGGTGAGGTAGCGGCGCTGATATTTCACGGCAAAACCACTGAGATACTTCTCACCGATTTTTCGGTGATGGGTCTCGTAGTGCTCGATGAACGCCTCGCGAGACATCCCCGGCTTTCTGGTCAGTAACGTTACGACTTTAATCACGCTTTACTTTCACCTTAGTCATCACCTGTGCTCTCGCGCTTACCGACATCACCGTCAAAAGTTAATGTCTGACCCTGTGGGCTCATGATTCTTTTTGACGAGGCCTCCTAGCGTCACTTGGATATTTGCTCGGTCGCGGACTACAGTATCGAGGTCGCCAACGAGACATCCGCAAACTGCCACACCGTCTCAAAGCGCGCCGTCATTTGCTCCGCTCCCGCCTCGTTGCCCTGCCGCCTGAGCGCCTCGGCGAGCCCAAACATCGACCAGCCATTCATGGGGTACTGCTCGAGATCTGCTTCGAAGACAGCTTGCGCCTCGTCCACTCTGTCGCTGGCCAGGAGTGCCGCACCTAAAGACTGGCGCGTCGGGTAGTACCAGAAAGGCGGCTCGGTATAGGGCAGCGCGTCCTGCAGCGTGACCGCTTCCTCGAATGCGAGCACTGCATTTGCTGCGTCACCGGCCCGGTAGGCCATCTCCCCTCTCAGTAAGGACTTGGCAATCTCC
>JADHQG010000041.1 GCA_016778045.1 Luminiphilus sp. | reverse complement strand
GAGCGCTGGCCGGCTTTAGGGGGGGACCTGACGATGGCGAGACGTGCGGGAGGCAGACAGGCGCGACATGCTCAACGGAGCGCGCCACTGGAAGAAGCCATGAAGCCTGTGCGGCCCGGTGAACGCGGCGGCCGCTATCATCCTTTTACCGATCAGGACCTCGAGGCGATCGTCGAGAACATTTACCGTATTCTCGAAGAGGTTGGCTTCAAAGATGCCACACCCCACTGCATTGACACCTGTCAGGCCGTCGGTGCAGTCCTCGGGGAAGATGGTCGTCTGCGCATGCCCCGTGCCGTGGTCGATACGGCGCTGAAGCAAGCCAAACGCAACCTCATCCTTCATGCGCAGGACCCGGAGTTCGATCTCGATCTGTCCGGCTCGCGCGTGCACTTTGCAACAGCGGGCGCGGCCGTGATGATCGCCGACTCGGTCAAGAACGAATACCGCGAGTCGACTACCCGCGACCTCTATGACCTTGCGCGCATCGCCGACAACTGCGAGCACATTCATATGTTCCAGCGCATGTGCGTGCTGCGCGATCTCGAGAACACCTATGAGATGGACCTCAACACCACGTACTGCTGCGTGGCCGGCACGCGCAAGCACGTGGGTGCGAGCTGGAGCAACTGCGACCATTTGAGCAAAGCGCTGGAGATGCTACACATCATCGCCGGCGGCGAGGCTGCATGGCGCGCAAGACCTTTTGTAAGCCAATCCAATTGCTTCGTCGTGCCGCCGATGAAGTTCGCGCAGGAGGCATTGGAGTGCCTTCGCGTCGCAGTCGAGGGCGGCATGCCCGTACTGCTCCTGTCAGCAGGGCAAGCCGGCGCCACCACACCAGCAACTCTGGCCGGCGCAGTGAGTCAGGCTTGGGCAGAATGCATTGGCGGGCTGGTGTATGTGAACGCGATTGAGCCCGGTGCGCCTGCCATTATCGGCGCGTGGCCCTTTGTTTCCGATCTCCGTACCGGCGCCATGAGCGGCGGCTCGCCGGAGCAAGGCTTGATTTCCAGTGGCTGCGCCCAGCTAGGGCTCTATTTCGATCTGCCTTTCGGCACCGCCTGCGGCATGACCGATGCCAACATGCCTGATTTTCAAGCAGGTGCGGAGCGGGCCCATACGCTGATGCCTCCGGCACTAGCGGGCTCTAACCTGATTTACGAGGCGGCGGGCATGTACTCGAGCCTGCTCGGCGTGTGCCCCGAGAGCCTGATCCTCGATAACGATGTATTGGGTGCCACGCTGCGGGCAGTGCGGGGCATCGAGGTGAACGAAAAGACGCTGGGTTTTGATGACCTCGCCCAGGTCTGCCTTGGCGACAAAGGGCACTACTTAGGCTCGGACCATACCTTGGCGGTGATGCAGAGCGAGTATCTCTACCCCGAGGTGGGCAACCGGTTCAGCCCCACTGTGTGGGAGGCTTCAGATAAACCCTTGGCAATCGACAATGCCATTCGAACCCGTGACCACATCCTGGCGACCTATGTGCCGACGCATATCCCGCCCGAGGTCGATGCCGAGATCCGCGCCAAGTTTCCGATCCGCTTAATGACGGAAGATCTGGTGGAGAGCGCCTGACACTTTATCTGCATCAGACGCGCGCACAACGGGGAGCTCACACCCGAGCCTGGTACCAAACCTCTCCCGTTTTAGGATGCACGCCAATATGATGCTCAGCTATCGTGAGACTGTGAAAAGTTTCGCCCGCGCCTCTCCATGCATCGTCAAGTGGCCTGAGCACAAGATCACCCCACTTATTGGTTACGACCTGATAGTCGCCTGCAGGCGTCTCGAACACTTCGCCCGCGGCGAGGGTTTCTCGGCTAGCGTCTCCCCATAAAACCGTTCTGCCTGCCCCATCCGTATCACCATGACCGCCTATAGTCCGGCGCGAATCAGCGGCTTCCCAATCAGGTTGCCAAGTGTTCGACGCAGGTGCACGGGCCTCGCAATACATGGCTTGAATAGTCCAGCTCACTTCAGGCGCTCGACAGCCCTTGGGGAGCGGCTCATATTCATGAGGCGGCTGATGAGATTTTGGCTTGGCGAGCAGTTCCCTGCTCTCGCTGACGGTCTCGGTCTCCGCTACTTTCGGTGAGTCGGGCTTGGCATCGCTTTCCACTCTCTGCAATAAAGCTTGGAAGTCCAATTGACCTGAGCCTTGCTTTGTCACCGTGATTGGATTGTCCGTTAATGGCGAATGATGGCTCTCGTAGACGCCGGTTGTAACGTTGAACATATCTCGATCCTCGTTCCTGATCTTCTTCGGAGAACCCGCAAACCCTTCCAGAATGCTTGCTCAAATTTCCTTGCCTTGCTGTCTCCAAACAGCCGGCCAATTTTCGCCGCACCACGTCGAGCCAAAGGCAAATGCTTGCCGGTGCCCTCCTCTAACACTCACCCGCTTGCTCCGCCCACCTCTCGGCTTCAGCAATTCACAAAGACCCCGAGCCCCAACAGAGTGAGGCCGAGCCACACTTTGGGTCGAAAACCCGCGATTGATTAGGAAATCGCCAGGGTCTCATCGCATCCTTCTGAATATGAGAATGCAAGGCCTATGCCAATACGATCAGCGAGGGTGGTCACCGAGGCTTTCGCCGCCGCGAAGTCATCGATAATGGTTGAACCGCTAGATCAGCGGCGTGAGAGCCTAAACCTGCGTACTGCGGATCACTGGCGAATACAGGCGTTACCGGGGTCGTATAACGGCTGCAGGGAGACGTCTGCTGAAAATCGCTCACAGGCGACTTCCACTTCATACGTATCGCCCAGCACCGAGTCAGCCGGTGCGCCGAGTTCGGCACTGACGTAACCCAGCCCCACTGCTCCTCCGAGGGTGTGCCCATAGGCCGCGGACGTGATGTGACCCACGATTTCTTCGCCCCGCCAGATCGGCTCATTGTGATAAATCAGCGGCTCGGGGTCGTTGAGCTTGAGCTGCACCAGATGTCGCGCGACACCCTTATCCTGTTGCGCTAGCAGTGCATCGCGCCCAATAAAACCGCCCGGCTTATCGAACTTGACCACAAAACCGAGCCCCGCTTCCAATGGCGAGTCTTCATCGGTGATGTCGTGACTCCAGTGGCGGTAGCCCTTCTCCAACCGCAGCGAGTTGAGCGCGTGGTAGCCAGCATGCGAGAGCCCAACTGCCTCGCCCGCCTCCACAATGCGGTCATAGACGTGTTGCATGAACTCAGTTGGCACGTAGAGCTCCCAACCCAGCTCCCCCACAAAGGTAATGCGCGAGGCTCGCACTATGGCGTAACCGAGCTCGATTTCGCGACTGGTGGCAAAGGGGAAGCCCGCATGACTCATGTCTGCCCGCGTCAGCGACTGCAACAGGTCTCGCGCTCGCGGCCCCATGATCGACAGCACCCCCATGCTCGATGTCACGTTAGTCAGCACGCAGTGCGCGTCATCAGGAATCTGCCGCTTGAGCCAATAAAAATCGCGTACTTCGGTCTCGGCACCGCCCACGATCATGAACGTCGTCTCGGAGAGGCGCGTGACCGTGAGGTCGGCCTCGATGCCCCCGCGGTCGTTTAGCCATTGGGTGTAGACCACCCTACCCGCAGCGACATCGACGTTATTGGCGCAAACCCGGTTCAATACTGTCACCGCATCGCGGCCTTCCAGCCGAAACTTTCCAAACGACGACTGGTCGAACAGTGCAACCCGCTCGCGCACAGCGCGATGCTCTGCCGCGGAGTGCTCAAACCAGTTTTGTCGGCCGTAGCTGTATTCGTATCGGGGCTCCACACCTGCGGGGGCATACCAGTTGGGTCGCTCCCAACCAAAGGCCTCGCCATGGCAGGCACCGATTGTCGCGAGTCGATCGTGGATGGCGGATTTGCGCACGCCACGACCGGTCTCATATTGGCGGTAGGGATAATGGGTGGCGTAAAGCAAACCGAGGCTCTCGCTCACGCGAGACTCAAGATATTGGCGGTTACCCTGAAACGGCATGTTGCGCCGGACATCCACTTCCCACAGATCCACCGGTGGTCTGCCGTCGCGAATCCACTCGGCGGTGACCTTGCCTACACCGCCCGCCGACTGCAGACCGATCGAGTTGAGCCCCGCCGCGACAAAACAGTTTTTCAGCTCGGGCGCCTCACCCAGGTGATAGCGCACATCGGGTGTAAAGCTCTCGGGGCCGCAGAAAAACTTCTGGATACCCGCCTGCTCCAGCGCCGGCAGGCGTTTCATGGCGTCCTGGAGCACTGGTTCGAAGTGATCAAAGTCACCGGCGATCTCATCGAAGCAAAAGTCCTCGGAGATGCCCTCCATACCCCATGGCTTGGCCGAGGGTTCGAAGGCGCCAACCAGTAATTTGCCGGCGTCGTACTTATAATAGGTGCAGGCGTCGTAATCTCGCAGAACGGGGAGCTCTGGGTTCAACCCCTCTACCCCCTCAAACAGCACGTAGTAGTGCTCGCAGGCGTGGAGCGGCAGGTTCACCCCGACCGACGCCGCGAGATCGCGGGACCACATGCCGCCACAGATCACCACATACTTGCTTCGAATCTCACCTTCTGCCGTGAGCACACCCGTGACCTCATCTCCGTCCCGAAGAATCGCCTCGACCTTGGTGTCGGTGAAAATTCGGGCGCCGCGGCTCTTCGCCCCTTTTGCCAGTGCCTGGGTGATGTCCACCGCATTGGCGTAGCCGTCGGAGGGAATATGGATCCCGCCAAACAGATCGTCGGTCTGTATGAGAGGATATTTCTCGGCGATCTCAGCTACCGACAGCACATTCACCTCGAGTCCAAACACCTTGGCCATGGAAGCACTGCGCTTGAGCTCCTCAAACCGCTCGGCGGTGGCCGCAATCGAGATCGAACCGCACTGCCGATAGCCTGTGGCTTGCCCCGTCTCTTCCTCGAGACCGCGGTAAAGCTGGCTGGTGTAGCGCGCGAGCTGAGTCATATTGATCGAGGTACGCAGCTGCCCCACCAAACCCGCTGCGTGCCAGGTGGTGCCGCTGGTCAGCTCTTTTCGCTCAAGGAGCACCACATCCTGGATGCCGGCCTCGGCGAGGTGATACGCCACGGACACACCAATGACACCGCCACCGACAACAACCACCTCACAGCGATCGGGTAATGCCGCCATTAGCTGGCCAACCGCTCGTTGGCCGGGTCGTAGATGGGCTCAGCCAAGACCGTCGCGCGACAGCGTGCATCGAGTAGGCCAATGTCGATCACCGACCCCGGTTCGGCCTGCTCGGGGGGCACGTAACCAAAACCCAGGCTCTTCTCGACCGCATAGCCATAGCCACCCGAGGTGGTCACGCCCACGCAGTTATCGCCGAGGAAAATGGGCTCACCACCGCGCACGTCGGCGTCTTGCGCCTCTACCTCGAAGTACACCAAACGGAGCGGACCGGCCTCATTGGTTTCGGTAGCGGCTTTACCCACGAACTCACCCTTGGTGCTCGCGTAGAAGCGCGCCATGTCTGCCTCGAGCATGGTCACCTCGTTGGTGAGCTCCGCTCCCCAGCCTCGATAGCCTTTTTCCATGCGCAAGCTGTTCATGGCATAGAGCCCGAAGTCGGCAATGCCATGTGCTTCTCCCGCCGCCCAGACTGCTTCATAGAGCGCTGGCAAATCCACCATGGCCGGATGGAGCTCCCAACCGAGTTCACCGACATAGTTGATGCGCAGGGCCAGCGTGGGAATCCCTGCGATCTCGATTTGTTGCGCAGTGCGCCAAGGGAAATCCGCATTCTCCAGCGAGGCTTCGGTCAGACCACCCAGCACCTCTCGTGCCTTCGGCCCCGCTAATACGATGACACCGCGCTCCTCAGTGGTATTGCGAATCTCGATCTGCTCACCCGCCTGCACCTGCTGTACCAGATGATCGAGGTCTCTGAGCTCGGCGCTGGCTGCGGAGAGGAGATAAAAGTGCTCGGATGATATCCGTGTCACAGTCGCCTCGCCGAGGATGCGGCCGTTCTTCGAGAGGAAGTGCGCCAATGCGATACCGCCGTCGCGCCGCGGCATGCGGTTGGCGAGGATCCGATTCAAAAAGACCTCCGCGTCGGCGCCGGTCACGTCGTATTTGGCAAAGCCGGTGAGGTCGATAACTCCCACCCGCTCGCGAACAGCTTTACACTCGTCGCGCACCACCTCGAAC
Organism: Luminiphilus sp.; assembly: GCA_016778045.1. Taxonomy (GTDB): domain Bacteria; phylum Pseudomonadota; class Gammaproteobacteria; order Pseudomonadales; family Halieaceae; genus Luminiphilus. Next base: position 10,777 of record JADHQG010000041.1, on the reverse strand, counting down.
ACATTATTGCGTCGGTAGCTGTGCTCTTCTTCACGACCGTCCAAAGAGAACCACTTGGGTCGCTCCCAGCCAAACGTCTGGGTGTGCACCGCGCCCTTGGCTTTCAAGGTGTCGTGAAGCGGTGTCAGCCGACAGTCCCGAGCCGCCGGGAATTCCTCACCGGGCAAGGGCGTAGCATAGGTCAGGCCGTAATCCTGGAAACCCTTGGCGTGCATATAGGCACGATCTGCAAAGTCACCGAAGCGCCGCGGATCAAAGCCCGTCATGTTGATTTCTGAGTCGCCGTAAATCATCCACTGTGCGAGGTACTTGCCACAGCCCGCGCCCTGAGCAATGCCAAAGGAAGAGCCGCAGCAGAGCCAGAAATTCTCGATGCCGGCGACCGGTCCCAACAAGGGCGGCCCGTCGGCTGAGTGAGGGATGGCACCATTCACGATGCGCTTGATACCCGCCTCCAACATGGGCGGCATGCAGTTCATGGCCCGCTCAAGCCAGGGCATGAGGCGGTCGAGATCGTCGGGGAACAGCTCGCTGTCCGAGGACCACGGCGGCAGCCCGTCGGGGCCCCAGGCCTCGGTAAGCCCAGTCGACTCATAGATACCAATCAGACCCGACTTCTGCTCCTGACGGATATAGGCCGAGGCGTAGGGGTCGCGCATCACCGGAAACTCTTCGTCCCGATCGACAAACTCCTGAATCGCGCCGGTGACGATGTAGTGGTGCTCCATGTTGCAGATCGGCAAATCCGCACCCACCATCTGCGCCACCTGCCGCGCAAAACTGCCCGCGGCGTTCACCACGATTTCGCAAGTCACCTTGCCTTGTTCCGTATCGACCTCCCACTCCCCTGAGGGCAACCGGTTGATGTCCATTACCCGATTGTGGCGCACGATCTTTACGCCCATGTCGGTGGCACCGCGCGCCATGGCGTTGGTCAGGCCGGAGGGGTCTGCGTGACCATCGTCCATTGTCCAGGCGCCCGCTATCACACCGTCGATGTCATAAAACGGGTTGAGCTCTTTGATTTTGGTGGGGTCGATGATCTCCATGCGGAAGCCGACGTTATCGGCAATGCCCTTCATGGAGTGAAACCAGTCGAGATCCGCCTGCTGACGCGCGATGCGAATACCGCCCGAGGCATGCCAGCTCACGTACTGGCCGGTCTTCTCTTCGAGCGTAGGATAGAGACGATTCCCGTAGTCATGGATTTTGGCAAGGTTGTAGTTACCAACGAGGCTCGGGCACTGCCCGGCTGCGTGCCAGGTCGAGCCCGAGGTCAGCTCGCCCTTCTCGATCAGCATGACATTGGTTTCGCCTTCCTCGGCAAGATGATAGGCAAGTGCCACACCCATGATGCCGCCCCCGACAATCACAATCTTGGCTTGAGAATCGATCGCCATACCACTCCCCTCTTTCTTATGGTCGGGAGCGTAACTCTCCCTACAAAAAAGGGTCAATTCCTTTCCGCTAATCCGTCTGAATCCGCAGAAAATCGTGCGAGCAATACCGCCAAGAGCACTGGCAAAATTTTTCATTTTTTTCATGTCGCTTTTGGTCTGATGCGTGTCGGTTTAGGCCAATCCTGAAAGCCCCAATCGCTCCACAGTAGCGCCCAGAATTTGCGGGGGCGTTGCGGCGAAAAAAGTACCGTTTTACGGGCTTTGCCAGTAAAATAAACGAATGCTTTCGGGGTTCGTCTTGGCCCGGCAACATCGAGTATTAACACCCGCAGAGGTGGCTCGATCAGACCGGAACAAAGGCAAGAGGTGATCTACACCTCGTGAAAGAAGTAGCGCGATGAGTGAACGTGCGAGCAGACGAAAAGGCGGGGGTCGGGCCGGACGACGTGAGGCTCGGGGCCAGTCTGCCACAGCCCCCGCACCCTTCATCGAACGCAACATCCCCTACGTTGAGATTCTCAGCGAAGAAAATCTGCAACTGATCGAACACAACGCCGACCGGCTGCTGGCTGAGATTGGCATCGACTTTCTTGACGATCCCGAAGTCCTCGACCTGTTTAAAGAAGCCGGCGCCGATATCGACGGTACCCGGGTGCGCTTCCCGACCGGGATGTGCCGGCAGATCATTCAGGCGACGGCGCCCAGTGAGTACGTGCAGCACGCCCGCAACCCCGAGCGCAGTGTCACCATCGGCGGCAAGCGTACGGTGCTGGCACCCGCCTACGGACCGCCCTTCGTGCATGACCTCGACAAAGGCCGCCGCTACGCCACAATCGAAGACTTTCAGAACTTTGTGAAGCTCGCCTACATGGCGCCCGGCATACACCACTCGGGCGGTACCGTCTGTGAGCCCGTAGACCTGCCGGTGAATAAGCGTCACTACGACATGGTCTACAGCCACTTCAAGTACAGCGACAAGCCGCTGATGGGCTCGGTGACGCATTGGCGTCGTGCGCAGGACTCGGTGGACATGGCGAAGATCGTCTTCGGCGACGAGTTTGTCGACCAAAACTGTGTACTCACCAGCCTGATCAATGTGAACTCGCCGCTGGTGTTCGACAGCACCATGCTGGGCTCGCTCAAGGTTTACGCCAAGAACAATCAGGCGACAGTGGTCTCGCCCTTCATCCTCTCGGGTGCCATGTCACCCGTCACAGTGACCGGCACCGTCACGCAGATTCTTGCCGAGGCAATGGCAGGGATTGCCCTGACACAGCTGATTCGTCCTGGCTGCCCGGTCATCTTCGGCACCTTTGCGGCCGCGGTCTCCATGGCCACAGGCGCGCCGACCTTCGGCACACCCGAACCCAGCATGGTGATTTACGCGGCCGGCGCACTGGCACGACGACTGGGCGTGCCCTTCCGAAGCGGCGGCGGCCTGTGTGGCTCCAAACTGCCCGATGCCCAGGCGGCCTACGAGGCAGCAAACACCTTGCAAACCTCCGCACTGGCCGGCGTGAACTTTATGCTACACACCGCGGGCTGGCTTGAGGGAGGCCTCGCAATGGGCTACGAGAAATTCATCATGGACTGCGACCAGGCGAGCATGATCGCTGTGCTCCTGAACGGGGTGGATGTGTCCGAGAACGGTCAGGCGATGTCAGCCTTTGAAGAGGTCGGGCCGGGCAAACATTTCTTGGGCTCAGCGCACACGCTGGCCAACTTCGAAACTGCTTTCTATCGCTCCACCGTGGCGGACAACAACAGCTACGAGCAGTGGTCTGCCGAGGGCAGCCTCGATACGGCGCAGCGCGCCAACGCGCTGTGGAAACAAATGCTGGCCGAATATCAGGCTCCAGAGCTGGATCCGGCTATTGATGAAGCACTGCAGGCATTTATGACGAAACAGAAAGCGTCATTTGCCGACCGGGACTACTGAGAGGAGATCCTGCCATGTCAGACGAAGAAGACGATATCGTCCTGTCAGAGCTCTCGGACGAAGACCTCGTCCAGCAGATGCACGATGACCTGTATGACGGCCTGACGGAAGAGATTGTGGAGGGTACCCAGATACTTCTGGACCGTGGCTGGGGTGCCGAGGATGTGCTGGGTAAGGCGCTTGTGGATGGCATGACCATTGTCGGCATCGATTTCCGCGACGGCATCCTGTTCGTGCCGGAGGTACTCCTCGCCGCCAACGCCATGAAAGGCGGCATGGCGATCCTGCGCCCCCTACTCGCCGAAACCGGTGCTAAGCCCCTTGGCACCATGGTCATCGGGACTGTTAAAGGCGACATTCACGACATTGGTAAAAACCTGGTCGCGATGATGCTTGAGGGCGCGGGCTTTGAGGTGCACGATATTGGCATCAACAATGCTGTCGAGGATTATCTGGCCGCCCTTGAAGAGCACAAGCCTGACATCCTGGGTATGTCGGCCCTGCTCACGACCACCATGCCCTACATGAAAGTGGTGATCGACACGCTGGTAGAAAAAGGCCTGCGCGATGACTACATCGTGCTGGTGGGCGGCGCGCCGCTGAACGAAGAGTTTGGCCAGGCCGTGGGCGCAGATGCCTACTGCCGCGATGCCGCCGAAGCCGCCACCACCGCCGTGCGCATGGTGGGTGAGCGCCGGCTGGCACAGAGCGCCTGACCTTCACGGCGATGCCCGCATCCATTCTGGTCATCGCCTGCGGAGCCCTCGCGCGGGAAGTCGACGCGCTGAAAACCGCCAATGGTTGGGATCATCTCGACATTCAGTGTCTGGATGCTGCGCTGCATAACCGCCCCGACGACATCCCGGGGCGCGTCGAGGCACTGCTCGAGCGCCATGCCGAGCAATACGATCATCGATTTGTGGCGTATGCCGACTGTGGCACCGGTGGACGACTTGATGCCGTGCTGGAACGCTGGCAGGTGGCTCGTTTACCCGGCGCCCATTGTTACGAATTCTATGCCACCGCAAACGTCTTCCACGCGTTGGCAGACGCCGAGCCGGGTACGTTTTATCTCACCGACTTTTTGGTGCGGCATTTTGATCGATTGGTGATCGAGGATTTAAAGCTGAACACGCATCCCACATTGCGGGAGACGCTCTTCGCCCATTACACACGGGTGGTGTACCTCGCGCAAACCGAGGACGCCGCCTTAGTGGCTGGCGCCCAGCGCGCGGCGGATCAGCTTGCGCTGCCGTTGGAGGTGATTCAGACCGGCATGGGAGATCTGCAGTCGGCAATAGCCGGTCAGGTACTGCGGTGGCAGGACGCTAAAGGTAATGCGAGCAGCGCAGGGGCGGCCCATGCAGCGCATTGATATTTTATGGCGTGACATTCCCTCGCAGGTGCTGATCAAGCGCGGCCGCGACCGCGGCAAGTACATGTTGACCGCCCGCTTTCAGGAGGCCATCGACCGCGCAGCGATGCGCGCTGGCAAAGGCGGCAGCGACGCCTACCTGGAGGAGTGGCGCCGGGTTACGACCCCCATCGAGGCAGAAGGCGCGCTCGAAGAGATCGCACAGCGCCTGGGTGAGGAGATTGAGTCGCAGGTATCCGACGAGCAACTCGCTCTACTTGTAAAGCAAAAAGGGTTTGCCGAGGTGGCCGAATGAAAGCGGTTCGCCTCTGGTCTATTCGCAACGCAGGCTGGCTGAAAAAATGCTACGCCGCGCTCGAAGGCACCCTCGCCCTCTTTAACCCATTGTTGAGAGCCATCGGCCACGAGCGGCTCGACAAGCCCTTCGCCGCGGTGGAAGGCGCGGTAAAGGGCTTTTTGTTTGACTCACAATCCTGCGGGCAGTGCACGCTGGGTGAGACCGGCATGGCCTGCCCCATGAACTGCCCTAAAACCCTGCGCAACGGACCCTGTGGCGGCGTGCGTCAGAACGGCGGCTGCGAGATCAAGCCCGAGATGACCTGTGTGTGGGTCAACGCCTGGGAGGGCAGCCAGAAAATCGGCACCCCCGAGGACACCATTAAAATTATCCAGCCGCCGGTGGATAACCGCCTGAAGGGTCGCAGCGCCTGGCTCCGCGCCCTGCGACTGCGCACGGGAGAGTCAGCGTGAAGTTCGACGATGAACCGGCTCCCGGCGAAAACCTGCCGATCCTGCCCGGGCATACCTCCCCCGGCCGCTTTGAGCGCGTGCTACGCGCAGGCCAGTTCGCGGTCACGGCAGAAATTGCGCCGCCGGACTCGGCCGACCCGGCAGATGTTTATGAGCGCGCCGCCTTATTTGACGGCTACGTGGATGCCATCAATGCTACCGATAGCTCGGGGGCCAACTGCCACATGTCGTCCATGGGGATCTGCTCACTGCTGACCCGACGCGGCTATGCCATGATCCTGCAGCAGTCCTGCCGCGACCGTAACCGTATCGCCATGCAGGGCGACATTCTCGGCGCGGCGGCCATGGGCGTGTGTAATGTCCTGTGTCTGAGCGGCGACGGTGTGCAGTCGGGCGACCACCCCGAGGCCAAGCCCGTTTTCGACATGGACAGCATTTCGGCGCTGAGTATGGTGCGCCACATGCGTGATGAGCAGCAGTTTTTGAGCGGTCGGGCCATCAACTCGCCTCCGCGACTTTTTCTGGGCGGCGCGGCGAATCCCTTTGCACCGCCTCTGGATTTTCGACCCCACCGCATGGCCAAGAAGATCGCCGCCGGCGCGCAGTTTATCCAGACCCAGTACTGCTTCGACGTGGAGCGCATGAAAACCTTTATGGCGCAGGTGCGTGATATGGGTCTGCTGGAAAAAGCCTATGTCCTGGCCGGTGTCGGCCCCCTCGCTTCCGCCAAGGCCGCAGAATGGATCCGCAAGAACGTCGCCGGCGTGCATATTCCCGATGACGTGATTCAACGCTTGGCCGGCGCCGAAGATCAAAAACAGGAAGGCGTGGATCTTTGCGTCGATTTGATCGAGCAGGTCCGCGAGATCGAGGGCGTGAGTGGCGTGCACATCATGGCTTACCGCATGGAAGACCGGATCGGCGAGATCGTTGCCCGCTCCAACGCCCTGAGCGGCAGAGAACCGTGGCGACCGGCTCCGTAGCCGATTGCCTTGGCCAAGGTCGACTCACTATCACTCGCTACTAATTCCCTTACCTATATGTCACTTCAAATAACTGCAAATCACTTCAGGCCACACTCATGACGACAACCACGATTAGCTCAGCGACCCGGGAAGTGCACATTGGCTTCGACCAGCCCTTTGTCATTATCGGCGAGCGCATTAACCCCACGGGTCGCAAGATTCTCGCCGAGGAAATGAAGAACGGTGATTACAGCAGGGTCGAATCCGATGCACTGGCACAAGTAGCTGCAGGCGCCCATATGCTGGACGTGAACGCCGGTATTCCACTGGCAGACGAGCCGCGCATTCTGGCCGAGGCCGTGCAGCTGGTGCAGTCCATTACCGACGTGCCGCTCAGCATCGACTCGTCTATCGTGGAAGCCCTCGAGGCAGGCCTTGCGGTTTATCAGGGCAAAGCGCTGGTGAACTCGGTGACCGGTGAGGACGAGGTGCTCGAGCGCGTGTTGCCCCTGGTTGCCAAACACAAAGCCGCGGTAGTGGCGATTTCCAACGACGAGACCGGTATTTCTGAAGACCCCGACGTGCGCTTTGCGGTGGCCAAAAAGATCGTTGAGCGGGCTGCGGATTACGGCATCCCCTACAGTGACGTCGTGGTCGACCCGCTGGTGATGCCTATTGGCGCGATTAATACCGCCGGCGTGCAGGTGATGGCGCTGGTGCGACGCCTCCGCGATGAGCTCAAGGTGAACACCACCTGTGGTGCGTCTAACGTGAGCTTTGGCCTGCCCAACCGCAACGGCATCAATTCCGCTTTCCTGACCATGGCGATGGGCGCAGGGATGACCTCAGCGATTACTAGCCCGCTGCACCCGGAGGTCATGCAGGCGGTGCGTGGTGGCGATGTAATGATGGGGCACGACCCCGATTGTACAAATTGGATTCGCGCCTACCGCGAACCCGCTGCCGAGGGTGAAGGTCGAGGTGGCCGGCGTTCCGGCCGACGACGCAGGAGCGCCTGATCCTTGGCTGAGGACGACGTTAAAGTTCTGTTTATGCCCTCAGGCCGCCGCGGGTTCTTTCCGCGCGGCACCCCACTTTTAGACGCTGCACGCTCGCTCGGTGTCGATATTGATTCGGTCTGCGGCGGGCGCGGTCTCTGCGGTCGATGTCAGATCAGCTGTGTCACCGGCTCTTTCGCCAAGCACCAGATTGAATCCAACGTCGACCACCTGTCCCCGTTCTCGGTGACGGAGGAGAAATTTGAGGAGCGCAAAGGCCCGTTAAAAGAAAGCCGCCGACTTAGCTGTCACACCACCCTGCTCGATGATGCGGTGATCGATGTCCCGGCAGAGAGTCAGGTGCACCGGCAGATCGTGCGCAAAGAGATGGAGTCCCGGGATATCCGTCTCGATACTGCCACACGGCTCTACTATGTGCAGATCGAAGCGCCTAGCCTTGAAGACCCGCGCGGCGAGATGCAGTTTTTGTTTGAGGCTCTCGAGCGCGAGTGGGGGGTGACCGGACTCACACTAGCCAACTCGCAATTGCATGCCCTGCAGGCCGCACTAACACGTGAAGACCGCGGTATCACGGTAGCGGTCTATCAGGAACATCTCATCACTGGCATCTGGCCGGGTCTTTTCGATCAGCCACGCGGCATTGCGATTGACGTCGGCTCCACCACCGTCGCGGCGCACCTCTGCGACCTCAATACCGGCGAAGTACTGGCCTCGGCGGGCGTAATGAATCCCCAGATTCGCTACGGCGAGGATCTGATGAGCCGGGTCTCCTACGTGATGATGCACCCCGAAGGCGCCGAATTACTGACCAGCGCGATTCGCGAGGCGATCAACGGGCTGTTCGTGGAACTCACAAGCGAGGCGTCGAATCAGGTCGAGGACATTCTCGAAATCGCCTTGGTGGCGAACCCGATCATGCACCACATTGTATTGGGCATTAACCCGGTCAACCTCGGCACCGCACCGTTTGCACTGACCACCAGTGACGCGATCGACACCCGCGCCGCCGAAATGGGTCTGAGCGCACACCCCGAGGCGCGGCTCTACTGCCTGCCCTGCATCGCCGGTCATGTGGGTGCTGACGCAGCGGGCGTGATTCTGGCCGAGGCACCTGACCGTCATGAAGACATGACACTGGTCGTCGATGTCGGCACCAACGCCGAGATCGTGCTGGCCAACAATAAACGGCTACTGGTGTGTTCAAGCCCCACGGGGCCCGCGTTTGAGGGTGCACAGATCAGCAGTGGACAACGCGCGACGATCGGCGCCATTGAACGCGTGAAAATCAATCGCGACACGCTGGAACCCCGCTTCAAGTGCATCGGCAGCGACCTCTGGTCTGACGAACCCGGCTTTACCGAGGCCATGGCGGGTACGGGCGTCACAGGCATTTGCGGCTCGGGGATTATTGAGGTGGTCGCCGAGATGTACCTCGCCGGCATACTCTCTACCGATGGCGTGGTCGACGGTGCCTTGGCTGAGCGCACCCAACGCATCAAGGCCGACGGCCGCACCTTCTCTTATGTGTTGCACGAATCAAGTGATCCTGAGGTATCGGATGTATTGGTGACACAGAATGACGTGCGACAAATTCAGCTCGCCAAAGCAGCGCTCTACGCCGGCATCAAGTTACTGATGGATGAGATGGGCGTGACGACCGTTGATCGGATTCGGCTCGCGGGCGCCTTCGGCAGCCACATCAGCGTGAGCCATGCCATGGTGCTGGGGCTCATCCCCGACTGCGACCTGGAACAGGTCACCTCGGCAGGCAATGCCGCAGGGGCTGGCGCTCGCATGGCGCTGCTGGACCGCAATGCGCGCCTTGAGATCGCGGCGACCATCGCCAAGGCCGAGCGCATCGAGACCGCGGTAGCCGCCGACTTCCAGGCCCACTTTGTGGGCGCCATGGGTTTACCTCACCAGAGCGACCCCTTCCCCAATCTTTTCTCGGTGGTTGCTCCGCCGGAAGCCAAAGTGGTTGAATCTTCGGATGCGCCCAAACGGCGACGTCGTCGCAACTCGCGCACCGGCGCCTGAACATCAACCGCTCGCCAATTCGCCATGACCGCAACCGCCAACACGCTCCCCTTCCCCGCTGGCAGACCATCTGACTATCTGCCTTTGGCAGACGAGCCCACCTTCGATCCCGGCCAGCATTTGGCACTCGAAATGCCGACCGAGACCACGGACCTGGCCACCTTGGGGTATCAGGAGGCAGATCTCGACCAGTGCGCGTCGGCCTTTGCGGTGAGTAACGCCTTTCGTATTCTGTCGAAAAAAGGCGTCGCGGCCATGCGCCACGTGTGCGACGAGATTTACCACAACCGAAACGCCAGCGAAGGCACCGGCGCCAACCGCCTCGGGAGCTACGCGCGCGGCGCAGGGTATCGCTCGCAATTCATTCGTGACTTCTGCGACAGCCCTGAGCTGGCGGCGCATCTGTCAGCGATTGCCGGCATTCCCCTCGGTCGCCACTCCGTCCCCGCCGTGGCCTGCGGTATCAACTACGCGCCAGAGGACATCTCCCGCGCAGTCGATACCTGGCACGTGGATTCGGTGGCCTTCGATATCGTTATGATGATCACCGACCCTACCGTTTTGAAGGGGGGCGAGTTTCAGTACTTCCATGGCACCAAGCAGGAAGGCCAGGCGCTACTGGGGATTACCGGAGAAGAAGGTGTCGACACGGCGCTGCCTGAGGACCGGGTCATGACGATTCCGTTTCCTGAGGCGGGTTTTGGCTTTATGCAGCAGGGCACCATGATTTTTCACCGCGCCTGCCGGCTACTCGAGCGCGCCGACCGCATCACCCTGATCCCCTCGTTTGAGGTGCTGCCCGCGAACGCGCCGGATAGCACCAACACCCTCAACATGGCCGACTGGGATGATCCGGGCATCTGCCCGGAACTTGCCCGCCATGAGATCTGGCGGACTCAGGCGCGTCTGGAGAGCCTGCTGGGTGAGATCGCGCTGGAAGATGATCCCGCTGAGCTCAGCGCCCGCATCAACAAGGCGATCGAGCGGCTGGTGAGCTTCAGCGACAAGTTGGAGAGCAAATCGTCATGAATTACAGCGCAGAGCTCGCCGGCAAGCCGGTACTCATCACCGGGGCTGCGGGCTGTATCGGCGCCTGGGTGGTCAAACAGCTGCGAGAGTTGGGTGCCACCCCCGTGGTATTCGACATCGCCGAGAATCGCGAGCGTCTGCATCTAATTATGTCCGACGCGGAGGCCGTCATCTGGGAGCTGGGCGACATCACGGATTTTGAGCGCCTGCTTGAGGTGGCAGAGACACACAACATCGAGGCGATTATTCACCTCGCCGCCCTG
>JADHQG010000040.1 GCA_016778045.1 Luminiphilus sp. | reverse complement strand
CGAGCTTGCCCTGCGGCTTTTGGGTTTGAAGGTGCAGTCCTCGGAGCGTGCCTTGGCAAGAGCGACTGTGGTTGTCTTGGACAAATGGCAGCGTAATGCCCAGCTCAGCGTAGCGGTCAGCGCGCCATGTCTCGAGGAAGAACCCGCGGGCATCGCCGTGCACCGTGGGCTTGATGAGCGTGACGCCACTCAGAGGCGTGGCCTCAGCTTTCATCGAATACCGGCCCCCCGTCACTGACCATGGTCTCGAGATAAGCGCCATACCCGCTCTTGATCAGGGGGGCGGCGAGCGCCAGTACTTGCTCTGCATCGATGTATCCGAGCCGGTAGGCAATTTCTTCTAGGCAGGCGACTTTGAGTCCCTGACGTTCCTCGATCACCCGAATAAAATTGCCGGCGTCGAGGAGAGACTGGTGTGTGCCTGTATCGAGCCAAGCCGTGCCTTGACCCATGAGCTCTACCTGCAGCGTGCCTTGCTCCAGGTAGCGGCGATTGACATCGGTAATTTCCAGCTCACCCCTCGGTGACGGCTTGATGTCCTTGGCGATGGTGACGACATCGTTGTCATAAAAATACAGTCCGGTCACCGCGTAATGGGAGCGCGGCTGTGTCGGCTTTTCCTCGATGCCGACTGCCCGCCCCTCGGTGTCAAATTCTACAACCCCGTACCGTTCAGGGTCTTGCACGTAATAGGCGAAGACCGATGCGCCCGCCGTGCATTGTGCAGCGCGTTTGAGTTTGGTGGTGAAGCCGGCACCGTAAAAGATGTTGTCGCCCAGCACGAGGCAGGCGGGATCCTGACCAATAAAGTCCTCACCCAACAGAAAAGCTTGGGCAAGGCCATCGGGGCTGGCCTGCACCGTGTACTGGATGCTGATGCCCCATTGGTTGCCGTCACCCAGCAAGTCGGCGTAGGCCAACTGGTCCCGGGGTGTCGTGATGACCAAAATGTCCCGGATACCCGATTGCATCAGCGTCGCCAGTGGGTAATAAATCATGGGTTTGTCATACACGGGCATCAGCTGCTTGCTGACGGTGGTGGTGAGGGGGTGCAGTCGGGTGCCGGATCCGCCGGCGAGAATGATGCCTTTGTATGCAGTAAGCTCAGCCATGGTCTCGGGATCTGCTGGCGGGGCCGCAGAGTTTACAGGCCGATGGCAGACTTGGCGAGCCGCCGCTAGACTGGTGTCGCTATACTTTGATGCGGCCGGCCGATAATATGGCACGGTAACTGCCAATACTGGCTACCTGCCCGGAGTTCCCCCATTAACGCACCGTTATTTTCGCCAAATGCTGCTGAAGCCGAAGCCGTCGTGCCCGAAGGTGGGCGGCTGCGCATCGCGCTGTTGGGCTACCGCTCCGCCCCTTTTTCGGGGGGGCAGGGGGTCTATATCCGCTACCTCAGTCAGGCGCTGATGATGCTGGGCCACGATGTGACGGTGATCTCCGGGCCGCCGTACCCCAACCTGGTAGGCGGCATCAGGCTCGTGAAATTACCCAGCCTTGATCTGTACGCTCGGGATCTGTGGAGCGTGACGCGCGCAGAGCTTAGCGACCCACTGGGTCGCCGTGAATGGCTGAGCAAACTCACTGGTGGCTTCGCCGAACCGGCAACGTTCGGTGAGCGGGTGTGCGATTGGCTATTGGATCATGCAGCTGATTTTGACGTGGTACACGATAACCAAACCCTGGCTAACGGGATTGTGGATGTGCAACGTGCCGGGCTGCCTGTGGTCACAACCATCCACCACCCGATCACCCGTGACCTCCGGGTCGCGCTGGATGGTGAATCCCGCTGGTGGAGGCGGGCCATGATTCGCCGTTGGCACAGCTTTTTGACAATGCAGGCAAACGTCGCCTCGCGACTGAACCATGTTGTGACGGTATCGCGCTTGTCGGCCAACGATATCGCCACCGACTTCGGTGTGCTACCGAGTGCGCTCAACGTAGTCCCCAACGGTGTCGACACGGGCCTGTTTACCCCATTACCCGATGTCCAAAGGCGTCCCGGACAGCTGATTGCCACCGCGTCTGCCGATGCGCCACTAAAAGGGCTCCCCGTACTGTTACGTGCCTTTAAAAACCTCCATGCGGCGGATGCCTCACGCCGACTGGTGTTGATTGCGCGCCCCAAACCGGGCGGTGATACCGAAGCCCTGATTAATCGCCTTGGTTTAAATGATGTTATTCAGTTTGTTGGAGACGCCAGTCACGAGGATATCAATCGGTTGTATGCCGAGAGTGCCGTGGCGGTCGTGCCCTCTCTCTATGAAGGGTTCGGTCTGCCGGCTGTCGAGGCGATGGCAGCCGGTATTCCACTGGTGTCCAGTGACGGCGGCGCTCTTGCCGAGGTGGTGGCCGACGGCGGTTTATTGGTCCCTGCGGGCGACAGCGCCGCATTGGAGGCGGCGTTAGCGCGGGTATTGTCAGATCAGCCTTTGGCGGCGTCGCTGTCGGTGCGCGGACGGCAGCGTGTGGAAGAACATTACTGTTGGTCTGTGTGCGCAAAACAAATGCTGACGCAGTACAAGGCTTGCATTGCCGCATGCTGACGGTCGATCTGGATAAATTGGCGCTGGCGCCCGGTCAGATTTGCCTCGATGTGGGGTGTGGCGAGGGGAGACATACTCTGGCGACCTATTTGCTCGACGGGGTGCAAGCGCTGGGGGTAGACCTGTCAGAGCGGGATCTGGGCACTGCGTCTGGTCGTATTGAAGACATGCAGGTTCACGCTCCTGGCGGGGTAGTCGGATTCGCCGCGGGTGATGCCACCGCCTTGCCGCTGGCTGACGCCAGCGTCGATGCTGTGATCGCCAGCGAGATTCTGGAGCACATTCCCAACTATCTACTGGTGCTTGCGGAGATCAAGCGAGTGCTCAAGCCCGGAGGACGCCTGTGTATCAGCGTGCCCAGACAGTGGCCTGAGTGGGTTTGTTGGCAGTTAAGCGAGGGCTATCGCACTACACCCGGCGGCCACATTCGCATTTTTGACGCCACACATCTGCGGCGTGAGGTAGTGAGAGAGGGGTTTCTGTTTAACAGCAAAGGCAGTGCCCACGCGCTCCATGTTCCTTATTGGTGGCTGAAGTGCTTGTTTTGGCGAAAGGAGACCGAGCCCTGGGTGGTGCAGACATATCACAAGCTCCTGGTCTGGGATTTGATGAGCCGCCCCTGGTTAACGCGCGCCTTCGACGCTTTGCTCAATCCTGTGATGGGTAAGAGCGTCGTTTTCTATTTCACCAAGCCGGTTGAGGTGGCAGCATGAACGCGCCATTGCTGAGTATTGGTGCGTATCCAGCTCAGTGGTTGCGACCCAGCGTCGACTTTTTGCTCGCCAGCCAGCGGCCCTCAGGTGAGATACCGTGGTTCGAGGGCGGTCACACCGATCCTTGGGATCACACCGAGGCTGCCATGGGGCTCAGCATTGCCGGCGAGCATGCCGCCGCGCTGAGCGCTTATTACTGGCTTGCCAATACGCAGCTGGACGACGGCAGTTGGTGGGCGTGCTATCGATCTGGCGAGCCAGATCGGAGTGTTGATCGCCGCGAGACCAACTATGTGGCCTATGTGGCGACCGGCGTCTGGCATCATTTTTTGATCACTCAGGATGAAGCCTTCCTGTCGCGCCTGTTTCCTGTAGTCTCAAAGGCGATCGATTTTGTGCTCCGCTATCAAAACCCCGAGGGCGATATCGATTGGGCGGTAGACCCCGACGGCGCGCCGTTGGGAGATGCGCTGGTCACCGGTTGCAGCTCACTCTACAAATCTTTGGAGTGCGCTATTTTGATCGCAGAGCACACGGGTCAGTCGGCCCCTCTTTGGCGGGCAGCACGCACGCGGCTCGGTCAAGCGCTCAAAGATCGACCGGAGCGTTTTGATCGCACATGGGAAAGCAAATCCCGATATGCCATGGACTGGTTCTATCCCATTCTCGCCGGCTGGGTTGTGGGAGAGCAGGCCAAGAAGCGCCTCGCGCAGCGTTGGTCTGAGTTTGTAGAGCCTGGCATTGGTTGCCGTTGTGAGAATCATCAACCCTGGGCCACGGTGGCGGAATCCTGCGAATTGACGCTGGCGCTCCTTGCAGTGGGGGAACGCGAACAGGCTGCAGAGCTCTTTAGCTGGCTGACCCAGTGGCGTGACACAGATGGCGCCTGGTGGACGGGATATCAGTTTGCCGAGCAGGTGCTGTGGCCAAAAGAGAAGCCGACGTGGACAGCGGGCGCGGTTTTCCTCGCGGTAGATGCTTTGACTCGCCACACCGCCGCCAGCGGGCTATTTTTATCGTCAACCCTAGACGATTGACCCGCAAGCGAGACGAATTGAATTTACGAACGGCTTAACGATCGCGCCGGAGAGCGCTTTTGCCGTTGGTCATGACATGGCGATCGCTCAAGTGTGCTGGCTCTGCTGACGCCAACCACTGGCTCAGGGCTGGAGACGCCTCAGACCGCGAAGCGTATCGGTGGTACCTAGTGGTTCGAAGAGACCGGATTGAGCCGCCAGCTGCCAGATGGTGTAGGGCGCTTGTCCGCCGTCTGCCGGATCGGGAAACACATCGTGGATCGCCAAGATACCCCCCGGCCGGATGCGCGTCGCCCAGGCACGGTAATCGGTCAGTGCCGCGTCAAGGCTGTGCCCGCCGTCAATAAAGACCATGCCCAGATCGCCGCACCAGTGGGCTGCCAAGGCGTCACTGCCACAGACGATGGGAATCACCGCCTCGCTAATCCGCGCGGCCTCAATGTTGCTTCTGAACTCATTGAAGGTGTTGAACTGTCCCGAAGCGTCGACCAAATCGTGGTCGTGGTGGCTTTCTCCCGGCTGATGTTCTTCCGAGCCTCGGTGATGGTCGACGGCGAGGACCACCGTGTTCCTCGCCCGTGCCGCTTGCCCCAGCCAAATAGTGGATCGCCCGCAATAACTCCCGATCTCCAGCAGGGGTCCCAGTAGGGCCGCTTCCAGCGCCCAGTCGTAAAGTTGTTGGCCCTCGTGATCAGGGAGAAATCCGCGCACTGACGGGGCAGGGGGCTGGGGAGGGCTCAGAGTCATAGACCTGTCCGTGATACGCTCGGCGCGTGAGGACTGTGAGTATACGATTGTCTTGAGCGCGCGAAACTGTCGAACGCAGCTGGGTCGCCGACTGTACTCCGCAGCCATGCGCTTGCTCGTGCCAGTGGTAGTGCTTCGCTTGTTGTGGCGGAGTCGCGACCATGCAGGCTACCGCTCTCATATCCGGCGGCGTTTTGGTTGGTATGGCCATGATCGGCCAGAACACGCAGGGCAGCGCATCTGGATTCATGCGGTGTCTGTGGGCGAGACACTGGCGGTCATTCCCCTGATCGAGCGCTTACTGGCGGAACGCCCTGACTTACGCGTTTTGATCACCTCCACCACACCCACAGGCGCTGACCAAGTGCAACAAAAACTGGGAAACAGCGTTGATTGGGACTGGGCGCCCTTCGATACACCCGGCGCAGTAAAACGTTTTTTTGACCATTGGCACCCGGCGCTTAGCGCGTTCGTCGAAACTGAAATTTGGCCGAACATCCTGACCCAAGCCGCGGCAAGGGGCGTGCCGACTGTTCTTCTGAATGCGCGCATGTCTGCGCGCTCGGCGCGCGGGTACGCGCGATTGGCATCGCTGACGCGGCACACACTTGCCCAGTTCTCAGCGGTGGCAGCGCAGCACCCTGCTGATGCGCGCAGGCTCAAGGTATTGGGTGTGAAACCCGAGGCGTTGACGGTCACTGGCAGTCTGAAGTTTGCGCTCGACGCTGATGCGTTGCGAGGGGCCGGTCTGAGCGAGCGGGCGCTCCTGGGTCCCGGCGGTGCTGGCCGTCCTACCTGGCTCGCAGCCAGCACACATCCGGGTGAGGAGGTGATAGTGCTGGAAGCCTTTTCCAAATTGAAAAGCGTATTACCGGCCGCGTTGTTGATCCTCGCGCCGCGGCATCCTGAGCGAGTTGCCAGCGTGCTGACGTTGCCAGAAATCGCCCCGTATCGGGTGGTGCGTCACAGTGCACTGCGGGCAGCGCAAGCCGATGACGGCGATCCGGGCTCGGCGCTGGTCGCTGAGGATGACATTGTCGTAGTCGATTCTTTGGGGCATTTGGGCGCCATAACCGGTTGCGCCGATGTTGTGTTGATTGGCGGGAGCCTGGTGCCGCATGGGGGGCATAACCCGCTGGAGGCTGCCGCGTGGCAGCTGCCGATCATGACTGGGCCCCATACGTTTAACTTCGCCCGTATCTACCGCGATTTATTTAAGCAAGCGGCGGCGATTCGGGTTGACGCCGATTCACTGACAGCGGCAGTCGTCAGTCTGTTGGCTGATGAAGCAGGCATCACAAAGGCGGCTGAGATGGGCCGCCGTGCCCAGGCATATCAATTGAGTCAGGGAGACGTGCTGGGCCGGCAATGGGCCGTTTTATCGGCCCACTTGCCCTGAATTACTCGCTACTGGTTGCGGTCGGAGGCGGGGGCGGTAGGAGAAAGCCTTCGAGCCGTGCAATATCCTCTGGCGACAGTGTGCCGGCCACCTCTTTCAGCCGCAGCGAGTTAATAATGAAGTCATAGCGGCTATTGGCATAGTCGCGCTGCGACCGGAACAGTGTGTTCTGCGCATTGAGCACGTCAACGATGTTACGCGTCCCGACCTCGTACCCGGCCTGCGTGGCATCCAGCGCGCTTTGGCTGGAGACAATCGACTGTTTTTGGGCCTTAACGCGCGACACATCCGACATCACGGTCATGTGAAGTGATCGCGCTTGCGTCACCGTATTGCGGGTCAGATTTATCCGAGATTCTCGGGCCGCATTGAACTGCTCGGCAGCCCGTCGGCGGCTCGCACTGATCGCACCGCCCGTCGACAATGGCAAGTCAAATCGGATTTGCCAGGTTTCATTGGTCTGCTCCGAATCCGGCGGGAAGTTGAACTGGCTCTCAGGATTTTGCCTGATGCTGCCGGTCGTCTCCCTGTCCTGATAGCTGTAGCTCGCCGTCACGGTTGGCGCGTGCCCCATGCGTGAAGAGGTGGCGCTCTGTCTGGCAGCCTCTTCGGCGAAGCGCGCGGCAGCGAGGCGGTAGTTGTTCGACATGGAAAAGTCGACCCAGGCGGCGCGGTCGGCAGGCTCGGGTGGACGCGGGTCAAATTCTTCACCCAGTATATATAGCGCGCCAGGTGTTTGACCGGTGAGTACCGACAGGTTCTCCTTGGCAACGGCCACATTGTTCTCGTCAACAATGCGGTTCACCTGAGCCAGATCACGTGCGGCCTCGGCTTCATACACATCGGTAATGGCGATCAAGCCGACTTCAAACCGCTGGCGGGTCTGCTCCAATTGACGTTCAAAAGCGCGTTCCTGTGCTTGAGAGGCCCGCAGATTGTCCTGAGCGCGGAGCACGCCAAAGTAGGCTTGCACCACCCTGACAATCAGATCCTGCTGTGCCGCAGATAAAGTGGCCTCGGCTTGTTGTGTCTGCTCTTTGCCAGCGCGCCAACCAAACCAAGCGGACAGGTCAAACAGTGTTTGCGACAGGCTGACATCGTAGCCGTCGGTCTCGGTTTCGGTAACTGACGTGACATCAACCTGCTCGAATCCGGGATTTAAGGGATCGTCACTAAAGATGACGTTGGGTCTGGTGGAGTCGTTTTCGGAATCGGTGAAGGAGTAACCCGCGCGCGCCTGAGGTAAAAGGGGCGCCAGTGCCAGCTTTTCCAGCTCGATATCTGCGTTGTATTGCGCGATTTGCGTTTTGAGTTGAGCGTCGTTTTCCAGTGCCAGCTCGTAGATATCGACCAAGGTGTCTGCTTGTGCGGCCGTTGCAACCATTCCGCTGAGTGCGGCGGTGATGAGATGGCAAACAACACGTTGCAATTTCGACATGACTAATCGGATCTGCTTGTTTTGGGATGGCGAGTCTACCACTGTGGCGGGTGTTTTTGAGGAATCAAATCGGACAACATTTTGGCAGTTCGCGGCGCTCAGGGGCCTTGCTACACTGTGGCCATGAAAGACCGAATTCGACAGACGCGGGCGACGAACAGGCATCGGGGAGGGTATCGCATAGACCTTTCCGATCTGCATGCGCAGTGCGAGGCGAATTATCATCGGTTGATGCGACTGTTCCCGGCCTATGAGCAACAAAGCCACTGTACCTTCGAGGCTGGCGACGTCTCAGTGACGCTAGAGGTCACCGCTCGTGACCGATATACCACTGACATGCGGCTGCGTTATCAGGGGGCGCTGTCCCATTTCGGTAGTAACAGTTACCTTGATCTGCGCCTTTACCACGACGCAAGAATGGCGGAGGTGGTGCACTGCAGCACCTCGCGCCGCTTCGAGGCGCGTTATCGCTACCCTAACCCGGATATGTTGCAGCGAGACGAGAAGTTCCAGCAGAACCGATTCGCTGCCGAACTGATGGAATTTTGTCTGATTAATGGCCGGTCAAGTGATGCGCCTTTGTCAGGCACAGACCCCGTCTCGTCATGAACCCCCTCAGTGGCGTGGCCACACTCAACACGGCTGGCTCCAGCCGCGTGGTGCAACTGTCTGACACCCATTTGATGCGAGAGCCCGGTGGCCAACTGGTGGGTGTCGATACTGACAGGTCCCTTGCCGCCGTCTGCCGTTTGGTGGCGACTCTAGGCCCGATTGATGCGCTGCTGCTCACTGGCGACCTCGCCGGTGATGAAGCGGAGGAGGCTTATGGCCGGCTTGACGAGGCGCTGGCGCCGCTCGGCGTGCCCAGTTTCTGGCTACCCGGCAACCACGATGCGGTTTGGCCTAGCGATCATCCACTGAAGTCGCGCTTCAAGCGAGCGGTGCAGTTACACCACTGGGACGTGCTGATGTTGAACACCCAGCACCCCGGCGTCGTGGCGGGGCACTTGGCCAGCCCAGAAATTGAGGCGCTGGAGCAGGCAATAGATCATGCCCAGAGAACGGGAAGGCCGTTACTGGTAGCAACGCATCATCCACTGATGCCCGTGGGATGCGCATGGCTGGATGAGATTGGCGCCGAAAATGGTTTAGAAGCGCTGCGTCTGCTGGCCCCTTTGGGCGAACAGGCGGTGGTTATCTCTGGGCACGTCCATCAGGATTCTGCGCAGACCTACCACGGCGTAAAATGTTTAACGGTTCCCTCGACCTGCATCCAGTTTGCGCCGAATTCATCGGACTTTCAGGTGGACGCACAGGCGCCGGGATGTCGTATGCTGGCGCTCCATGAGTCAGGCCAGTGGGAAACGACTGTTCTCAGGGTCACCGATGAGAAGTTTGCGGTAGATTTGAATTCGCCGGGCTACGCTTAGCGAGTGAAGCCGCGACACGGGCGTTGATTGCCAGCACGCCGTATTTCTGCCCTAACTGTATTGCACGAGCTTAAGTAGAAGATGACGACATACAACGCCGACGCTATTGAGGTCCTGACCGGGCTCGAGCCTGTGCGCAAGCGACCCGGCATGTACACCGATACCACCCGGCCCAATCATCTCGCGCAAGAGGTGATTGATAACTCGGTTGATGAGGCGCTAGCGGGGCATTGCAGTCAAATCGACGTCATCTTGCACGGCGACGGCGCCGTCAGCGTTGTTGATGATGGTCGCGGCATGCCAGTCGACCTTCACCCTGAACAAAAGCTGCCCGGTGTCGAAGTCATCCTTTCAACGCTCCACGCCGGCGGCAAATTTTCCGACAAAAGCTATCAATTTAGTGGCGGCCTTCACGGTGTGGGTGTGTCAGTGGTGAATGCGCTGTCAGAGAGCCTCGAGGTCACGATTCGCCGCGACGGCAATGTGCACACAATGGCCTTTTCTGGTGGTGACAAGACGGCTGACTTGAAAGTGACTGGTACTTGCGGCAAACGCAATACCGGTACGGGCATCCGATTCAAGCCAGACCCCTCTTACTTTGACTCTGCCAACTTCTCCGTCCCTCGGCTCAGCCATGCGCTGCGTGCCAAAGCGGTGCTCTGTCCCGGCCTGAAGGTGACCCTGACAGATGAGAAGAAAAAAGAAAAAACCGAGTGGTATTACGAAGACGGAATTTCAGATTATCTGGCCGACGCCACAATCGATTTTCCGGTGATACCCGAGACGCCGTTTAGGTCGCATTTTGAAGGGGAAACCGAGGCCGTGGACTGGGCGATCCAGTGGTTGCCCGAGGGTGGCGAGGTCGTGGCGGAGTCTTATGTCAATCTGATTCCCACCCCGCAGGGAGGAACCCATGTGAACGGGCTGCGCTCCGGCCTGCTGGATGCCATGCGCGAGTTCTGTGAGCTGCGCAATCTGCTGCCTCGAGGCGTCAAGCTGACTGCAGAAGATGTGTGGGATCGCTGTTGCTTTGTTTTATCTTCTAAGCTCCAGGATCCGCAGTTCTCGGGTCAAACCAAAGAGCGCTTGTCTTCCCGTGAGGCGGCTGGCTTTGTGTCGGGAGTTGCCAAAGATGCCTTCGGGCTGTGGCTCAATCAGCACACCGCCGATGCAGAGCGATTAGCCGAGGTGTGCATCGAGCGTGCGCAGAGCCGATTGCGCTCGGCAAAGAAGGTCGTGCGCAAAAAGGTCGCCTCCGGACCCGCGCTGCCGGGCAAGCTGGCCGACTGCTCGAGTGAAGACCCTGCGCGCGGCGAACTTTTTCTGGTTGAGGGGGATTCCGCGGGCGGCTCTGCTAAGCAGGCTAGAGACCGCGAGTATCAGGCCATCCTGCCGCTGAGAGGCAAGATCCTGAATACCTGGGAGGTCGATGCCATGGAGATTCTGGCCTCTCAGGAGGTCAATAATATTTCTGTCGCCTTGGGAATTGATCCGGGCAGCGCTGATCTCAGTCAGTTGCGGTATCACAAGGTGTGCATTTTGGCGGATGCCGATTCAGATGGGTTGCATATCGCAACGTTGATCTGTGCGCTGTTTTTGCGTCACTTCCGGCCATTAGTGCGGGCTGGGCACGTGTTCGTCGCCATGCCGCCTCTTTACCGGATCGATGTCGGTAAAGAGGTTTACTACGCGCTGGATGAATCAGAGAAGACAGGCATCCTCGACCGACTCGAGGCCGAGAACAAACGTGCTAAGCCTGCAGTGCAACGCTTCAAAGGTCTGGGCGAGATGAACCCCCCGCAACTGCGTGAAACCACCATGGATCCGGACACCCGTCGTTTGGTGCAGCTGGTGCTCGATGAGGATGGTGATACCGACAGCATGTTTGATTTACTGCTGGCGAAAAAGCGCGCTGGTGATCGCAAGACGTGGCTCGAGTCCAAAGGGGATCTCGCCGACATCGCCAGCTGACGCGATATTTGTTTTCACTCGTCGTTAGCCCCCGCTTTTTACTACAGTGCGATGGTAGGTATTGGAGTTTTGGAGCGACTCTGGCTGCGGTGGGGTGTCGCTGAGTCCAGAGCGTTTTGAGCCTCGTATAGTGAGCAATCTATGCCGAGCGCTGCATACGCGCACGAAGGAGCACACATCATGAAAACGCCTTTTGCATTGGCCTGCGCCGCGGCAGCATTGTTATCTCAACCCGCGCTAGCAGATTGGCAGATCGGGCCTGGCTCGCAGGTGCAGTTTGTGTCGATCAAGAACAATACGATTGGCGAAGTCAGTCACTTTGAGACCATTGCCGGTACGGTGACGGACGCAGGAGAAGTTGAGGTGCGGGTGGCGCTGGACTCGGTTGAAACCAACATCGGTATCCGCAACGAGCGCATGAAGAAGATGCTGTTCGAAGTCGGGCTATACCCCGAAGCAGTGATCACCGCACAACTGGATGCTGATGCAGTCGCTGCCTTATCCAGCGGCGGCTTGACCAATGTGGCGTTAAAAATCGATTTGCATGGCCAGACCGTGACCAAGGAAGCGCAATTAAACGTTTCGGTTACGGATCAAGGTGCGAGCGCGACGACCACTCAGCCCATTTTATTGAATGCTGCGGAATTCGGGTTAGAGGGTGGTGTGGCCGCGCTGCAAGAGGTCGCGGGTCTTAACGCCATCAGCCGGGTCATCCCCGTCACGGTGGCACTGCAATTGGTCGCTGCAAACTGACGCCTACCTATTGCAGTCCCGCTGCCTGAGCCAGATTGCGTAGCTCAGTTTGATAGCGCTGAGCTGCCTGCATGTCGCCGGCTAGCTGGCTGTATTGCATAAGGGCCGCGAGCACGTTCGGTTGACCCGGCGCAGCACGATTGGTGGCTTTAAGCGTAGTAAGCGCCGCGGTGGGGCTTCCTTGGTCGTGCTGTGCCACGGCGTAAACGTAGTGGTAGTAGCTCGGCGTCTCTTCCAGTGAGGCGGCTTTTTCCAAAGCTCCCAGAGCGGCCTCGCCATTGCCTTCCCGTACCTCCAATAACGCTAGGCTGAACCAGAGTGACGCGTCCTCTTTGTTCAGCTGTATCCCGCTCTCCAGCGTTGCCCGCGCGGCTCCTTCTTTGCCTTGAGCGCGATAGAGGTCCGCAAGATTCACTCGACTGGCACTTGCCTGAGGGTTTTTCTCAAGGGCTGAGACCAGAAGTGCCTCGGCCGCCGCGGTGTCGCCGCGAGCCTGCTGGAAGGCACTCAACTGGGTAAGCACCGACGGCATGTCGAGATGCTGGGACTGCACATGAACGTATTCGTCAAAGAGGGCGTCCAGTCGGCCAGCTGTTTGCGGCTGCTCCTCGGCGGAGGGTTGTTGTGAGGATAGGTCTGGCGCGCCGGCCGTTGGCGGCACCAACCCCGCTAATTGTTCTGCTGCCACCATTCTTACTGCCAGCACAGGGTCTTTGCTCAGCGGTATGAGCCGCTCAAGCTGTTGTTCTGGTGGCAGTTGCCCTACCGCCTCTGCCGCCGCCAAGCGAATCAGGGGGTCGTCACTTTCCAACCACAAGGGAAGGGAGGGCACGAGTCTCTCGGGAAGCAGGCGACCCAGCTGGGTAATAGCTGAGGCGCGCAGCATCGCGGTGTTCTTTGCGTCGTTGGCCGTCTCCAGCAGTACCGGCGCGGCGCGCACATCGCCGCGCTCAGCGGTATGAAAGGCGCGCGCGGGGTGGTTCCTAAGGTCTGCAAATCGCACGCCCCAATCCACCAAGGCCGAATAGGCCCAGTCTGCACTCTGATCGCTATGGCATTGGTTGCAGGCATTGGGCGCGCCCGTGCTCACAGAAAGATCCGGCCGCGGGATGCGCATGCTGTGATCGCGCCGCGAATCGACCCCCATGTATAGCTGGCTCGGCATGTGGCAGTCCACGCAGGCGCTGCCGGCCGAAGCGAGCTGATGCCGGTGATGTGTGGGGTTGTCGTAGGTACTGGCCAGATGGCACTGGGCACACACGCCATTGCCTTCCAACACTAATTGGTTGCTGTGCGGGTTGTGGCAGTTGGTGCAGGCGACCCCAGCCTGATGCATCTTGCTCTGGATGAACGAACCGTAGACGTAAACCTCGTCGCGGATCTGCCCGTCGGGCCAGTAAAGCGGCTCCTCGATGACGGCCAGGCGATGGGTATCTAATAGGGGCTTACCCGGGTGGTACTCGCCTAATGTCCCGCGCCGGGCGTGACAGCGCGCGCAGCTATCAATCTGGTGATTTGAGGTCAGAGTCTCAGAGCGATGTGCGATATTGGCGCCGTCCGCCCATTGCCATGCGCCCCTCGCTCCAAGGCTCATTTTGAATCCGGTTTGAGCGGGTGACAGTGTGCGTGTGTTGGCGATCGCAATGTGCTCGCTTCCCGGTCCATGACACGCCTCACAGCCCACATCAATTTGTTCGTAGTGGGTATCGAACCGATCGTTCACCGCGTCGTAGCGTTTCTCGACGTCGGTGCTATGGCATTCCGCACAGCTGGTATTCCAGTTGAAGAAACCGCCCGTCCAATGCAGCGGGTCGCCGGCCGCGATGTGCTCGCCGGGGTAGAGGTGGTACCACCGTTGCCCGCCCTCGCTTTCGGGCCGGGCATCCCAGGCGACCGAGAGTGCCTGCAGCCGACCGTTACCAAGGGGTAATAAATATTGCTGCAGGGGCTCAACCCCAAATACATACTCGACCGGATAAGTCTCCAGCTCGCCCGTGGCGTTATCGGTCTCGATGAAAAAGGCGTCGCCTTTTTGGCTGAAGGTGGTGGTGATGCCGAAATAATCAAAGGTCGCGTTGTTAAAGTCTCCCAGGACCGTCTCGGGCGTGGCTTTCTGCATTGCCAAATCATGATGGGAGTCTGTCCAGTCGGTAGCGGCCTGCTCGTGGCAGCCAGCACAGGCGGCATTACCGACATAGCGCGTTTCAGCGTTGACCGCGGTGGCGGTCAGGGTGCCGAGCAGTATTAGCGCTGCCAGCTTTAGACGGCGGCGGGTTTCCCCCATAACGCCGCCCCCAGCGTAGCGACGGGAGCCTTTGCGCCATCGGCGAGCCAGTTTGCCAGCGCTGCGCTGACATCGGGAAAAGACAGGTTCGGCGCAGTGGGGGGCGCCGCTAACCAGCGTGCGGTCAGCTCGTTGTCGATTTGGCGCATAACGGTCGCATAGCGCAGGGTCTCCAATGCCACGCCATTGGAGAGCTGCTCCATCTGTTTTGCCAGCGGCCTTGTGAGAACCGGTTTGCGCCAATGCAAACACTCCGAGATCAGTTCGAAGCCGCAATTACAGACAACCCCACGGGCACTTGCAAGGTCTGACTTGAATCCGGCGATATTCGCAGTACGACGCCCAACATTTCCCTGTTCGTCATTGGGGAGTGTGCTCGCGTACTGCAGGAAGCGATGTTCCGAAAATCCATTGAGCCACTTCGTGACCACAGACTGATCTTCGAAGGGCAAGTAGACAAGGACATGATCCTGGGCCGCGGTTGGCGGCGCGGGTGGCAGATCCAGAATCGGTGGCAGGACGTTGGCGCCAAAGTTGGACCAGTGCAGCCCTACACCGCGGGTCACAGGTGCGAATAGAGACATCACGGCATGCTGGGCGAGCGATCGCCCTTCGACAGGCGTGTTTTTGCCAAAGGCGTACTGATGTCCGATTCCCAGTACTGACTGCCCTTTGAGTTTTCCAGCCCAGGCGGTGACCGGTTCGTAGTCGGTGACAACCAGGTCGTAGGCTTTAACGTCGAGCCGTCGCACATCGCGAATGAACTGCCAGTAGCGGTTGGCCATAATGGTCTTTCGGTATCGAAGCCGGCCGGCTTCTGTGACAAAAGTGAGCCCGGCGCGGTTTTGGAATTCCCCGAACGGCTCCATGTCAAACAGGCGCTCTCTTGGTCGACCTGAAAACAACCACGTGACGTCAACATCAGGATGTTGTTTGAAGGCATGAGCCATGGCGCGAGCTCTGCTGATGTGACCCTGCCCCGTCGCCTGGACCCCATAGAGAATGCGCAACTGGCTTGTCCTATAACAAGCCGAGGTGCGAGGCGACTATCATGGCAATCGCACTGCCTATGGTCGCGCCTGCAATGGTGTCGCCCGGAAAATGTGCGCCCAATAAAATCCGCGACAGCCCAACCCCGCATGCCCACCCATAGAGGGTCAGGAAGGGGCCGCCAAAGACAATGCCCGTCATGGTCGCTAGGCAGAATGCCGCTGAGGTGTGCCCCGAGGGAAAGCTGAATCGATCCGATGGTACTACCAGCGCTCTAAAGCTAGGCATGATTTCCTGCGGTCGCCGACGCTGAAGCCCGTTCTTGAGTATGAGGTAGACCGCCCGCTCGATGGTGAAGGCTAGCGTCAGGGCGGCGGTATAGGCAGAGGCCGCGGGTGAGGCGAGCAACCAGGCGGTAACGGGGAAGGCGACTTGCAGATACCCATCGCCACTTCGTGACACGATTCTTGAGACCTGTATCAGTGAGCGACGCTGTTGCCCCTGTTGAAAAAGCCGTTTCAACAGTCGCGTGTCCCACTGGTGCAGCGTCGACAGTATCGCCATATCGCCTACGGTAGGTGTGACATGTGGCGTTTTCGTGACGACACTGTGTCAGTTTGATGACTTTGTCAGAATTGCCAAGTTGGCGTACGCTGGCGCGCCGTAGCGCATTGCGCGCGGGCGAGCAGTTGTAGCGGAGCAGATGAGAATGCACATCGGTATTTTGCGCACCGATTCCGTCAGGCCAGAGTGGGTGCCCACCTATGGTGAGTACCCGGATATGTTCGAACGCCTCTTATTGGCCGAGGACGACACTCTGACGTTTACCACTTGGAATGTGGAAGCGGGAGAGCTGCCTGACAGCGTTAAGGCAGCGGACAGCTTTTTGATTACCGGGAGTAAGAGCAGCGTTTACGACGACAAGGATTGGATCCGCGCATTGGAAGGCTTCGTGCGCGAGTGCCACGCCGCACGGCGCAAAGTGATCGGTATTTGCTTTGGCCACCAGCTCGTGGCTCAGGCGCTCGGCGGGACAGTCGGCAAGTCAGATAAAGGCTGGGGCGTGGGTGTGAATTGCTACAACGTTGACCAGACGGCGTTCGATCTGGCCGATAGCCATCAATTCTGCCTGCTGGCGTCACATCAGGATCAGGTGATGGCGATGCCGCCCGGCGCCCAACGGATCGCCACCAATGACCACTGTGAGGTGGCGGGCATGACGTTGGGTGATCACATCCTGACCTTCCAGGGCCATCCTGAATTCATTCCTGAATACTCGCGCGAGATCATGAATTTTCGCCACGATATGATCGGTGCGGAACGAGTAGCAGAAGGCATGGCGAGCTTTGAGGCACGCCAGCACGAGGGAGATCGTGTTGCCCGCTGGATATTGGCCTTTCTTAGTCGTTAGGGGCTACCACTCCCCGATATTTTCCATCGACTGCCACGGCTCCTGGCGCGGCAGGGCGTCGCCCGACTGTAATAACTCGATCGAGATTCCGTCGGGTGAGCGGATAAACGCCATGCGTCCATCGCGCGGTGGACGGTTCAGCGTCACGCCCTTATCCAGGAGCTGCTGGCAGGTCGCATAGATATCGTCGACCTGATAAGCGAGGTGCCCGAAATTGCGCCCGCCATCGTAAGTCTCGGAGTCCCAGTTGTAGGTGATCTCTACCAGTGGTGCCTGCCGGGATTTGGCACCTTCCAGATCATCCGGCGCGCTGAGAAAGACCAGTGTGAAGCGGCCGGCGTCATTGTCATACCGGTAGGCCTCGACCAGCCCCAGCTTGTCGACAAAGAAGTCGAGGGTGTCATCGAGGTTGGCGGCGCGGATCATTGTGTGGAGGTATCGCATGATGTGCTCCCG
>JADHQG010000039.1 GCA_016778045.1 Luminiphilus sp. | reverse complement strand
GCGTCATCCACTCAGCCTCCCGCAGGCGTCGCGTGACGAGCTTAGCGGCGATTTATTCGCCGCTCATACCATTGTCATTCGGTAACCACCGATCAGGCAAAAAAAACCGCGGTAATTACCGCGGTTTTTTTGTAATGCCGCGCCACTGAGCGCGTCGATCCGTGAGTAGCGGGATTACTCCTCTGCCAATGATTCCTCGTCTGGTGCGTCGTCGGCATCGACAGAATCAGTGCCAGCGTCGGCAGCCACCTCGCGCATGGACAGCTTAATTCGCCCGCGCTGGTCAACGTCGAGCACTTTGACCTGAACTTCCTGTCCTTCGGAGAGGTAGTCAGAGACGTTCTCGACGCGCTCATCAGCAATTTGCGAGATATGCACCAGGCCGTCTTTGCCGGGCAGAATGTTGACAAAGGCACCGAAGTCGACGATCCGTGCCACCTTGCCGGTGTAGATCTCACCCACTTCTGCTTCAGCCGTGATCGCCTGAATCATCTCGATCGCAGCATCACGTGCAGCAGCGTTTTGGCCAAAGACCTTCACCGTGCCGTCATCATCGATATCGACAGTCGCACCCGACTCTTCTGTGATCTGACGAATCGTCGCACCGCCCTTGCCAATAATGTCTCGGATCTTGTCCTGATCCACTTTGAGCGTGGTCATGCTTGGCGCATTTTCGGAGGTGATCTCGCGCGGTGCGTCCAGAACCGTATTCATCTGGCCGAGGATGTGCAGGCGCGCTTCGAGAGCCTGCTCGAGGGCGCGCTCCATTATTTCTTCGTTAATCCCTTCGATCTTGATGTCCATCTGAAGCGCGGTCACACCTTTGGCAGTGCCCGCTACCTTGAAGTCCATATCACCGAGGTGATCCTCGTCGCCGAGAATATCGGTCAGCACCGCAAACTGGTTGCCTTCCTTCACCAGACCCATGGCGATGCCGGCCACTGGGGCAGACAGGGGTACGCCCGCTGCCATCATGGAGAGCGAACCCACACACACCGATGCCATAGAGCTAGAGCCGTTGGATTCCGTGATTTCTGACACGACACGGACGGTGTAGGGGAATTCCTCTTCACCCGGTAATACGGCAGCCAGACCACGGCGCGCGAGTCGGCCGTGCCCGATCTCTCGTCGGCCTGTGAAGCCGATGCGTCCCGCCTCACCTACCGAGTAGGGAGGGAAGTTGTAGTGCAGCATAAAGGGATCGCGTCGCTCACCCTCCAAGGCATCGATGATTTGCGCATCGCGGGTTGAACCCAGCGTGACGGCACCAATTGCCTGCGTCTCACCGCGCGTAAACAACGCTGAGCCGTGTGCCTTGGGCAAAATGTCGACCTCACAGGCAATGGCACGAACGGTACGGTTATCGCGTCCGTCGATTCGGGGCTCACCAGCAAGGATCCGACCTCGGACAATGCGCTTCTCAAGGCTCTTAAAGATGTCTTTAACGTCGTCCTCAGCAGGGCCACCTTCCGTTGCCAGCTGCGCGACAACTTCGTCTTTGACTTGGCCGACACGCTCGTACCGCTCTGCTTTCTCGGTGATGCGATAAGCATCACCCAGCGGGTCAGAGGCAGCAGCCTCGACAGCCGCTACCAGCTCGGCGTCCGCCTCAGGAGCATGCCAATCCCAACGAGGTTTGCCGGCTTCGCTTACCAACTCATTGATCGCATTGATGACTGTTTGCATCTCTTGGTGCGCAAAGAGCACCGCGCCCAGCATCTGGTCTTCGGTCAGCTCTTTTGCTTCCGACTCGACCATGAGGACCGCGTCCTTGGTTCCCGCCACAACCATATCAAGTTGGCTGCCCGCCAAGACGCTGTAGTCTGGGTTTAAAATGTAACCGTCAGCTTCAGTAAAGCCGACACGTGCACCACCAATGGGACCGTTAAACGGACACCCGGACAGCGCCAATGCGGCTGATGTGCCAATCATCGCAGGAATATCAGGATCAGTTTCCTTGTCAGCGGACATCACCGTACACACTACCTGAACCTCATTCATAAAACCGTCCTCGAACAAAGGACGAATAGGTCGATCAATCAGTCTCGAGGTCAGTGTCTCTTTTTCGTTGGGTCGCGCCTCGCGCTTGAAGAAGCCACCCGGAATTTTGCCGACTGAGTAGGTTTTCTCGATGTAATGCACGGATAGCGGAAAGAACGCTTGCCCTGCCTTAGCTTTTTGTTCTGCTACCACGGTACACAGCACGCTGGTGCTGCCCATGGTTACCATGACCGAACCCGAAGCCTGTCGGGCAATACGGCCTGTTTCCAGCGTGACTTCGTGGTCACCGTACTGGAAAGTTTTCTTCACTACATTCACGTGTTTTCTCCAAATATGACGAGGCCGGCATTAGGCCGGCCTTGACTGGTCCTCAGCGGCGGAGACCCAGCCGCTTAATCAATTCTGCGTAGCGGGCGGTGTCTTTTTGCTTGAGGTAGTCGAGTAACTTTCGACGTTGGTTAACCATGCGAATCAAACCACGTCGAGAGTGGTGATCTTGAGCATGATCCTTAAAGTGAGACTGCAGCTGCTCGATGTTCGCTGTGAGCAGGGCGACCTGTACTTCCGGCGATCCGGTGTCACCCTCTGACTGCTGATAATCCTTAACGATTTGTGCCTTGACGGCTGCGTCCAACGCCATGGTTATATCTCCAACCTGCTTGATGTTTCGAGCCTCTCCGTGCAGGTTTACAGACAGGTTCGTGAAACGGCTCTTGCCGAAAGACTAGTTCGCGAGAAGCCTCTTGGGGGCTAATTTCCCGTCTTCCCGCATTTCACCGACGCCAAGGAAAACTCCCTCCGGGTCGGCGATGCGCACCATACCACTCTGGGGACCATTTGGCACTAGTACTGGCTGGCCCTGTCGAATGTAAAAAGTAGCGGCTTCAGATACCTCGACGCGCGGTAAATGAGGCAGGCTAGCCTCTACCGGTAGCAAAAAATCATCCAGCGCGCCCTCATCGCCCCGCTCTCGCGCGGCGGTTAATTGCTCCGGGGTCACGCAATGCTGCAACTCAAATGGACCTGACTGACACCGCCTTAAAGCACCAACATAAGCTGGCACGTTAAGCGCCGCGCCCAAATCCTCAGCCAGAGTGCGAATATAAGTACCCTTGCTACACAGCACCTGGACTTTTACCTCGGCGCGCCGCCCAGGGGTGAAGGATTCGAGAACAAACTTTCGAATGTGTACCGTTCTTGGAGCCCGCTCAACCTCTTGCCCTGCGCGCGCTTTCTTGTACAAAGGCTGCCCATCGACTTTGAGCGCTGAGTACATCGGCGGGATCTGGGCAATGGTGCCCGTGAGCGCCGCCATGGCGAACTGAAGCGCTTCTTTATCGATCTCTGCGGCAGATGATTCAGCGATGACTTCCCCATCCGCATCGGCTGTGTCTGTGCCGACCCCCAGAACAAACGTACTGAGATAACCCTTATCCGCATCGAGCAAAAATTGTGAAAACTTGGTGGCCTCGCCAAAGCACAGCGGCAACACGCCTGTGGCCAACGGATCAAGGCTACCTGTATGCCCTGCCTTGGCGGCGCCAAATAATCGTTTAGTTTGCTGAAGCGCCGCGTTTGATGACAGGCCCGATGGCTTATCGAGCACCAACAAGCCGTCAACCGGTCGGCCTTTTCGTCGACGCGGCATGGCTAGTCGGCAGGATCGGTATCGGTACTTGAGGCCCCCAAGTGCAAATCAGCATCGGCGCGACGCACTTCGCGGAGCAAGGTCTCCATATCGCGGCCGCGTCCTACACTCTCATCAAAACGAAAAGCAATGCGTGGCACCGTCCGCATCGCGGACATCTTCGCCAATTCGGAGCGCAGAAAACCCGACACCTTGGTGAGGACGGCGCTCACCTCGTTTCGCTCGGCCGCTGATACATCATTCATCAAGGTGAAAAACACCTTGGCATGAGACAAATCACGGCTGACCTCCACACCAGTGATATTGACGTAAGCGACGCGCGGGTCCCTTACGGTGCTCTGCAGCAGCCTCGCCAGTTCCTTATGCAGGAAATGGCCGACGCGCTCGGTGCGTTCGAACTCCCTGCCCATGCCCTGGTCTTAGAGGCTTCTGGCGATTTCGTTAACGTCGAATACCTCGATGAGGTCGCCGACTTTGACATCGGTATAGTTCTTCACGCCAATGCCGCATTCCGTACCATTACGCACTTCATTGGCGTCATCCTTGAAGCGACGTAAAGACTCAAGCTCACCTTCGTAAATCACCACATTGTCCCGAAGCACACGAATGGGCTTAGAGCGATACACCGTGCCTTCGGTCACCATACAACCTGCGATGAGGCCAAACTTGGGCGAACGGAAAACGTCGCGAACTTCCGCGATGCCGACAATTTCCTCGCGCATCTCAGGCGACAGCAAACCAGACAGTGCAGCCCGCACGTCATCGATCAGGTCGTAGATAACATTGTAATAGCGGATCTCTACGCCCTCATTCTCCGCCATTGCACGCGCTTTACTATCGGCCCGAGCATTGAAACCGATAATGATTGCTGAGCTTGTGATCGCCAAGCTGATATCAGTCTCTGAGATTCCGCCCACACCACCCGATACGATATTGACTTTGACCTCGTCGTTGCCAAGATCTGACAGCGCGCCCTGAAGTGCTTCGAACGACCCGCGTACATCAGCTTTGATGATGAGATTCAGGGTCTCAACCGAGCCTGCAGTCATGGTCTCAAACATGTTGTCGAGCTTGGCGGCCTGTTGACGCGCCAACTTCGAAGACTGCATCTTCTCCTGACGGAAGTCGGCAACCTCTCTGGCCTTTTTCTCGCTCTCCACCGCCACTACGGGGTCACCTGCATCGGGGGTACTACCGAGACCGAGCACTTCTACTGGAATACTGGGTCCTGCTTCTTTGATCTGCTGGCCATTCTCATCCAGCATGGCGCGGACACGCCCATACTGCAGGCCAGCCAATACGATATCGCCCTGCTTCAACGTGCCCTGCTGAATCAGCAATGAGGCCACCGCACCACGACCCTTGTCCAGCCGCGATTCGATAACAATACCCGACGCGGGCACATCAGCCGCCGCGGTTAACTCCAGCAACTCCGACTGCAATAACAAGGCGTCCAGCAATTCGTCTATCCCCTGACCCGTATGTGCCGAGACAGGAATGAACTGAGTGTCACCGCCCCACTCTTCGGGGATCACGTCTTTGGCCGCCAGCTCGTTTTTAACGCGCTCTAGATCAGCCGCCTCTTTGTCGATCTTATTGACCGCTACTACGATCGGCACTTCAGCCGCTCTAGCATGCTGAATCGCCTCCTCGGTCTGAGGCATAACCCCGTCATCCGCTGCGACAACCAAAACCACGATATCGGTTGATTTGGCACCGCGTGCCCGCATGGCAGTGAACGCCGCATGGCCGGGTGTATCGAGGAAGGTGATCATGCCTTTATCAGTTTTGACGTGATAAGCGCCAATGTGCTGCGTGATACCACCCGCTTCACCACTGGCAACGCGTGACTCCCGGATGTAATCGAGCAGTGAGGTTTTGCCGTGGTCAACATGGCCCATAACGGTGACAACAGGTGCTCTCGGTTCGGGAGTGCCTTCCTGACTAGCCAGTGTCTCTTCGAGTCGTTCCTCGACCTCTTCGGCGCTCTTCAGAACGACTCTATGACCCATTTCTTCTACAACCAGGGTGGCCGTATCTTGATCTAGCATTTGGTTGATCGTCGCCATAACACCGAGATTCATCAATTCTTTGATAACCTCTCCCGCCTTGACGGCCATCTGCTGAGCCAAATCACCTACTGTGATGTTCTCGGGGATATTGACGTCATAAATAATTTTTTCGGTTGGCTGCTCAAAGGCATGTTGGTTAGGCTCATCCGACAGCTTCTTGCGTCGGCCTCCCCGTCGTCTGGCCACACCTGCCTCGGCCGCCGCCAAGTCATTAATGGACAGGTTATGCCCTCTCTGCTTGCCTCGCGCACCCGGCACTCCACCGCGTTCGAGGCGACCCTTACCAGATCGACGCCGCAACTCATCGCGCTTGGGTGCACCACTCTCTTTGGTCGGCGCCGCGTGCAATCGCTTGGGCTTTTTGTCTGACTCCTTGGCGCCTGCCTGACTGGCGTTTTCTTCAGCCTGCCTTGCCGCTTCCTCAGCGCGTGCTTTCGCAGCAGCCTCGAGCTCCAGTTGCCGAGCCTGCTCTTCTGCTTTGCGACGAGCAGCCGCTCGCTGTCTCAGCAGTTCCGGATCATCGCTGTCGGTTAACGCTTCTTCGGCGGCCGTCACCTCGGGAGTCGGCTCGATCGGCGCCGGTGCCGCCTCTGCAGCTGATTCCAACGCCTCCTCGGTCTCGGCCTCTGCAATGGGCTCATCAACGTCTTCACGCTTGACGTAGGTACGCTTCTTTCGCACTTCGACATTGACCGTCCGCTTACCAGCGCCACCCGCTCGCAAGGTACTCACCGACTTCCGCTTCAAAGTGATTTTCTTAGGTGCACCTGCGCGCTCACCATGGCTTTTCTTCAGGTGTGTAAGCAGCGTTTGCTTGTCGTCTTCAGACACACCCTCGTCGGCGGCGGTATGCGGCAGCCCTGCGTCTTTCATTTGCGCAAGCAAACGGTCTACTGATGCGCCTACCGTTTCCGCTAACTGCTCTACTGTCACTTGTGCCATGTCTCTCTCCCTTACCGCTCAGTCTGTGAAGTGTTTAACCAGTGCCTCTCTCAGGCAGTGGCTTCCTCCTCCGCAAACCAGGGGGCGCGAGCGGTCATAATCAATTCCGCAGCGCGCTCTTCAGTCATCTCTTCAATATCGAGCAGGTCATCGACACCCTGCTCAGCAAGGTCTTCCATCGTGACAATGCCTCGGCTGGCCAAAACATACGCCAGGTGCTTATCCATGCCTTCCATTGTCAGCAGATCTTCAGCGGGCTCATTCGCATCCAGCTCTTCCTCTGAGGCAATCGCCATCGTCAGCAATGCGTCCTTGGCACGGGCCCGCAGCTCCTCCGAAATCTCCTCATCGAAACCTTCGATGGCGTTCATCTCCTCAAGGGGGACGTAGGCAATCTCTTCCAGCGTGGTGAAGCCCTCTTCGACTAGCACGGTCGCAATATCCTCGTCGATATCGAGTGTGGTCATGAATCGCTCAATGACCTCGCCCGCCTCGGCCTCCTGCTTCTCGATCGCCTCGTCGACGCTCATCACGTTGATGATCCAACCCGTCAGATCAGACGCCAGGCGAACGTTTTGGCCGCCACGACCAATCGCCTGTGCCAAGTTGTCCTCGGCGACAGCCACTTCCATCGTGGAGTTATCTTCATCAACCACGATTGATTCCACTTCCGCGGGCGACATGGCGTTGATGACCAGCTGAGCGGCGTTGTCATCCCACAGAATAATGTCGACCCGTTCGTTATCCAGTTCATTCGAAACGGCCTGCACACGAGATCCACGCATGCCCACACAGGCGCCCACAGGGTCAATGCGCTGATCGCCGGTTTTCACCGCGATTTTCGCTCGCGATCCCGGGTCTCGAGCCGCTGCCCGGATCTGAATCACGCCCTCGGATATCTCGGGCACTTCGATTTTGAAGAGCTCGACCAGCATTTCCTGACAGGCCCTCGACAAAATCAGCTGTGGCCCCCGCGATTCAGTGTTGATCTCAGTGAGGATTGCTCTGACACGGTCGTTGATGCGGAAAGTTTCACGACCGACTAGCTCACCCCGCGGCAGCAGGCCCTCGGCGTTGTTACCCAAATCTACGATGATGTTGTCACGGGTCACCTTCTTGACCGTGCCAGCCAGCAGCTCGCCCTCTCGGCCGCGATATTCGTCGGCGATTTGCGCCCGCTCTGCGTCGCGGACGCGCTGTACGATGACCTGCTTGGCTGTCTGCGCGGCGATACGACCGAAATCAACGTTTTCAACGGTCTCCTCGTGATAATCGCCCGGTTGCAGCGCCGTGTTGACCTCGGCCGCCTCTTCGGTCGTGAACTGCGTGCCCAGCAGCGCCAGCTCGGTGTCGGGTACCACCAACCAACGCCTGCTGGTGACGTAATCACCAGACTCGCGATCGATAACAACCTGAATGTCCGCCTCTTCGTCGTAGCGTTTTTTTGTCGCCGTCGCTAGGGCCAGCTCGATGGCCTCAAAGATAATGTCTTCCGATACGCCTTTCTCGGCAGAAACTGCTTCAGCAACCATCAAAATTTCTTTGTTCATCGTTTCGCTCTCGTTTTTCCGGACAGCTCGGGTAGTGCCCGGCTCTCCCAAAGGTTCGCCCTCGTTAAAGGACCTTTGTCCTCACTGTTTGCCCTGACTGATCTCCAGTCTGGGATGCGCCCTGGCGCGGTCTACTGACCGCAAGGGCAGCGTAAATTCCCGCTCGTCAATGGCCATCACCACTGACTCGCTGTCGACAGCCATCAGCGTGCCTTTAAAGCGACGTCTGCCCTCCACCGGCAATCGGAGTCGGATATCCACCATCTCACCGATAAACGGCGAGTATTGGTGCGAGTCGAACAGCAGCCGATCCACGCCCGGCGAGGACACCTCCAGTGTGTACTCACCTTTGATCGGGTCCTCTACGTCGAGCACCCCGCTCACCTGATGGCTTACTTGTGCGCAGTCATCGACCGTTACGCCGGCTTCTGCCTCAATGTAAAGCCTGACCGTCGGGCGCTTCCCGGGGGAGATCAACTCAATACCCCAGAGCAAATAGCCCATTGACTCTACCGTCGGCCGCAAAAGCTGCGTCAACTGCGCTTCCTTGCCCGACATTTATCCTCCCCGTCGCGATTTCTTGCGGCCACAAAAAAGCCCCAAAAGGGGCTTCCGAGGCGATGGTCAGCGAGCAACAAGCTGCCATCGAATTGGTAGCGGGGGCCGGATTTGAACCGACGACCTTCGGGTTATGAGCCCGACGAGCTACCAGGCTGCTCCACCCCGCATCAATACTCTCAACGACGCCCCCTTTCTAGCGGCCCAAGTCTCACGACTCAGAACCGCAGGCGTCATCGTGGTGCCATCACCACAATCAGAGGCGCGGGAGTATAGGAATGAGAACCGGTGCCGTCAAGTTGTCAAATTGACTCGCCTCAGGGGGAATTCGATGAAGGTGGCTGGGCTGGGCCATTCGGTTTGGTGGGCGTCTGTAAAGGAGAGTACTGCGTACGACTCTGCTGGTCCCGCCGGTGCTCCTCAAGATCGGCAGCGCGCAGATTTCGCGCGAAGTCTAGATCCCGCTGTATATCTGGATAATCAGCAGGCCTCAGTAGCACCATTTCGTATTTGCGTTGTCCCGTATCGCAGATTGCTACCGCCTCGGACGTGATGGATGCGCCGCTCTCCCAAACAGCTTCGATGCCGCGCACTTGAAAACACCCGTTGGCACTGCGAGCCTCATCGAGATCATGGCTGTCAAAAACTAGCTGCACTGGCGCTCTGCCAAGGTCGACTGCGGTATCTAACGAGGTCAGCGCAGCGCCCTCGGGATTCGATGAGACGACCACCGTCGTCGTAGCGCATGACGCCAATGAGGCAATGATTGCGACCATCACCAAATATTTGCACGACGCTTTCATTTTGAGATTTAAACGCGACCATCGGCACGCGCGCAATAGGTCGGGGCCAACATCCGAGTTGCAGAGAGCTACGCTATGGCGAATCGACGGACCAGTCGGGCATAAAAAACCCCCGATGCGGGGGCTCTGAGATTTGGTGCGGAAGGCGGGACTTGAACCCGCACAGCCATAGGCCACTACCCCCTCAAGATAGCGTGTCTACCAATTCCACCACTTCCGCGAATCTACTTACTCCCCGGAGGCCGGGGGTGCATCATCAAAGGGAATTTCGCCCTCTGATTCAAACTCGACATCAGGTACATCGCTGTCTGGTTGTTCGACCTGCACCGACTCAGACACGGGAATCTCAAAACCCAGATCGTCCTCGTCTGCGGTGCGGTTGTCTGCAATCACTGCCAAACCAAAGCTGCTCACAAAGAACACAGCGGACAGCCACGCCGTCATGCTAGTCAGCGCGTTGCCGCTCCCGGCACTGCCAAACAAGGTCTGGGAGGCGCCTGCCCCGAAGGACGCACCAATATCAGACCCCTTGCCGCGTTGTAGCAAGATGAGCGCGATCAGTGCGAGGGCGACCAGCAGGTGCACAATGAGCGTGATCTGTTCCATCAAATTTCCTATTGTCTGCGCCGATGTCAGGCGACTCCCACAGGGCGCGAGATGATACCGGCCGCTTCTCTGCGCCGCAACCAGACTAATGCAAGGTTCTGATAACGCTGGCAATGCCCTCGGCGAGCCGCTGGTTTTCGGCGGCGTCAGCCCCTTCAATCATAATTCTGATCAAAGGCTCAGTCCCAGATGGCCGCAGCACCAGACGACCCCGGCCTTCCAAGAGTGCCTGCACGCGCTGGCTCTCCTGCTGGACTGGATCAGACTGCTCCAGAACAAAGCCCTCCGGAACAGTCACATTGATCAATGTTTGCGGTAGCTTGTGCATCGCACTTTTCAGCGCCAGCAAGCTCTCTCCCGACCGCGCCATGGCAGCCACGACCTGAAGCGCGGCAATAATGCCGTCGCCTGTTGTGGTGAGATCGGCACAGATAATATGACCGGAAGCCTCTCCACCCAACAACCAGCCATGCTCTTTCATCAGTTCGAGCACGTACCGGTCACCAACCTTTGCGCGCACCAGGCTGACACCTTTGTCTGCTAGCGCCTGCTCCATACCCAGGTTGGACATCAGAGTGCCAACAACCCCCTCCGGCGCGTTGCCTTGCTGCAGACGATCATTAGCGATGACGTACAGCAGTTCGTCACCGTCGACCACGCTCCCGTCGGCGGCCACGCACTGGACGCGATCGCCGTCACCGTCGAAAGCAATGCCCACGTCAGCGCCCTCACTCAAGACTTTTGCCTGCAAGGCCGCCGGCGCGGTCGAGCCCACCTCTTTGTTGATGTTGTACCCATCGGGCTCAGCGCCTATTACCGTTACGTCAGCCCCCAATTCAGAAAACACCTGGGGCGCAATCTGATAGGTCGCCCCGTGGGCGCAGTCCACAATCAGCTTCATACCCCTCAGACTGAGCGCGTCAGGGAACGTGTTTTTGCAAAACTCCACGTAGCGCCCTGGCGCGTCGACCATTCTCGATGCCTTACCCAGCTCGGCTGACGGCACTGTCTGCATAGGCTCAGCGAGCAAACGCTCTATCTCAAGCTCAACATCATCCGATAACTTGGCGCCGTTGGCATCGAAGAACTTGATGCCATTATCGGTATAGGTATTGTGCGAGGCGCTGATCACGATGCCGGCAGACGCCTTCTGACTGCGCGTCAGCATAGCAACCGCAGGCGTAGGCATCGGCCCCAGCAAGGTGACCCGCGCACCGGCGGCAACCAGTCCCGCCTCTAATGCAGACTCAAACATATAGCCGGACACTCTCGTATCTTTGCCAATCAAGACATGAGTGCCCCGATCCGGGGCGGCAAAGACCCGCCCCGCGGCCCAGCCCAACTTGAGCATGAAATCGGCGGTTACCGGATATTGACCCACCGCACCGCGGATACCATCGGTGCCGAAAAATTGTTTGCCCATTCTATTTAGCTCTGACTCACTTTCTGCCACATCGCCAACGCGTCGGCGGTTTCGGCAACGTCATGTACCCGCACTATACGCGCACCGCGCTCTACAGCCATGGTGGCCAAGGCAACACTGGCAAAAAGCCGCTCCGATGGCGCGCGGTCCAGCACACTCCTGATCATGGATTTCCTCGATAAGCCCACTAGCACGGGCACACCCATCGACCCCATGGCTTCAAGCTTCGCCAACAATTCAAAATTCTGCTCGGCCGTTTTGCCAAAACCGAAGCCTGGATCAATCAAGATGCGATCTCGGGCAACCCCCGCGGTGTCGAGTTCCGCCAGGCGTTCAGTAAAAAAAGCCGAAATATCATCAACCACATCGCCGTAAGTCGGCTGATTCTGCATGGTATCGGGCTCACCCTGCATATGCATGACGCAAACCGCGAGCCCTGTTTCCGCAGCCGCCTGCAGAGCACCTGGCCGCCTGAAACCCCGGACGTCATTGAGTAAGCCTGCGCCAAGACTCGCCGACTCGCGCATGACGCTTGGACTGCTGGAATCCACCGAGATAATCGTCTCTATGCGTGAGGCGAGGGCCTCTACTGCGGTCAGCACTCGGTCCAATTCTTCCGTTTCGGAGACTTTTCTGGCACCCGGCCGAGTCGATTCGCCACCAATATCCAAGATGTCAGCCCCTGCTGACACCATGCTTTCTGCCCGCTTCAGTAGCGCGTCGGTATCGACCTGTTGATCGCGAAAGAGTTCTCCCCCATCAGAGAAGGAGTCAGGGGTGACATTGAGGATGCCCATGATGCGCGGCTGGCTGAGATCCAGCACGCGCTGCCCGCATGGTATTAGTGGGCACATGGATTAAAAACGGCGCTTTACAACCGTCAGCCGGACACCGCGAATCAATGCTCGGTGGCGGCACCGCCAATCGGACTGCCCGTTGTTTCAGCCTCTCCCTCATCGGGGGGAGCGCCACGGTCGTCTCCAGACCAGTCGCTGGGCGGCCGAGGTGACTTGCCCTCCATGATGTCGCCGATCTGCTCGGCGTCGATCGTTTCGTACTGCATTAATGCATCAGCCATCATGTCGAGCTTGTCTCGATTGTCCTCCAGCAATTGAAGCGCCCTGGCATAGCAATCATCAATGATGCTGCGCACTTCTTTATCGATTGCGAGGGCGGTTTCGTCGGACATGGCCTTAGCAGGCTGGGCCGCAGAGCGTCCGAGGAAAACCTCGTCCCCGCCTTCGTCGTACATGAGCGGACCCATGGTTTCCGACAGGCCCCACTTAGTAACCATGTTGCGTGCCACTTCAGTGGCACGCTGAATGTCATTAGATGCACCGGTGGTGATGCCGTCCTTGCCCAGTGTCATTTCTTCTGCCACTCGCCCGCCAAACAGGCTAGTAATTTGAGAGATGATGTGGCGTCGACTATGGCTGTAACGGTCCTCCTCGGGGAGGAACATCGTCACGCCCAACGCCCGCCCGCGCGGGATGATCGACACTTTGTAGACTGGGTCGTGTTCCGGCATCAGCCTGCCGACGATTGCATGGCCTGCCTCGTGATAAGCCGTGTTGCGTTTCTCCGCCTCCGACATCACCATTGAACGGCGCTCGGCACCCATCATGATCTTGTCTTTCGCCAGCTCAAACTGGTTCATGCCAACCAGACGCAACCCGCCGCGGGCAGCAAACAACGCGGCCTCGTTAACCAAATTGGCCAAATCAGCGCCAGAAAAGCCAGGCGTACCGCGCGCGATCTTGGAGGGGTCGACATCCTCAGACAGTGGCACCTTGCGCATGTGAACCTTGAGAATCTGCTCTCGACCGCGGATGTCAGGCAACCCGACAACAACTTGGCGATCGAATCGGCCGGGACGCAGCAGCGCGGGGTCCAGTACGTCGGGGCGGTTGGTAGCGGCAATGACGATCACGCCATCGTTCATTTCGAAGCCATCCATCTCGACCAGCAATTGGTTAAGTGTCTGCTCACGCTCGTCGTGACCGCCGCCAAGACCAGCACCACGATGGCGTCCAACGGCATCTATCTCGTCAATGAAAATAATACAAGGCGACTGCTTCTTCGCCTGCTGAAACATATCACGGACGCGGGATGCGCCCACACCAACAAACATCTCCACAAAATCGGATCCCGATATGGAGAAAAACGGCACTTTGGCTTCACCGGCGATCGCCTTGGCCAACAGAGTCTTACCCGTTCCTGGCTGACCAACCATCAACACCCCGCGGGGGATTCGCCCACCGAGCTTCTGAAAACGGCCGGGGTCGCGCAAAAACTCTACGAGCTCCTGCACATCTTCTTTGGCTTCTTCAACACCCGCCACATCGGCAAAGGTCGTCGTAATCTGATCCTCACCGAGGAGCTTGGCCTTACTTTTCCCGAAGCTCATCGGGCCGCCTCGGCCGCCTGCGCCGCCTTGCATCTGCCGCATGAAAAACATGAACACGGCGATAATCAGCAAGATCGGGAAGCTGGCAATGAGAAGCTGCGTCCATACCGACTGCCGCTCCGGCTGTTTACCCTCAACGGTCACGTTGTGGGCCAGCAGGTCGTCCATCAGCTTCGGATCCTCAACCATGGGTCGGATAGTTTCGAAACTGGAGCCGTCCTTGCGCTGGGCGGTAATGGTGAGGCCATCAACTAACACTTTCGACAGCCGGTCGGTCTGCACCTCGTTAATGAATTCGGAATATCCAACTTGCTCCGTGCTACTTCGGAGGTTGAAGTTGTTAAACACCGAGAGCAATACTGCTGCAATCAGTAGCCACAGCAGGAGATTTTTGGCCATATTGTTCACAACAATTCCTCTCGGTTTTGCGACGCGCCACGGGCGCGCGGCCTGACAGTATAACGTTTTGGGCGAAAACCCCTAAATGCTGGCTTTTCGCACCATTTGATGCGTTGTGGGGGCATTTTTTGTCATTTCAACCCCAAGTATCCGCCTGTGTCCCCAGCACAATAGCCCGAAGGCTCAAGCTTGTCCCTTAAATCCAGAGGCGACGATGTAGACTTCACGTGATCGCGGCCTTGATGCACTGGGCTTACGAGTGACTACGCGGTCAAAGCGCGCGCGGATCTCGCGATACCAGGCCTCAAAACCTTCACCTTGAAACACTTTGGCAATAAATGCCCCGCCCGGAGCCAACGCCCGCTCCGCCAGCTCGGTGGCCAGCTCAACCAAATACATCGCGCGGGGCTGGTCGACCTCTTGCAGACCACTCATATTCGGGGCCATATCTGACAAAACGACATCCAATGGCTGACCTCCCAGCGCCGCGAGAACCCGGTCATAAGTCTCTTGTTCGGTAAAGTCGCCCTGAATAAACACCACGTCGGGTAGCGTGTCCATTGGCAGGATGTCGGTGGCCACTACTCTGCCCGCGTCACCCACAATCTCCCCCGCAATCTGCGACCAACCGCCAGGTGCGCTACCCAGATCCAATACCGACATACCGCGCCGAATCACCTGATCCTTGTCGTTTATCTCTAGCAGCTTGTAGACAGCGCGCGAGCGGTAGCCCTCTTTTTGGGCCCTCTGCACATAAATATCGTCGTGATGCTCCCTCAGCCAAGCCCGACTTGATGACTTTTTCTTGCCCATAATATCCTCTGGCCACGTCACTCAGGCCTAGCATGGCGTTACACTTGCCGCTCGGAGAGTTTACCGCGTTATCCCGCATCACCTTAACGAGCAGTCCTTACATGAGCAGTCCGAACACGAGCACTCCTGGCAGCAAAGAGTTGCGGCAGTTGAGAGCGCAGGCGCATTCCTTGCGCCCTGTCGTTACGGTTGCAGGCAAGGGGCTGGCACCCTCGGTGTTGGAGGAGTTGGAGCGCGCTTTAAACGATCACGAACTGATCAAAGTGAAAGTGGCCGTGGGCGACCGCGATCAGCGTGAAGTCGTTATCACTGCACTCTGCGATCAAACCGGAGCCCTACTGGTGCAACGCATCGGCAACATCGCCACCTTGCTCCGCCACAATCCCGAAGCTGACCCAAGAAAATCCAACCTCCATCGCGGTCGCTAACCGGCTGTAATCGCGTGGCAGAGATACTCGAATTTCCTACTCGTGAGCGGCAAGCTTTTCTCTACCTTGAGGAACAGCTCACCAAGATGCTGAAAGATAGAGGTGCCGATGACGCGCTGATCAACTTTGCCATCGCGTCGCTAACCGATGTCTACAGCGAGTTGCAGCGCGAGTCAGATTGCCACTTTGAGGTCCGGCTCCCGGAACGATTATCACAAGCCGACGCCATAATGCTGCAAGAAGATATCGCTCAAGGCATTGAGCAACTGCGTAAGGAGCATCACGACCTGACGCTGCGGTTGGCCGCAAGGTTAATACTGACAGAGCTGAAACTTTTTCAGCACGAGCGAGACAATTAGATCGAAGCGCGTGCCGTCGCTTGGTGACAAGGCGCTCGCATTACCAAGCGCCTGACTGTGATGCTAATTTAGCGACCAGAAGCTACTGAAATAGCGCCGTCACCTGAAAGGTCAGCCACGCGGCACACCATGCCAAACACAAGTAGGCGACCACCATCCTCAGAGCTAGGCGCCAGGAGTTGGCCTCTTTGGCCAAAATGGCAACCGTCGACACACACTGCAAGGCAATGGCAAAGAAAACGAGCAGGGCAAGCCCCGAGCCCAGAGGCAACGCACTTGCCTGAATCTGTTCAACCAGCGGCAATATATTGTCTTCGGCGCTCTCGATACCCATGATGGTGCCCAAGGTTCCGACAAACACCTCTCGCGCCAGAAACGCGCTAAAAATGGCGACACCGTAACGCCAATCCAAACCCAGGGGCTCGAAAACAG
Organism: Luminiphilus sp.; assembly: GCA_016778045.1. Lineage (GTDB taxonomy): Bacteria > Pseudomonadota > Gammaproteobacteria > Pseudomonadales > Halieaceae > Luminiphilus. The sequence goes on along the minus strand of JADHQG010000039.1, from coordinate 1,245 downwards.
GCTCCGTCCACTGGCCAACCGTCCCTAACCAAGATGCACCGAGATCAGTGCCTTGATTCGGGAAATAACCCAGTACCCAGATCACCATCGTGACACTGAGAATCACTGCACCGGCCTTGGTGACAAAGTGTTTCGCTCGCTGCGCAGATTTTCGGGCGATGGGCACCAACGCTGGGATTCGGTAGGCCGGTAATTCCATCATGAAAGGCATCTGCCCTTCCGAGGGCGCGAACCGATTTACCAACCCCGCGATGACCAAGCCAGCCGTCATGCCAAAGAGGTAAATCGCGAACAGCGTCATCCCCTGCCAACCTACTAACCCCCCAAAAAGGGTCTCTCTGGGGATAAAAATCGCAATCAACAAGGTGTAGACGGGCAGTCGGGCCGAACAGGGCATGAGTGGAATCGCGAGATAGGTCAGCAGGCGGGCTCGGGGCGATTCAATCGATCGCGCCGCATAGATTGCCGGAATGGCGCAGGCTACACCCGAAAGCATGGGGATAAAACTTTTCCCGCTGAGGCCGAAAAACCGCAGCGGCTTATGACAGAGCAATGCCGCACGGGCCAGATAACCGGAGTCCTCCAGCAGGCCGATGACAAAAGTCAGTACGAAGATTTGAGGCACGAACACCAGAAATGCACCGATACCACTGAACACCGCATCCGCCACAAAGTCCCGCAGCACGCCCCCACCCAGATAAGGCAACAGCCAGCCGCCCAGGCCGATCACGCCCGACTCCACAGCATCCATCGCTGGTGCTGACCACGTAAAGATCGACTGGAACAGAATCAGCATAATCAGTGAGAAAATCAGTCCACCCGAGAGGGACCCGAGAAAAAACCGATCCAGACGGGATTGAGCTAGCAGCAACTCGTCTGCAGGGGCGCCATAACGCTCTGCAAGACGATGAGCCTCGGTGTAGAGATCTGCCTCAGCGGCGCCACCTTCACTTGCCAACACGCTGTGGTCTTCTGCAGACGACCACGCCACAACGTTTGGTTGTTCAGACTGCAGCCCCGACAGGAGATTCTCAAGACCCTCCCCGGTCCGTGCAGACACAATCACTACCGGCACACCCATCTCTTTCGAGAGACCGGTGGCATCAATGCCTAACCGATGACGGCGCAGCACATCGCCCATATTAGCGACCACCGTCACAGGACGACCTTTACGCCGGCAGGCCCGCACCACTTGAAGGCAGAAAAACAGGCTTTTCTCCAATCTCGTCGCGTCCACCACACACA
>JADHQG010000038.1 GCA_016778045.1 Luminiphilus sp. | reverse complement strand
ACTAAAGCAACACTGGGAGCGCTCGTTTCGGTCTCGATACCGGCGGGGCGTGCCACCGGCCCCGCTTTAACCTCGTTTCGTGCGTAGCCCAACATGGCACCGGCGAGCACATCCTTGGCTTCTGCATGAGTTGGGACACCAAAGCCCGGTACATCGATGCCAATCACCCTGACGCCGTTGATTTCGTCTGGAAGTAGGTCTAAAGGCACCCCCGACGCCGTGGGCACGCAGAGGTTAATGACGACTACTGCATCGTATTCATCGGGGTTGGCCAGATCGTGAACAGCCTCCCGGATATCTTCGAACAGCTTGCCCGTCACCAAAGATTCTGAATCAAACGGCACGTAGCCAACGGTTCGCTTGGCACCATAAAAGTGCGAGGTAAAGGTCAAGCCGTACACGCAACAGGCTGAGCCAGAGAGGACCGTCGCGGTGCGGCGCATTCTCAGACCCACCCGCAATGAGCCAAACGCTGGGCACATGCTCTGCGGTTGATCATGAGGGCCCTTGGGGTAGTCCCGGTCGTACTGTTCCAGCTGGGCACTCTTGCCCGCTTTCGCAGCCGCATCGCGCATCACTTCCTCGCCCGCGTGACAGCCCGCCGCCTGAGCGGTGTTCTCGCTATCAACGGCGATGACGGCGTCAGATGGTGTCATAAATAACTTCCAGAGAGGGCTTGTTGAGGTGCTCGACGTTGCACAGATCTTCGAGACTGGCTGGCTGTAACACCACGTCGCGGCCAACCGTGTCGCTATCGAATAGCTCCAATAGACCATCTTGCGAGAGGGGCTCAGGTTTATGAGGAGGCGCTTCAGCCACATTGAGCGCCAAATCGCTAAACAGCGAGCCCCACTCACTTTCTGGGCGTCCGATAATTTCGTAAGAAGCGCTCTTTCGACGGATGTCATCGTTAGCGGGAATCGACGCTAGCTCGGGAATACCGACTGCCTTGCAGAAGGCCTGTGCCTGGCCGGCGCCGTCATCTTTATTGGTGACCATGCCGGCGACACCCACATTGCCGCCTAGTTTTCGGAAGTATTCGACAGCAGAACAGACATTATTGGCCACATACAGGGATTGCAGGTCGTTCGAGGCCACTACGATGACCTTTTGGCACATGTCTCGAGCGATGGGCAGACCAAAGCCACCACACACAACGTCGCCCAGAAAATCGAGCAGGACGTAGTCAAAGTCCCAGTCATGGAAACCCAGTTTTTCCAGGGTTTCGAAGCCGTGGATGATGCCGCGCCCGCCGCAACCCCGACCGACCTCAGGGCCGCCGAGCTCCATGGCAAAGACGCCGTCGCGTTTGAAGCAGACATCTCCAACGGATACTTCATCACCAGCCGCTTTCTTGGCGGAAGCTGTCTCGATGATGGTGGGGCAGGCTTTGCCGCCAAACAGTAAAGAAGTGGTGTCGCTCTTGGGATCGCAACCTATCAGCAGCACTTTTTTACCCTGCTGGGCCATCATGTAAGAGAGGTTCGCCAGCGTGAAGCTTTTGCCGATGCCGCCCTTTCCATAGATCGCGATGATCTGCGTCTTGGGCGCGTCTTCACCGGAGGACGCCAATAGATCGGCTCTTTCCCGAGTGGATTCCAAACCCGGGTCGTATAGCTTGGCACTCTCCGGTGCGTTCATGCGTTTCTCCAGTCAAGGACCATCTTGAGGCAGCGTGGGTCGGAAAACGCCTGGTTGTAGGCGACTTCAGCGCTGTCAAAGGGTTGGTCATGGGTAATGATGCCGCTCAAAGAAAGGTCTCCCCCTGAGACCAAATCCATCGCGGCTTGCATATCTTCCGGGCGCCATTCGGCGCTGATGCGAATGTCAATCTCACGCATAAAGGCGGCCGGAAAATCGAAATGAATGGGCGCGGCATAGAAGCCGGCTAACAGCACCGTGGCGTGCTTGGTGAGGTGATGCACCGCTTGATCAATAATCGTGCTGGCGCCGCTCACGTCGCAGACACGCTGATAGTCCCGCCGACTATCGTCTGAAGGATCGATCACGGGATAGTTGAAATGACCTTCCCGACGCAGCGGTGAGGTCTCCCAGACGGTCGGCGTGACTTGATATCGGGCCTCCGATATCCGCGCCATTAGTCGGCCCAATGCGCCATGACCGATGATCAACTCAGGAGGGCCGAGGTCCTCGAGGCGGCGAATAGCGTGGCAGGCGGTCGCCGCCAACGCCAGCAAAACGCCGGTGGATTCCATCTCTGAGGGCAGTGAAACCAAGCGCTCTGCGGGTACTACCAAAGATTTGGCAGCGCCACCGAACAACCCGCTCACGTCGGTAAATCCGCGGCTGCCTGGCACAAACACACGTTGGCCGGTCTCGAAGGCGCTCTCCGAGCCAGAGGAGATCACGCTACCGACGCTCTCATAGCCGGGCACCAGCGGATAGGCCAAGCCGGGGAAGGGCGGCATACGCCCGTCCCACAGCAACCTTTCGGTCCCAGTGCTGATGCCGGTCCAATGGACCTCAACCACGCAATCTGTGCTGAGGGGCTCGGGCAATTCCACCGGACGTACAGCCATTTTCCCGGGTTGCTCGAAAACCACCGCAGTGGACATTACTCCCATGGCAGTGCTCTCTTTAACTTATTCTCAGGCCGTCAAGCACCCTTTTGGGGCATCAAGATGGCAATACTGCACAAGTGTCATTTTAAATTAACAAACCTAACTGTCAAATAATAAATACAACTAGATTTTAAGCTCGTTTGGTCGGGTTCTCGGGCGCTTTTTCGGCGACCAACAGTCGTGTGAGGGCCGGAATAGGAGTTTTGAACTCGCGAATACCGTTGAAGCCAGCCGCCAGACACATACCTTTGAGCTCTTCGGCAGTGCGTGGCCGGCCGCTACCCATCGCCCAGAGATAGAAGCTGAAGTAGGTATCGCCAATCGGTTCGGCGCCTTGGGTGCCGGCCATGGGCTCAGCAATCAGCAGGTGTCCGCCAGGCTTGAGCGCGCCATGCAGTCGAGTGAGTAGCGATACCACGGGTTCGTCATCGTGGTCATGGAGCACGCGGATTAGCGAAAAGAGCTCCACGTCTTGTGGCAGGGGGGAATGAAACATATCGGTCGCAACGAACCGTATGTCACTGTTTGAAATATGATTTTTGGCCTCTGAGACCACCTCGGGAAGATCAAGAACCGACGCCGCGATATCGGGGTATCGCTTGGCCACCATGCGCGCGAAATGGCCTGTGCCGCCCGCAACGTCCACCAAGTGCTGATAATCGTTTAACGGATAGCTATCCAGAATGTGGTCGGAAATGAGCGCCAGGGAGCTGCTCATCAGTTGGCTGTACTCCCGGTGGCCGTCGCCGGGATGGCTGCCACCAGGCACGTAGCTCCAGTAGTCCCGCAAACCCGTCTTGTCTCGATGCTTTAGGATGGCAAGGGGGTCGGCCAAGTCGCGATACAGTACGGCGTGATGCTTCACCATGTCGGCAACGGCGGGATTGCCCAAGACTGACGCGCCCAGCTCGCCAACCATCCAAAACCCTTTGGAGACCTCCTCGGTGAGCTTCAATGCCTGTGCTGCTCTCAGCAGGGTGTGTGCCGCAGGCGGTGTCAGTCCGCACATGGCTGCGACAGATTTTGTTGACTCGACGCGGCCTTGAAGCACGGCCAGCAAGTTGCTTTGCACAACGGCCGTGAGGGTTTGCGTATAGACAAAGCCTGCCGTCAAATGATGGAGCTCAACGGCCTTCTTGCTGGCGATACGCCGCACCAGAGGTGTTTTCGCAGCCCAGCGCTGAAACTTTTTGTCAGCTAAGAGTCGATTGCGAAATAATCGCCAGCGGCACCGCCAATCCGAAGGGGCAGGCTGTTGATCGGACCAGGTGTCGGGGTCGGCAAGCATGATTCAGGCCGCCGTGCGACCCATTTTCTCGGGAACAAACCGCTCTGACTGGGCGCGTACCAGTCGCACCAGATTCTCCCTGCCCGCGCAGTGCGGCACGCTCTCCAGGCCCTCTTCCAGCAACGATTTCAGTCGATCGGTCGCACCGTCGAGGCCTAGCTCCTGAACGGCGTTGGGTCTGCCCAGTTTCGCGTCGATGCCCGCTGCTTTACCCATGATCTCGGGATCGCCGATGGCATCTTTAATATCATCCGCCACCTGAAAAGCCTCGCCAATGCAAGCGCCCAGATTGACCCACGGACCTGGATCAACGCCCGCAGAGGCGGCGCCTGCGCAGGTTGCAGCGATAAACAGTGCGCCGGTTTTAGCCCGGTGATAGCGCGAGACATCAACGCTGGGTTCGCACTCCCATGCCTGGCCGGCGGAAATGCCATGGGGAGCGCCCACGCCTCGGGCGAGAATCGACAGCACCAGCGGTACGCGCTCAGCACGCACATGATGCACCGCATGCACGGCCAAAGTCTGAAATGCCGCGACAATCAGGGCATCGCCTGTTAGGACGGCTATGCGCTCGCCGAACTTGGCGTGCACAGAGGGTTTGCCGCGCCGCTCGGTCGCATCATCAAAACAGGGTAGGTCGTCATGAACCAGTGAGGCGCAGTGCAAGAACTCCACCGCGGTCGCTGCGGCGGCGGCCAATGGTCGGTCGCTACTGTTATTGGCCAGTGCTACAGCCATACAAAGCTGTGGCCTTACCCTCGCGCCACCCGGGAAAACGGCGTATTCCATAGCCTGTGCCAGCAGTGGCGGGCACTGCGAGGTCGTATGTTCTGCGAGAAAATCGCGGATATCCGCCTCACAGTCGAGTAGCGGGTCCTGCATGAGCAGTCCTCCTTTTACCGTCAAAGTAAACTGACAGTGATAAGTGTTATATTTCTATGACAAACTACGATACTCGGTGACAGGGCGCAACCCCCATGACTGATGCCACAACCATGCGCTGCGATACCCCCAGTCGGGTCGGCCTGGCTAACACGGGTTTGGGGTTTAGCCAGCTTGTGCCTGCGGGGGCTTACCGCTGGTGGTATGTCGACGGGTTCAGTGAATGCGGGCAGTTTGGCATCACGCTGATTGCCTTTATTGGCAGTGTGTTCTCGCCCTACTATTTCCGCTCACGTCATCGTGGCCGCGCTCAGGCGACAGAGCACGTCAGCTTGAACGCTATTCTTTACGGACCTCGAAACGCCCGTTGGTGCATGACCGAGCGTGGATCTCATGCCCTTCGCCAGACCAGAACACGTCTTGAGATTGGTCCCAGCGCACTGCAGTGCACCCCGCAGGGCTTGCAGGTCGAGATCAGCGAGCGCGCAATGCCCTTCGGTCAGCGAGTCGAGGGAAGGGTATCGGTGCACTTTGATCAGGCTCTCAATGAGTGTTTTGAGCTGGATGATGCGGGTGATCACTGGTGGTGGCCTATTGCCCCCTCTGCCCGCATTGAGGTGCAGATGGACCGGCCCGATCTCCGTTGGAACGGTTCGGCCTACATGGACTCTAACTTTGGTAAGCGGCCGATAGAAACTGGCTTCTCCTCATGGAACTGGTGTCGCGGGCATGCCCCAGACGGCAGTTGCCACATTCATTACGACGCCCAGCTGGTGGGTGGTGCAGAGAAGTGCCTGTCACTTTCCATTAACGAAATAGGGGAGATGACGCGCATCGCGTCGCCCTCGCGACAGCAGTTGCCTCGAGGACCGATTTGGCGTGTGGCGCGACCGGCGCGGTTGCCGCCATCGCGGCATCTCGATGTGACTACGCTGGAGGACACGCCTTTTTATACTCGTTCACAAGTGCGTGTCGACGACCGCGAGTTTATGCACGAGAGTTTGGACTTGGTTCGTTTTTGCCGGCCCTGGGTTCAGCAACTGTTGCCTTTTCGTATGCCGAGGCTGGCGCGCAGCGCTTAGTCGCGATCGGAAGGTTGCCCGTGTATGGCCATTTCATCGCGCTCCTTCATCACCATAAAGAGCTCAAGCATCCACTCGCTTCTGGCCGAAAACCCTCTGGGTTGAGAGCGGCTTTGCCATTCCTCGGTATGGGGTAGGGCATTTATCAAAAACTCATTTTCCGCTGAGCAGGGCTCTAGCATGTGTTCCGGCGCTGCCGCGGGGTTACGGACCAACCCCGCCAAGATTTGGCATTTCCGCCATCGGGAAACAACCGCACGCTGGCTGATTGAGTCGTAACCGTTCAGCACGACAGTATTGCCGATCTCTGCATAGAGCCGACGCGCGGCAAGAATGCCGGGTTGACAGCCGCGGGGCAGTTGCCGGATGCCCTCGTCGGCCAATTGATAGCGTTTGTCGGCCTCTGCTAGCAAGGTCTGAAGCACCTCGGTGAGCGCGGCGCTGGGCTGAGGGTTGTGCAAAAACGATTCCGGCTCGATGCCTGCTTTCCGCATCATGTCGCGAGGCAGGTACAGCCGCCCGGCGCGCGCATCTTCGCCAACGTCGCGGCAAATATTGGTGAGCTGCATGGCGACACCGAGGTCAGCCGCCCGGGCCAGCGTCGCATGATCTTTCACGCCCATAAGGATCGCCATCATGACGCCGACGGTGCCCGCCACACGAGCACCGTATTCACAGACTTCCCCCAGCGTTTGGTAGTCGCGCCCCTCGATGTCCCACTCAAAACCCTCGAGTAATGCGTCGAGTAGCGCTCTAGGCAGCTGATGATCAATAACGATTTGACTGAGCACGCGATCAATCGGGTGATTCTCCGGTCGGCCGTCGTAAATCAGATCGAGTCGCCCATGGAGTGTTGCCAGCGCCTCACGAGGATCATCACCCAGATCGACCAAGTCGTCAGCGATGCGACAGAAGGCATAGAGCCCCGAGGCTGATTCGCGCAACGCGCGGGGTAAAAAATGTGACGCGATATAGAAAGACTTCGAGCCATGAGACAGTAAACGCCGGCACTCGCGCATGTCGGTATGGGGCGTTCTGATTTGGTGGTCGCTACGCACGCTGAGTCACGGCCGCTGGAATCAACTGGTCGATCACCTTGGCGGAAGAGATCACTGCCGGCATGCCCGCACCGGGGTGCGTGCCCGCACCGACAAGATACAGACCCTTGATGTCCTCACTGCGATTGTGAGGTCTGAACCAGGCGCTCTGGGTAATCCGTGGCTCATAACCGAAGGCAGCGCCTTTGACTGAATTCAGGCGGTCATGGAAATCCTGCGGCGTCAGCAGTCGCGATGTCACGATGCGATCTCGTAGGCCCGGTAGCATGGTCTCTTCCAATCGTGCGCAGATACGCTCTTTGAAAGTTTCGGCGTACGACGGCCAGTCCACGTCGGCATCGAGATGCGGTACCGGCGCCAAGGCGTAGAACGTGTCGCAGCCCTCCGGCGCGAGAGACGGGTCGGTCTCGGTGGGCCGGTGAAGATAGAGACTGAAATCGTCGGCCAGCACTTTGCGCTTGAAGATATCATCCAGCAGGCCTTTGTAGCGCGGCCCCAAGATGACGGAGTGGTGGGGCACGTCGGGGTATTGCCCCTTCGTGCCGAAGTACCAGACAAAAAGTCCGTTGGAAAAATGCGACCGATCGATTTTGCGATCGGTCCATCGCCTGCGGTGTTCTGGCTTGATCAGGTGCCGATAGGTCCATGCAGCGTCGGCATTGGAGACCACCAGGTCACTGCGCAGTGTTCGGCCGTCACCGAGTCTGACCCCACGAACCGCACCACCTTCAACCAAAATCTCCTCGACTTCGGCGTTACATTCGATGGTGCCGCCCTGGCCCTCAATCAGTCTAGCCATCCCTTTCACGATGCTGCCAGTGCCACCCATGGCTGACCACACGCCAAACCGCTGTTCCAAAAATGAGATCAGGGTGTAAACGCTGGTCACAGAAAAAGGATTACCGCCAATCAGAAGCGGATGGAAACTCATGGTCATCCGCAGCTGGGGGTCGCGAATGTACCGGGAGACCAGCTGGTAGACGCTTCGATCAGCCCGCAGCCGAATGAGCTGTGGCATGAACTTAAATAGCGCCAGCAACGAATCAAAGGGTTTGTCGACCAGGCCCTCGAAGCCGACTTTATAGCGTTCCTCACTGGCCTTCAGATACCGCTCGTAGCCTTCGGCGTCTGCTTCGTTGTAGCTTTTGATCTGTTCGATGTTGCGCGCCTTATCGCCCGAGTAGTCAAAGATGCGGCCGTCGTCGAAGCGCAGACGGAAAAACGGATCCATGGGTTTAAGCTCGACGTCGTCGGCAAAGCGCTTGCCGCACATCGCCCATAGCTCTTCAAGCAAAAAGGGCGCGGTGACAATGGTTGGCCCGGCGTCAAAGGTGAAGCCGTCCTGATGGTAAACGTAAGCGCGGCCGCCCGGAGCATCGAGCTTCTCGAGCATATGCACCCGGTAACCTTTAGCGCCCAAACGGATGGCTGATGCCAGCCCGCCAAAGCCTGTACCAATCACCAGCGCAGTGGGGCGTGCGTCGACCGTCTTCAATGAACGAAACGCAGATTCCGCGATATTCATATAAAAAGGACACTTAAACTGTCATTCATATTTGACAGTGTAGCAGTGCAATGAGGGGGTGCACAGCCTTCTTTTCGAACGGACATGGCGGGGTTATTTGGCGGTTGTGGCAACCATTTCCTGAAAAAGGCGCGCAAAAATATCCGGGTCCTCTTCGTGGGCGAGGTGTCCAAGCCCGGGGATGCGGACGGACCGCGCGAGCGGTAAGTCGCGGGACACCGAGGTGCTCCGCTCCGGGGGGATCGTGCGGTCACCCTCGGCGGCGGCTAGCCAAACGGGTGACCGTAACGACGGCAATTGCGCGAGTAACGGGGGCAGGTCCCAGCCCGCCATCATGCGCAATGTCCCAGCAATATGGTCGGGGTTGCTTAGAAGGCTGTCGTAGCAACGACTCATTACGGGGTCAACCGCAGAACCGGTATCGGCCAGCATAGAGCCAGTGGCTCGCCAGCGCAGAGTGGGGGACGCCAAAGCCTTTGGAAGCCAGCGACTGCGGGCAAACCACTTTGCTGTCTTGCTAAACAGCGGTGCTGCAAGCGAGCCAAAGGGGTTGAAAGCTGCATTGATGCAGAGCAGCCCTTCAGGGAGTGACGACTCGGTCAGCGCATACTGGGCAGCTAGCGCCGCGCCGGCAGAATGGCCGATGATCCAACGGGGTTTGGCCGCCAAGACGGACATCAACTCCTTCAAGTACTCGGCAAAAGGGGCGAGGCCCACATCTTCGAGTGGCAGTAGGTTCGTGAAGCCTTGACCTGGCAAATCGGGGGCGATCACTCGATAGTGTTCGCTCAGCCGAGAGGCGAGTCCGGCGAAGGAGTGTGCCGAGGCGCCAGCGCCGTGAAGCAACAGCACATCATCGCCAGTGCCACTGACCTGAATATGGAAGTCTATGTTTGCAGCCCGCACGAACTGACTGGTGTCGGCCCGTGGCCAGAAGTCGGCAACGGCCTGCCAGGCGTTAAATGAGCTCATGAGGTGGTCGCGCGGATGGCGCGGTTGAGCGTGCTCGCGTCTGCCTGCGGCAACGCAAGGTATGTGCCTCGGAGTGTTTTGGCCAGCTCTTTGGCGCGCGGCTGTGGCCGCTGCGCGGTGTCGATCACGAGTCCATTAGCGGCGCCCCTTGCCAGCGCTCGAGCAGCTACCAGTGCGTCGGCAGTGCCAGCTTCCCGGCTACGGGTACCGTCCCGAGCGACGTTGGCGGCGCCATCAGTCAGCAGCACGTACTGCATTGTGGTCCCTTGTTTCGCCGCGCGCTCAGCCATATCACGCGTCAGATCCAGCGCCGCGGCCATGGGCGTGGCGCCGCCGCCCGGTAATGCGGCCAACGCTTTCTTTGCGCGTACCAAAGAGCGGGTAGGGGGCAGCAAGAGTTCTGCTTGCTCATCTCGGAAGGCGATCAGTGCGACTTGGTCTCGACGCACATAGCAGTCTGCCAACAAGAGCTCGACTGCACCTTTGGCTTCTGCCAGCCGCTGTAGCGCCGCCGAGCCTGAGGCATCCACGACAAACAGCGTCAATGTCTCTCGTCGCTGTTGAAAACGCGTGAGGTGAATGTCATCGCGTCGAATATGTAAGTGGCTGGTCGGTGGATTGCCATTGTGCTCAGTGTGTTCTCGCCGTCGCAAGGGTTGCCATGGCGCTGCAGCGCGCAAGGTGGCGAGTATATTGACGCGTCCACCGCGTCGGTGATCGCCGCGAAACACGCCTGTGGGTCGCCCGCGTTGCTGGTGCCGATGTTGCTCGCCCGCAGTGCCGGTGCTGCTTTGGCGAAGTCGCGCTGATCGTGTTTGCAACTGCGCCAATAAATCCGCCGGCAGCTGTGCCAGAGCGGCTTCAAGCAACCGCTCCTCGTCAGGTGGCGGTTGCTCGGGCATGGGCGGTGGCTCGCTATCTTCCGTCTGCTCCGGCTCTGTCTCGGGCTCGGGTGGGGGTTCCGTCATCTCAGGGAGCTGCTGTGCCTTTGGCAGCAGGCACAGCCGTAATGCCCGAGCTACGTCCTCCTCTTCTACTGCGAGCGAACTTCTCAGCGCAGCTGAGGCGCGCGCCACTTTTGCGGCCGCAAGCGTAGCGCGTGGTGAGTCGATTCCCAGCGATGTCGCGAGCGTCGCGAGAGCGGTGAGGTGCTCCTCGCCCAGAGTGACCGCAGTCATTCTGTTACCAGCACCCTTTATCTCTGCGCGCTTAAAAACCTCGTCGTCGACGTCGTGGATACCCAGGGCCGTCATGTCGAGTGTAATTCCAAGACGATCTGTGAGGGCGCCGTGGGCGCATTCTTCTTCGGTGCCCTCGTCACAGGCGATGAGTGCAATGCGCGACGGAGTGGTCGCCTCGATGCCATCGCGTGCCACCGTGATAGCGCCATGGTCGAGGGCGGTGCACAGGTGGTGTACGGTGTTACGTGGCAAACGCTCCGCCATTGCCACGATGACCGTTTGCTCGTCACATTCACCCAGCATGCCAGTTTCGGCGATGGGCTTACCGTGTTGCAGCGTTGCCCCCAAATCGATGCCGCCCAGCAATCGTCCTTCGGGAATATTGGCGGGGATTTTACGGAGCCGTTCTTGTCCAGACAGCTGCAGGTAGCGGTCCAGCCAGTAGTCGCGAACCGGTCCGGGCGGCGCGCGCAGATGGACGCCACCCATCTCCGGCCCCATCAGGGCGAGGAGAGCGGCGGCCCACTCAGCATCGGCCCAAAAAGGCCCTGCCTCAGTCGCCACCATCGCTGAATAAGTCTGTGATGACTCTCTCTACGCGGCTGTCGGCACTGGATTCATCCAGAGGATCGCGCCGCAGGCGATGACGTAGCACCGCCGGTGCGATCGCTTTCAGGTGCTCCAGTGTGGCGACCTTTTTGCCTTCCAGCGCTGCAAGTGCTCTGGCGCTGCGCACCAATGTGAGCTCGCCCCTGAGTCCGTCGGTGCCCAGTGCAAGGCAGAGCCGTGCAGCCGTCTCAAGCAAGGCGGCCGGCGTGTCGACGTCCTCCAGTGCTTCGCGCGCTGATTGTATTTTGCGTCGCAGCGCGCTCTCTTTTCGCGCCCATTTTTTTCGGAATGCGGTGCGATCTCGATCAAATGCCTCTCGAAGCCGAATGATGTCGACTCGTGTCGCAACCTCTTTTGGGGTTCTCACGTCGACAGACAAACCGAATCGATCTTGTAGCTGCGGTCGGAGCTCGCCCTCTTCGGGGTTGCCGCTCCCAACCAGCACAAATTGCGCCGGGTGCCGAATGCTGAGCCCCTCGCGCTCCACCACGTTTTCACCCGAGGCCGCGACATCGAGCAACGCATCGACAATGTGGTCCTCCAGCAGATTCACCTCATCGACATAGAGAAAGCCGCGGTTGGCCTGTGCAAGCAGGCCCGGTTGGAATGCTTTTTCGCCGTTAACCAGTGCTCGCTCAATGTCGAGTGCCCCCACCACACGGTCTTCTGTCGACCCAAGGGGTAGGTCGACAACCGGAATAGTGATGGCTTTGGCTTCTGGTGTGTCGGAGGGCTTGCCGCATTGAGCGCAGAGGCCGGGTCGAGGGGCCCGAGGGTCACAGTGATAGAGGCAGCCGCTGACCACATCAATCTTTGGCAGCAGGGCAGCGAGTGCACGAATCGTGGTTGATTTCCCGGTGCCACGCTCACCCAGCACCAGTACGCCCCCGATGCCGGGATCAACCGCAGCAATCGTCAGCGCGCGCTTCATATCATCCTGACCGACAATAGCGGTAAACGGATAAGCGATACTCATGCATGCCCCCTGTTACAACCGCACGGCTCGTCCAAGAGCGTGGCCCCAAAAGTATGATTGAGGGCTATCCGCACGGATGTCAAACAAACTATACTATCAACATGTCAAATTTCATTGATATTTATAACATGGCCAAGCCACTGACGCCTGCTTTGGACGCGGAACAATTTGATTTTTCACTCAATGGGGGCGTGATGCTGAGGGGCTATCGCGGGGAGGTGTCGGAAGGCACACCGCTCGTGCTGCTGCACAGTATCAACGCAGTGCCCAGTGCGATGGAGATGCGTCCCTTATTCGAGCATTACCGTGACAAGCGTCCCGTTTGGGTGCCCGACTTACCAGGCTTTGGTCTGTCTGACCGACCCGACGTGGCCTATAGCCCGAGTCTTTATGCTCGATGGCTAGCCGAGTGGCTAGACAGCCTTGATCAACCTGCCGATGTGGTGGCGTTAAGTTTGACAGGCGAGTTCATGGCGCGCGCCATTCTCGAACAAGGTATCAAAGTCCGCAGCTTGAGCCTTATTTCTCCGACGGGCGTGGGTGTGCGCACGCCACCGACGACCCCAAATGGTTCTCGGATTGATCGCGTGCTGTCGTCGCGCTGGGTCGGGAAGCCGCTGTTTAGTCTGTTAACGACCAAGCCGAGTATCCGCTGGTTCTTAGGCCAGGCGTTTGTTGGGACCACGCCCGAATATCTGGTTCGCTACGCGCTGGAAACGGCGAGTCAGCCCGGTGCGCATCATGCGCCACTCAAGTTTTTAACGTTCGGCCTGTTCACCGAGCAGGCCATCACCCGGCTGTACAGTCGCCTGAAACTTCCTTGCTTGGTGCTTTACGACCGGGATCCCAATATCGGGTTCGAGCGGCTGTCAGAGCTCACTGAGGTTCACAGTCATTGGGCTGCCAAGCAGCTGTCTCCCAGTCTCGGTTTGCCACATTGGGAGCTGCCCGCAGAAACTATTGAGGCGCTCGAGGATTTCTGGAAGCCGCCGGGTCAGTGTGCGATGCGCTCAGGTGGTGTCGCCGACCACGGCGCGTGCCGCGAGTCGGCCTGACAAGGTCGCCATCGGGACACCGGGTCCCGGGTGAACGCTACCTCCAGACAGGTACAGTCCCTTTAATCGACTTCTCGCACCGGGTCTGGTGAAGCTCGACCAAATACCGTGCGATGCGCCGCCATAAAGTGAGCCACCACTGCCAGGAAAGCGCCCGTGCCAGTCAGTGGGCGTTGTGCTGACACAATGCTCGTCATTAAAACTGAGGTTGAGACCGCAACGCTCCAATACCGACAAGGCATTGTCACGGATCCGCGCTACATCGTCATCGGCCCAGGTTTGCTGGTCACCGTCTGCTGGCGCGTTGACCAACATCATCAATCGCTCGGACCCATTGAGTGAGCCATTTGGACCTCGGTCCTGAGCGCAGAGATAGACCGTGGGCTTCGCAGGGACATCTCGCTTCTCGAAGATCGTGTGGAACTCGTCAGGATAATTGGATTCAAAAAAGACGTTGTGATGGTCGAGTTTGAAGCCGGAGCTGCTGCCCTTGATACACCAAGTCAGTGCGGAGAGTGCACGGCGCTGCCTTGGGCGCGCGCGCACCGCTCGTGTGGCTTCTTGTCCGAGCTGTCCGGTAGCCAAAGCATTAGTGTCACCGTTAAAGACCACAACATCAGCCGGTAACGACGTGCCGTCGACCAGGCGCACGCCTGCCGCCTTGCCACGTTTCACTAGGATTTCACTGACATGGGTATTCAGGTGCAGGTCAATGCCCAACTGCTGACCGAGCCCGGCCATAGCGGCCGCCAATCGATTCATGCCGCCATCGACCAGCCAGACGCCTTCCAGTTCGACATGTGCGATCAGCATGAGTGTCGCAGGGGTGCTCAGAGGCGAGGAGCCAACATAGGTCGCATAGCGTGCAAAGAGTTGCCTCAGACGTTCATCCGAGAAAAAGGTTCCTAGCGCGCGCCACAGGTCGGGGGCCGGACGCGCTGCCATTAAAGAGCTGGGGTGATGACGACGCAACACCCGACCAACCAGGGTCAACGGGTCGGGCTTTGGCGCGGTCATAAAGGTTTCTGACAGCGTTTGATGAATTTGCGCACTCTGCGAGTAGAAGCGCTCAAAACCCGATGCGTCGGCGGATCCGGCAAAGGCTTCGATGGATTGTCGTGAGTGCTCGAGATTCGGGTAAAGATCTAACACTCCGCCGTGACTCCATGCGTGCCGGGCGATAATCGGGCTTTCCAGCAAGGTGAGGTGTTGGTCAAGCTGCGTGCCGGCATCGGCGAACAACTGCTCAAAAATCGATCGCATGGTCAGCACAGTGGGTCCGCCATCGACCTCGCGATCACCGACTTCACGGGTGTGCATTTTGCCGCCGGGCGTGGCGGCGCGCTCGAGCATCGTAACGCGGAATCCGGCCCGTGCGAGATCAATGCCCGCGGCCAAGCCGCCGGCTCCCGCCCCCACGACAATGGCATGCTTGGCGGTCAACTCGTTCTCCCCCGAGAGATCAGCCCGCGCAGTCTTTCGATGGGTGCCTGGCTCACGCGACGCGCCATTTTTGGCGAGCGGGGCGCGTGACCGCGCGCTGGTGGTAAATGATCAGCGTTAATCCCACGATCAGCGGTATTGCCCACAGTCCGGGTTGGAGCGCGAGCTCCGGGATCAGTCGCACGGCACCAAAGGCGAAGAAGGCCGTGTATACCGAGATACCTGCGCCTACGAGGCACTTGATGTGTTCCTTGATGCGATCTGTGGGCAGGGGGCTGGGTTTGTAAATGAACCACAGATTGGTGGCGACCGTGGCGAAGCCCACCATGGAGATGCCCATCATCATGGGCTCGGCAGCCAAGACGCCGCGTACAAAACAGTTGGTCGATACAACCGTCAGCAGCACCTGTGATAACAAATTATGCCAGACACGATTGCGCGCATGATCGAGACCGTTGCGCATGCTGAGCCATCCCTGCCATGCCAGATTCACAGTCAGCGTCGCGAGGTAAAGCATCATCCAGCCAAAGATATTGGTGATGGTCTGGGGGTCAGCAAAGATGGCGTGACCAGCCAGATGCGGGTGGGTGCCGGTGGGGTCGCTGAGCGTTGTGATACTGATGCCGATGGCGGTGAAGCCCGTCGCAATCATGGACTGCACAAACACCGTGCCCGCGCGACGATGCAAAGCACCCCCCTTTCTGCCGGCAATAGGAATCCACACCACAACCAATCCCACCGTGCCGGTAGCGATGTGTAGGCCCACTAGCCATTCAAACAGTGTGTGGGTCGACAGCATCAGGTGCCCCCTCCATACTGCTTGCATCGAGTCGGGAATCTGAGATGACAGCGTCGGAACTTTATACTCCTCCCAAGCCGCTCTCGCTGTGGTCTGTCGTCGCACTCGCTCGAGTGCTCTGGAAGGGCGACGGCAACTTGCTCGAACTGCTGCCCGCCGCTGCCTATCATTTTGATGTTGGCAACTTGGGTTACTCCCGACGCTCGACGGTGTTGTTCAACGAGCCCAACGCGGTGCGCGAGATCATGCGCGATGCCGACGGGGTGTTCCCGAAAAGCGATCTGATGGTCAGCGCGCTGGAGCACCTGATTGGCGACAGTATTTTTGTCACCGATGGTGATCGCTGGAAGCGCCAGCGCGCCATGATTGATCCGGCCTTCTCGCACATGCGCATCAGCCATGCTTTTGGCGCCATGAAGGCTGCGGTCGACGATCATCTGCTGGCGTTGCAAGACAAGGCGGCATCGGGCGAAGCTTTTTCGCTCGACTTGGCCATGAGTCATCTTACCGCCGACATCATCTGCCGCACGGTGTTCTCGACTCCACTGCAGACGGGTGTCGCCGTTGATGTCTTTGAAGATTTCACGCTCTTTGAGCGGTCCGCGGTGCAAGTCGACGTACTGCGACTGATTTTTAAGCCTGCATGGAGCGAATTCCCGCAGCCACCCGAGGTGTTGGCGGCCTGCGAGCGCATCAGAAGCCACTTGGGCACATTGGTCGACTCTCATCTCAACGAGCCGGACGCTTTTGATGACATTGCTAGTAGCGTCATCGCCGCGCGCGATCAGCACACGGGTGCGCCGTTCTCGCGTGAAGAGTTGATTGATCAATTGGGTGTCTTTTTTCTGGCCGGCCATGAAACCACCGCCAGCGCACTGACCTGGGCCTTTTACATTCTCGCCGATCAACCTCAGTGGCTTGCGCGGTTGCGTGAAGAAATTGCCAGCGTTGTTGGTGATGCGCCCATGAGTTTTGAGCACACGCGGCAGTTGCCGCTGACCAAGGCTTTTTTCAAAGAGACGTTGCGATTGTATCCGCCCATCACCTTCATGCCCCGAGTCGCGATGCGCGAGGCGACCGTGGGTGGCCGACGGTTGCGCCGGGGCGCTTTGGTGATGATTGCGCCCTGGACGTTGCAGCGTCACAGCAAATGGTGGCCGGACCCCCATGCGTTCAAGCCTGAGCGCTTCATGCCCGAGCACGAAGAGGCGCTGGTGCAGGGAGCCTATATTCCCTTTGGGCAGGGCCCCCATACCTGCGTGGGGGCAGGGTTCGCGCAAACCGAGAGCGTATTGATTCTCGCGGAACTGGTTCGCCAGTTCGATTGGTTGCTCGTGCCGGGTCAAACTGTGCGGCCTGCAGCCCGCATGACTACGCGCCCGGCTGATCAGGTCATGCTTCACGTTCGTCACCCTGCCGCATAGGCTCGGCTTCGGCGGTCTCGGTGGAGCGGAACCAGTGCCAAGCGATATCGCATTGACTCGCATCGCCAATGGGCATGCGCTCACGGATGGAGCGCCAAATGAACTCCCAGCAAAGAGGGGTCATGAGCAGAAAGGGCAGGGGGTCACGCCAGGACCACACCGCGTCGCGTGATACCAGTAAATCCCTGAGGCAGCGAACGAAGTCCGTGAGCTGAAAGCGAAACAAGTGTTTGTAGGCCTCGGTCAAAGTGGAGTAAGACCATTGCGCACGCTTACCCGCGGGGGCAATTGGGGCAGGCTGATCGGCCTCGCCCATCATCGCCGCGCCTAGCCAGGCCTCGTCGATAAAGTGCACGCCGCTACTGGGTCGCGGGTTGCATTCAATGCCCCAGGGAGTGCCGCCACGATCGAGAATAAAGTCGAAGCTGATAAACCCGGTGACGTCGGTGTCAGCAAGGAATTGGCTAATCCACTGCCGAACAGAGAAGGGCGTGGGAGCGCTCTGGAAGCCCACTGCGACCGTACCGCTGTGGGTACTACCGCGGTAGCTGGCCGTCGCAGTAACGTTACCTTTATCCACCCAGCTTAGCGTGTACAGGTGAGTCCCCTCTACTTTGCGCTGCAGCAATGTCTCGTTAGACGCCGGGGGTAGCGTGCTGCCCTGTGAGATAAAGGCGACGTCAGTGCCTGAGCATCCTCGCCGCGGTTTGACCACGCAATCGGTCTGGCGAGCGAGCCCCCGTGCCTCGGGGTCGGCGGTGGTGTAGACCGAGGGCGCCGTGACGCCGCGGCTAATGGCGTAGTCAACGAACTGCAGTTTGTCGTGCCACTGGTTGATCCAGAACGCAGAGGGCCCCACATAACGCGCGGTCTCGGGTAAGCGCGGCGCCAAATTGGCCA
>JADHQG010000037.1 GCA_016778045.1 Luminiphilus sp. | reverse complement strand
TTATGAAACAAACCCTAGCATCCCTTTTCGCGGGCCGCATGCTCTCGAAGGCGGTAGCCGGCGCCACCTTGGTGGGCCTCGCGACTGCCGTTCCTGGCGTTTATGCTCAGGAGACCTCGGCCACGGTACGTGGTTCGGTAAGTACCAGCAGTGGTGAGGCGTTGTCTGGCGCTACAGTAATTGTGACCAGTAGCGCTACCGGCATCAGCAAGACGGTGACCACAGATGAGGGTGGTCTTTACTCGGTCAGAGGCCTTCCTGCGGGTGTGTCCTATGACATCGTCGTTGACGCCAACGGCTGGCAGAAAGCCTCGACCGCTGATTTGTTGCTGGCGGTCGGTCAGTCCGAGGTGGTCAACTATCGGCTCGACGCTGAGGAAGAGGTGATTGTGTTGGGCAGTCGCGTCGCTGTGGACACGGCAGTTGGGCCTAGCGCGGTGTTTAACTTGGCATCACTGCAAGACTCGCCATCGGTCAATCGCAATATCAACGATATTATTCAGCAGGACCCAAGACTCTACGTGGACCAGTCGCGTGGCGATATTGACGCGGTGCAGTGTAACGGTGCTAACCCCCGCTATAACAGCCTGACAGTCGATGGTGTGCGCCTGAACGACGGCTTCGGTCTCAACAGCAATGGCTATCCGACCCAGCGGATGCCTTTCCCTTATGACGCGATCTCCAGTGTTGCCGTTGAGCTGGCGCCGATGGACGTGGTCTACGGTGGCTTCTCTGCCTGCAACATCAACGCGGTGACCAAGACCGGCAGCAACGAATTCTTTGGCTCTGTGTTCTTTGACTATGGCAGCGACTCGCTGCGGGGTGACAAGCTCGAGGGTGACAGCATCGAGTCGCAGGACTACGACGAGACCCGCTGGGGTGTCGAGCTCGGTGGCGCGATTATCCCCGACAAGCTCTTCTTTTACGCAGCCTATGAAAAGTACGATGGTGCAGACCTCAACGAGCGCGGCGCAATTGGCTCTGGAGCGGTTAATGAAGTGCCTGTCACCCAGGCCGAGCTCGATGAAATTGCCCGCATTTCTAGAGAGGTATACGGCTTTGAGCCCGGACGCAGCGTTTCTGAAGCGCTTGATTTCGAAGATGAAAAGTATTTGTTGAAGGCTGACTGGTATCTCAACGATGCGCACCGATTATCAGCGACATACATGTACAACGACTCCTTCAACTACACACCTTCAGACGGCGACTTGGACGAGTTTGAGTTCGACAAGCACTTTTACAAGCGCGGTGCTGAGCTCACTACCTATAATTTCAACTGGTACGCCGATTGGAACGATCGTTTCTCCACTGAAATTCGCTACTCCTTTAGCGACGTAGATTTTCTGCAACAAGCAGTAGCTGGCAAGGATTTTGCCGAATTCAGAATAGAGCTCGACGAAGTGGACGTTTACCTCGGTCAGGATGACAGCCGACAGGCTAACGCGCTGGATACCGAAACTGAGCAGCTGGTAATCAGGGGTACCTATACCCTAGGTAATCACACGATCACCGGGGGTTTCGAACGCGAAGATCTCCAGATGTACAACTTGTTCTATCAACACGTTGATACTGAAATTCGTTTTGATGGCATTGAGAATTTTGCGGCGGGTCAGGCCGCGCGGATCTATTACGGCAACGCCATCTCCAACGATGAGCGAGATGCAGCCGTGGACTGGGGCTACGCCGTGAATTCGGCGTACATTCAGGACGAGTGGCAGATTACCGACCGGCTGGAGTTGACCATTGGACTGCGCTACGACTGGTACGAGTCGAGTGATCAGCCCAACCTTAATCCGGATTTCGTCGCTGATTATGGCTTTGCCAACAACGCGACTCTCGACAATCTGGACCTGATTTTGCCGCGCTTTGGTTTTACCTGGGACGCGACCGACGCGATCACGGTTCGCGGCGGCATCGGATTGTTCTCGGGCGGTAACCCCAACGTCTGGTACTCGAACGTATTCTCCAACACCAATACCACGGCGGTACAAACGCAGATCCGCGGTGTCGATCTATTCGCGCAGCAGTGGGTGAACTGCGAATCAACCGCACCAACGTGTGGTCCCGGCTGGGGTGTACCCTCGCAGCAAGCTGAGCAGGTTGCAGCCGGTGACGGCAGTAACTTTGAGATCGTCTATCTGGACCCTGATTTTGAAGCGCCAACTGAGTGGAAGTACTCGCTCGGTATGACGTGGGAGTTTGGCGACGGTTATGTGTTGACCGCCGATGCGCTGATCACTCGCGGGGATGACACAGCGATCTACAAGCATGGTGATCTCGATTTCACGGGTGAGTACAACGATATGGGTTACCCCGTTTATGATTCGCCGCGCCTGCCCACCTTTGTGCTGACCAACAGCTCGAAGGGTAACGAATCCGAGTCTCTGGCTTTCAGCCTGTTCAAGACCTATGACAATGGCTGGGACATCCGAGTGGGCTACGCTTGGACAGACGCCAAGGATGTGAACCCGATGACTTCATCGGTTGCCTTCTCCAATTATGTAAACCGCACCTTCTACGATCCGGAAGAGGAGGTCCTGTCCACTTCTAACTACAACATTGAGCATCGCTTTACCGGCGTATTCAATTACACGGCCAATTGGTTCGGCGAGTACCGAACGCGGTTCTCGATCTATGGCCAGGCGAGCTCGGGTGTGCCATACAGCACGGTGCTGGGAGGGGCCGATGGGACCATTGGCGCTTACGGCTTTACGCCTTACCTCGACTTTATTGAGCACGTGCTTGAGGAGCCCGGCACGCGAAACAACAATAACGGTAGCTGGTGGCGCAAGGTCGACATGCGCATCAGTCAGGAGTTCCCGGGCTTTGCGGATTCACATCGCGGCAGCGCCTATGTGGTCATCGACAACCTCACCAACCTGATCAACGACGACTGGGGGGTGATGTACAAGGCGAACTTCCCCTACGGTGTGACGCAGGATGACATCAGTGATGGCCGCGCGGAGTCGCGTATTGGCGACGCCTCGCTGTGGGAGATTCGCGTGGGCTTCAACTATCGTTTTTGATTAAAAGAAGACCTTATGAGAAGGCGCCTTCGGGCGCCTTTTTTTATGCTGTCTATGCCTTACTGACGATGCAACGAGGTGCTTTGTCATCAATACAAGGCGTGGGTCGAGGCCCGCCGGCGGTCGGTAATTGTGCCGACGGCGGGAGAGCGTCGGCAGGGCATAAAACGAGACTTATCGGTCACTCAGACGGTGTGAGCGGGCCGGCGGTGGCGTGAGTCGAGTGAGGAGCCGTCGCCGCACTATTTCTGGAGGCTCCAAAATAAAACACGTGTCGTAAAACGCTGCTTGGTCTACAGTGGCGCGCCGACACACAGCGACCCCGAAATGCCATGTTGAACCCCGCCCCCATTGCCGTTTCTCCGGCCGGCTCTCGTTGGCTGGTGTCGATGACCGTGCTCGCGGTTTATATCTGCATGATCGACCGGATCGCGATCTCCATTGCCATTATTCCCATGGCGGAGGAAAACGGTTGGTCCCCGACCATTCAGGGTGCGGTCATGTCGGCTTTTTTCCTGGGCTACGTCACGCTTCAGATACCGGCCGGCTATTTATCGGATCGGTTTGGCGGCAAGTGGGTGCTCGGGTTGGGTGTACTGTTTTGGTCGCTATTTACGCTGCTGACGCCTATTTCTGCCGCCTTGGGTATCAGCATGTTGTTAGCGTGCCGATTTTTGATGGGGGTCGCCGAGGCGGTTACCTGGCCTTCTATTTATTCGCTGTACTCGCGTTGGGTGCATCCTGATCGACGCGCCTCGGCGGTCGGGCTGATGAATTCGGGTATCTCGGGTGGGAGTGTAATCGCCCTCATCTGCACGCCGTGGTTGATCAGCGTGTGGTCGTGGCAGGGTGCTTTTTATTTATATGGGCTACTGGGCATCTTGTGGTTTGCGATCTGGGCACCCATAGCGCGGTCACGACCGGCTGACAGAACCGATTGGGATACGCCTGAAGCCCCTCTGACGAACCTGGCGTCGGTGCAGGCTGCAGATCAAAAGGAGACGTATTCACAACCGGTCTATCCCCGGCTGACGGTGCGCGGCATGTTGCGGTCTCGGGCCGTGTGGGCCATTGCCATCGCCCACGTTTGTATTAATTGGTCTCTATACCTAGTGCTGTCTTGGTTCCCGACGTTTGTGAATCGCGAGCTGGGCGCCGATCTGCAGCTTGCGGGTTTTTTGGCGCTCGCGCCTGTACTGGTGTCGCTCATCATGGCGCCCACCGCCGGCAGACTATTTGATCGACTGGTGGCCCGTGGTGGGGATCGCCTCACAATACGGCGCTGGATGCAAACCATCGCTTTTCTCGGTATCACCGGCGGTATGCTGGGTATTACTCTGACTGAATCTTTGGTCGTCAGTGTCATCGTGATCACACTGAGCAATGCGCTCACGGCGTTTTCCATCGGCGGCTTCGCGACCAATCACCTCGACATCGCACCCAATCAATCGGGTCTTCTGATGGGGGTGACCAATACGCTCGCAGCTGTGTCCTCCAGCCTCTCAGTCTTTGTATCGGGCTGGATTCAGGACGCAACAGGTGGTTGGGATGCTGTCTTTCAAACGGCAGCTGGGGTTTCGCTACTGGGTGCGGTGATCTACGTCCGAATGTCAGGTGTGAAGCGTGAGTTTGACTGATCAGCGTGCGAAAGCGCCAAAAGGCCTCGTTATTATGGCCTTAAACCGCACCAATAAATAACTATTGGTAATTATTATAAAAATTAACATCTCCCAAAGTTAAGAATATAGATTTTAAAGCCCTTTGCCGACGATTCAGAGCGGTGAAAATCCTATAATCCCGCCCTCGTAATGAGGCCATTCGGCCGGTAAAAACAGGGAGCACAAGGATGTTCAAGACCGCACTCAATCTATTAAATAACCTATATGTATTATTTATACCAATATGCGTCTCTTCGGTAATAGTATATTCCGTTGAGCGTCTCGTATAGCGCTGGCAGTGACGGCCTGTCGCCCAATAGCATCCGACAGCGCTCCCGCGGCTTTTTTGCGGCAGTGCCATCGATCCGGTTGTGCGCTGCTGGGGTGCGTCATGTTGCAAACCGTGCTCACCATGGGTGATTTAGGCAGGCCAGTGTCCAGACGCGGATGGGCGCGGTACAGTAGCGCCCTGAATTGGGGCCACTGGGGCCAGATGCATGATCAGCCTGTTGGGCGTAGTTGTTCTTTTATCGGTTGCCGTCGGGCTATCTTCTGATCGATCTGCCATTCAGCTCAGAACGGTAGGGTTAGCGTTTGCACTCCAGGTTGGTATTGGCTTCGTGGCACTGTTTACCGACTGGGGCATCGCTGCACTAAGCACCGCTTCCGAATACGTCTCGGTACTGTTGTCGTATAGTCGTGCGGGCATGGAGTTCATGTTTGGGGGTCTAGTCGGGCCGACCGAATCCTTGGGATTTATCTTCGCTTTCAGTGTGCTTCCCGTAGTGATTTTCTTCAGCTCGCTGATCGCCGTGCTGTATCACGCGCGAATCATGCAGTGGATGATCCGGATCATGGGCGGAGGGCTGCGCGCCATCCTGCGCACCAGTCACACCGAGTCGCTGTCTGCCGCAGCGAATGTGTTTGTGGGGCAGGCTGAGGCGCCATTGGTTGCACGGCCCTATATCCCGGGTATGACCCGTTCTGAATTGTTTGCGGTGATGGTAGGTGGAATGGCCTCAATCGCTGGGTCTGTCATGGCGGGTTATGTGGCACTGGGCGTACCGCTGGAGTACCTGCTGGCTGCGAGCTTCATGGCCGCCCCAGGCGGTTTGCTCATGGCAAAACTGATGGAGCCCGAGACGGACACGCCTGCTGAGCCCGAGCAAGGAGAGCAGTTGGCCAGCGAGCAGTACATCAACTTCATTGATGCTGCGGCCACCGGAGCGATGAACGGGCTGCAGATGGTCGGTGCCATCGGTGCAATGTTGTTGGCCTTTATCGCATTGATCGCCATGATGAATGGCATGCTGGAGTCAGTTGGGCTATGGGTGGGTGTGGAGCAACTGACCTTGGAGCGTGTGCTGGGCAGTTTGTTGCAGCCGCTGGCTTGGGCACTGGGCATCCCTTGGGAGGAAGCACAGCTGGCCGGGAGTCTGATTGGACAAAAATTCATCCTGAATGAGTTTGTGGCTTACGTCAGCTTCAGTGAGGTCGCTGATCAGCTGTCACCGCTGGCGCAGGCTATTGTCATCTTCGCGTTGTGCGGATTCGCCAATTTATCGTCCATCGCCATCTTATTGGGTGGGCTCGGCGCGGTCGCCCCGGGCCGCCGTGACGATATTTCGCGGTACGGCTTCAGAGCCTTGATTGCGGCGAGTCTGTCGAACCTGATGAGCGCCGCGCTGGCGGGCTTTTTTCTGACGCTTGGCGGCGTCTAACGGAAAGCCGGTGCCCGTGGTCCCCGAATTGCCACCTGTTTCTTATTTGGCATCAGACTTTGATGCGTCTTTTATGGCGTCATTGCACGAGTATGGTTTCGCCGCAGTGGTTGATCATCCTCTCGACGGCGAACGCATTTCACGCATCTATCGAGACTGGCTGACCTTTTTTGGCACCGACGCGGTGGCAGAGTTCGAGATGGATCCGGAGCGTCAGGACGGCTATTTTTCGCTGTCTCAAGCTGAGTCCGCCAAGGGCTATGTCGAACGAGATCACAAAGAGTATTTTCAGTTTTATCCCTGGGGTCGATGTCCGGAGGCATTGCAAAGCGACTTGGCAGAGCACTTCGATGCAGCGGTGCAACTCGGTGCTGAGCTACTCACCTGCATCGCTCGCAGCTTGCCGGCAGACATTACATCGGGTCTCAGCGAACCGCTGCGCGATATGATCCACGACAGCGAGCAGTCGATGCTGCGGGTGTTGCATTATCCTCCTGTCTCGGCGGGGCAGTCTGTGCTCCGCGCGGCGCCGCATGAGGATATCAATTTGCTGACCTTGCTCCCTGAGGCGGACGGCCCCGGCCTAGAATTACGGTTGCGCAATGGCGAGTGGGTGTCAGTGCCCCACAAGCCGGGTCAGCTGATTGTTAATATCGGCGATATGCTGCAGGAGGCCACGGGCGGATATCTCCCTTCAACCACCCATCGAGTGGCGGCCTCTGATGCGGCAACACTGTCGACGAGCCGCATGTCACTGCCACTGTTTTTGCACCCGCGGCCAGAAGTTGTATTGTCTTCGCGTTACACCGCGAGACAGTATCTATCGCAGCGGCTCGACGAGTTGGGTGTCACCTGACATGGCCCGGTACTGGCTGGCCTCATTAACGTGCAATGTGATGGGTCGGAAGCTTCTATATGGTCTCGTGATAGGACTCGCTCTGCTTAATAGCGTGAACAGTGGGGCGGCCGATGCCCGCATCGCCGTGGCCGCTAACTTTCGCGAGACTGCTGCGGCGATTGCTCAATACCTTGAAAGTCACTCCGCGCATCGCTACGAAATCATAGCCGGCTCCACCGGTAAGCTGGCGGGACAGATTGTCAGCGGCGCGCCTTTCGATGTTTTGATGGCCGCTGATGAGCGACGACCTCAACAGCTAGTCGATCTCGGCATGGCGTTGCCCGATTCCCAGGTTGTCTATGCCGTTGGAGAGCTGGGTCTGTGGTGGCCTGATGCAGCCTCTCACATCGCCATTGATGCTTTGCAAGCCTTGGACCCCCGAGAGGTCTGCATTGCCAATCCGGCCTTCGCCCCCTACGGCGAGGCAGCATGGGCACTGTTGAATCGATCGTCGATCACAACTGAATGGCTGCGCCGTATTGTCCGTGTCGACAACGTCAATTTGGTTACCGGCTTGGTCGCGCAAAAACAGGTTAAGGCGGGTTTTATAGCGCGATCGTCGCTGATTGCGGGTCAGCGGACAGGTACCGTCTCTGCGGAGCCCAACGAGGTGCTGTGGTTGTCAAACCAAGCAGGTATCGCGCAGGCTCTAGTGGTGATGCGGCGGGCCCGTGATAACGAAGCAGTGCAGTACTGGGTAGAGCAACTTCGCGGCGAGGCAGTGCGCGCATTGATCGTTCGTGACGGTTATCACGTGCCCCAGGAGCAGGGGTGATAACGGGAGATCTTCAGGCGGTTGCCTTAACGGCGTTACTGGCAGGTGTGACGACGCTGTTGCTCATTCCGATTGCATCGCCCCTGGCGTGGTGGTTGTCGCGATCGCGCTCCTCAATTCGGTCGATGATTGAAGCGGTGGTGGCGCTGCCGCTGGTCCTACCCCCCACCGTGCTCGGTTTCTATCTGCTGGTGCTGCTTAATCCCGAGTCAACCGTTGGCGGCATGTGGGTGAGATTGACGGGATCCTCGCTGACCTTTTCTTTTTCAGGCTTGGTGCTGGCGTCGATGATCTATTCTTTGCCTTTTATGGTGCAGCCGCTCCACGCGGCATTTCGCGCCGTACCCCAAAGCACCCTCGAGGCCGCTGCCACCATGAACGCGTCACCTTGGGACCGTTGGCTGAACGTCGTTTTACCCATGACTCTGCGCGGTTACATTACGGGAGCTGTGCTGACTTTTGCCCACACCGTCGGTGAATTTGGTGTGGTGCTCATGATGGGCGGCAATATCCCGGGTGAGACACGAGTGGTGTCAATTGCTATCTATGAGCACGTCGAAACCTTGAACTATGACGCTGCGCAAACCTTGGCACTCGCCTTGCTCTGCTTTTCATTCCTCTCTCTGTGGGCTGTGTACCGTTTTGCGGGACACCGCTTTCAGGTGCTGCGGGGATGACTATGCGCCTGGGTATTGAGGGCTATCTTGAAAGACCCCAGTTCCGGCTCGACTTGTGCTTGGATCTTGATCTGACGAAACCGCTGGGGGTGCTCGGGTCTACTGGCGCCGGCAAGACTACTCTGCTGCGAGCGATTGCAGGTTTGGAGCCCGACTTTGAGGGCCGCATAACGTTTGGATCAGAGCGCTGGAGTGAGGGTACTCGGTTTGATTTGACGCCAACCCATCGCCGTGGAATCGGCATGGTGTTTCAGGATGGCCGTCTGTTGCCGGGCAAAACCGTGGCGCAGAACCTGACGTTTGCCAGTCGCCGTGCCCGCGCTGTCGTGTCCTCAGTTAGTGAGGAAGAGGTCATCCGGGAGCTCGATCTCGATCATTTAATGGCCCAAATGACTGAGTCCCTGTCCGGTGGGGAGCAGCAGCGGGTGGCGCTGGCGCGCGCGCTTCTCCTAAGGCCGAAACTTTTACTGATGGATGAGCCCCTGTCGGCCAACGACTTGGGCCATCGCCGGCACATAACTGACTGTCTGTCTCGATGGCTGGTCGCCGACCAGACGCCGCTGATTTATGTATCCCACGCAGCCCACGAGCTGGCGCAACTGACTACCCAGTTACTCACCCTCGAGGGCGGTACCGTAAAAACGCTGGGCGAGACTGCGCGGTTGTTGCCGCAAACGCACGCGGGCGACCAGCCACGTGCGCATCGTGCGGTAGTGGTCGGGTCTGACCTCGGCCAGGGCTCGCTCACTCTTCAGTGGGAGGAGGCAGCACCATTCGCCGCGGAGGATTTTCACATGGGCGATGTGGTAATGGTCAGGCCTGCTGCGACTGAGGATTCAAGCTTCGGCGCGTCGCTGCCACCACAGGCCAAGCAGGATGAGAACGAGACCGAGTAGGGTATAAGCGCGCACGGGTTCTCCGGCGACCAGCCAGATCAGCACTAGAGACAGCGGTGGCGACAGGAAGATTAAGCTCGAAATCCGCAACGTCGAGGAGGTCATCTTCATGGCGTTCATCCACAGCACGAAGGCAACCCCCATCTCGAACAAGCCGACATAGATGCCGCCCGCCCATCCCTGCCAGGCGGCAGGCAAGGGCGTGCCGGTCCACCACAGCAGGGCCACCAGCAGGGGCAGTGCACCTGAGAAGTTGAGGAACAAATTCACTTCAGGATCCAGCGTAAACCGGGTGTTGAGCACCCAATACAGACTCCAGATGAGTGTGCTCAGCAGCGCGAGCCCCACGCCCAGTGGTTGAGCAAGGTCGAGTGACCATGGACTGCCGCGTGTAGCGATGATCACGATCCCAAAATAGCTGATGCCCGTTGCAAACAATGCCGACGCAGTCAGCTGCTGTTTCAGGATCGGCGCCGCGATCACCGCGAGCGTGATACCCCACGAATAGTTGATGGCCATGGCTTCTTGCGCAGGAAGCCTATCGTATGCGGCGAATAGCACGAGGTAATAGAGCCCGGGGTTCATCCAGCCCACCAGCAAGCTGGTAATGCCCTGTTTCGGCGACGTATTGCGCAGGGTCTGCCACCGCACCGGCCGCAACAGTCGAATGGCGAAAAAGCACCAGCTCACCGCTACCGCCCATGTTACGAGTTGAAGCGGCGTCAGGTAGGTGAGGCTCAGGCTGAAGGCGGTGGCGACGGTGCTCCAGAGCATCACCGCTCCCAAACCCAACTGCACTGCGCGACGATCGGACTCTGACATGGCTAAGCTTCCAACATACAGGCTTCGCAGGCCTTAGCGCTCCTGTGCGCAACGTGACAAGATACGGACTTTATTGGTCAAACTGGAGCCCACAGCATGGGACACATTGGTGAGCATGTCACTCTCGACGAACCCGCCTATATTCACGAGAGTGCTTGGCTATACGGAAAGGTCTATGTGGGTCCCGGGGCGTCAATCTGGCCAAATGTGGTAACCCGTGCGGAGACATTTGAGATTCGCATTGGTGCACGCACCAATATTCAGGACTTCGTCATGATTCACGTCGGGATCGCGTCGCCAACCATTATTGGCGAGGATTGTTCGATCACCCACCATGCCACGCTACATGGTTGCGATATTGGTGATCGATGCTTAATCGGGATTAACGCCACCATCATGGATGGCGCAAAAGTAGGTGAGAACTCCATTGTCGCGGGTCATACCATCATCACCGAGAACAAAGAGTTCCCTCCCAATTCAGTGATCGCTGGTGTGCCCGGCAAGGTGGTGGCGACCCGGGACTGCGGCGATGCCAATCGGTTGAATGCCCAGTTCTACAGTGCTTGTGCGGCGCAGTACAGCGAGGGTGTCGACCGGTTGTCTGATGAGGCGCTTAAGCAATTCGCGAATCTGGCCAAGCCAGCCGATTGATATCGGGGCGGTGGTCTGGATTGCAATGCGTGTCTTCCATGCGCGAACGCAGCCTGACGCACAGCGCCGCGAAAAGCGCTACCAGGACGGCTAAGGCAAGACCGGCTCAGCCTCAGTGGCCCCCAGCAATGCCGTCAGGCCCCCGGCGTTGTGCGCGTTGTCAAAGCCAGCCGTTCGTAATGCGGTCTCGGCTTGCCCCGAGCGATTACCGCTGCGGCAGTACAGAATGATTGCATCCCCACTGGCGATACCCAGCGTCTCGAGGCCCTTATTGATGCTGTCGTGGGGGATGTTTACGGCGCCAGGGTAATGACCGCTTGAGAACTCTTCCGGGGTTCGCACATCGACAATCAGTGCTCCCTCGGCCATCATTGCCAAAATGCCCGGATCAACCACTTCGATGGGGGTGTCGTCCGTGCCACCGCAAGCCACCAAGGACCCTAAAAAGACTGCAAACAGAACGACTCTCATGATTAGCCCCTCTTGAAAGAGGGGCTGAGTGTACCAGCCAGGGGGTGAGCCAGCGCGTCGCGGTCAGGCGACGGCTGGCTTTGTTGAGTGAGGCGTTTCAGCGCTGGCGTCCAAGCGCGGTATTCTCAAAGATCCAGTCTCGAGCCGCTGTTAATGCCTCCAGTCGAGTTGCAAACCGGATGTCAGTGGGCAAATGCACGTTAACCCCCAGACCTTCAAAGCTGGCGGCGACCTCATCGTTAATTCCGCAAACGTAGAGATGTTTGCCCGCGTGGGCTGCATCCTGAGCGATCGTCTCAACGGCGCGCACTGCCGACACATCCATAAACGGCACCCTGCCAAAATCGAGCACTAACGACATGTGGTGTGTGGGGCTAATCCGCTCTCTTACGTGGTGTCCCAAGTCAGCTGCTGCGCCAAAGCTCAGAGGGCCGCCAAAGTCGAAATAGGTCAGACGGTCACCGCACTCTTTCACCAGGGCGGTTTCCTTGTCTGACAAGCTGTGCTTGGAATCATCGCTCTCACCCGCAGCCGCGGCGAGCTGCGCATCGGCAACTTGCTTCACAAACGCAACTGCCGCGATAACAACCCCTGCGACAACGGCAGTGATCAGATCCACGAACACGGTCAGGCTGAGCACCATCACCATCAAGATGAGATCAAAGCGAGGCCCTTTGTGGGCCCGCTTAAGATATGAGAGATCGATAATGTCGTAGCCGACTTTGACAAGAATGCCCGCCAACACAGCGTGAGGGATTTTTGAGGCCAACGGCGCAAGAATCAAAACCACCGCCAATAGCAACATACTGTGCAACATGCCCGAGATTTTTGTTACGCCCCCGGTGCGGATATTCACAACCGTCCGCATGGTGGCGCCGGCACCGGGGATACCGCCAAAAAAGCCAGCTGCAACGTTGCCCACGCCTTGCCCAATCAACTCACGATTGGATTGGTGGCGGGTGCGGGTCATGTTGTCGGCCACAAGCGACGTGAGCAGACTGTCTATCGCGCCCAAGATCGCAAGGATCAGTGCCGCCTCGAACACAATGAGCAACGTATCATTGGAGAAGGTGGGCATGATGAATTCAGGAAGCCCGGTCGGAATGGCACCGAGCACCGGCACATTACTCAGAGCCAGACTGACCAAAGTGCCGACGATGAGTGCCGCCAATGGACCTGGCAGATACCGCCCCCATGTGGCAGGCCACATAAAGACCATGCCCAGCGTGAGTAGCCCTATGCCCAGCGCTTCCATATTCGGATTGCTGATGGCGTTAGGAACCTCCATGAGTGCGGGAATGGTGCCGCCGCCCTCGGGCTCGTGCCCAAATAGCCGGGCGAGCTGCAGCGCAATAATGATGCAGCCAATGCCGCTCATGAACCCTGACACCACGGGGTAGGGCACCAATCGGATGTACTGACCAAAACCGAGCACGCCGAAAACGATCTGTATGAGTCCGGCAAGCACCACGGTGGCAAAGACCAGCGACAGGTCGCCGCTTAATGAGGCAAACACCCCTGCAAAGACCACGATCATCGGCCCGGTCGGTCCCGAAATTTGTGAGGGGGTGCCGCCGAATAGCGCGGCAAAGAAGCCGACCAAAATGGCGCCATAGACGCCGGCGATGGGCCCTGCGCCGGAGGCCTCACCGAAAGCGAGCGCAAGCGGCAACGCTACAACGCCAGCGGTCAAACCGCCGAAGATGTCGCCACGGAGATGTGAAAAATCAAAAAAACGGGTCATGGTCGTTGATTTCACCTTATGAGTAGTTCGCTAACAGCTGTCGAAGTAAAAGGTTGGATGGTTTGTCTTTGATGCATCATCAGGGCCGTCGCAGATGCGCTCACTAGCCCTCAGGCATTGCCGAGCTGTGATGCTGGAGGATCTTCCAACCTGATTCTGTCGCGACGTATAGATAGCTATATCGGGCTGTCACCTTTGCCCCGTCTCCAAACGTGAACGTATAAACGCCGGAATTGGTGGCATGACTGTCGCCTAACATCTCGATATTTGATTCATCGATCACACCCTGAGGGGATTTTTGAAGAAAGCTGACAAAATAATCGCGGATCTCGGCGTGGTTATGACGCACCTGGTTGGAGACCGTTGGGAGCAGTACAGCGTTATCCGCATAAAGCGCGGTAACGGCATCTGGGTCTAAAGTCGCCAGTGCAGCATTCCAAGTGTCAAATAGCTCCAAAACATCACCGTCGTTCAT
This sequence comes from Luminiphilus sp., assembly GCA_016778045.1. Taxonomy (GTDB): domain Bacteria; phylum Pseudomonadota; class Gammaproteobacteria; order Pseudomonadales; family Halieaceae; genus Luminiphilus. The sequence continues at coordinate 4,041 of JADHQG010000037.1, read as the reverse complement.
TCTAAGTTTTCCTCTAAATCGTCGCGCTTTGTTGATGGATGGGCTTTATACGTGATAAAAAAAACAAAGATCACAGGTTTATGTGATAGTTTTTGCCTATCGCATAGCTGAGGGCCCGGCGCAGGCAAGCCGATTTGACGGGTGGCTGCGGCCATGGCATCGGCGACTCGATTCGCAATGACAGACGAATATGACCGATACAAACCCGATTACGTTCAAGCAAATTCGTTACTTTCAGGCTATAGCCGAGGCGGGGAGCTTTCGCCGCGCGGCGGAGCGACTGGGCGTCACACAACCAACCTTGACGGTCCAAATCGCGGCAATGGAAGAGGCGCTGGCCACGACACTGTTTGAGCGGCAACGCAATGGCGTGGTGCCCACGCCGCTTGCGCGCGAGCTGTTGCCAAGAGCGCGCAGAATCGCCGAAGAGATGAAGGGTTTTGCCGACCAGGCCCGAGGTGTATCGGGTCAGAGCACCTATCGGCTGGGGGTGACGCCGACTCTAGGCCCTTACGTGCTCCCCAGAGTGCTGCCCTTTGTGCACCAACGGTTTGAGGATCTGCGACTCTACGTGCGCGAGGCGATCCCTGCACAGCTCACCACGGATCTTCGTTCAGCGGTTCACGACGTGATCTTGACCACGCTACCTCTGCAGAGCGACGAGCTCGAGGTGGTGCCCCTCTTTCGTGAGTCGTTAAAGCTGGCACTGCCGCTTGAGCACCCGCTCGCTTCGCAGGCCATAATCTTGGGGACTGACTTGGTCGGCGAAGCGGTGCTCACAATTGATGAGCAGCATCTTTACCACCGTCAGGTCAGTGCCTTGTGCGAGAGCTTGGGTGCGACGGTGAACCGCGATTACGAGGGCACCTCGCTGGATACCCTCCGGCAAATGGTGGTAATGGGCATGGGCATCACTTTTCTGCCTTCACTGTATGTTGCAAGTGAGATTGGCGACTCGGACACGCTCCGCGTGACCGATGTGAAAGGCGTCAATATGAATCGCGACCATGCGTTGGTGTGGCGAAGGCGGTCACCGGCTCGGGTCTTTTTTCGGCAGCTAGCTGACACGATGAAAGCGATTGCCGATGAGCATTTGGCGGAGGAAGTCACACTTCTGTGACTTTGCAAGGAGAATGACGCACAATGCCGCCCCCGCAAACAGCTGACCTGCACCATGCATCGCATACAGACCTACAACACCATTTCTCCCAAGGGACTTGATCGCTTTGAGCGTGACCGGTATGAGGTCGGACAGGACATTGCGCACCCTGATGCATTGCTGTTACGGAGCCACAAGCTTCAAGATGCCGAGATACTCGAATCCGTCACCGCCATTGCTCGCGCGGGGGCCGGCGTTAACAACATTCCGCTCGCGCTCTGCAGCGAGCGCGGTATCCCGGTGTTCAACACACCTGGCGCCAACGCGAACGCGGTGAAAGAGTTAGTCGCAGCAGCCATGTTGCTCGCCTCCCGGGATATTGTGGGGGGTATCGCCTTTGCGCAGTCGCAGGACCCCGGCATGTCCGCGCAGGCAATGAATGCGCTCATGGAAAAAGAGAAGAAACGCTTTGCTGGCGCAGAGCTGGCTGGGAAAACGCTCGGTGTCGTTGGGTTGGGTGCAATCGGTAGTTTGGTTGCGCGCCTCGGGTTGAACTTTGGTATGGAGGTCGTCGGATTTGATCCAGCCCTGTCTGTCGAGGCGGCGTGGCGCCTACCCAGCGAAGTACAGCGCATGGAAAACGTACAGTCGCTGTTTAGCCGAAGCGATTTTGTGAGTTTGCATCTGCCGGTACTCGACAGCACCCGCGGCTTGATCAATGCCGAGATGTTGGAGCATTTTCGCAAAGGAAGCTGCCTATTGAATTTTGCGCGCGAGGAAATCGTTTCAACCGAGGCAATCGTAGCCGCGCTGGATGCCGGGCAACTGCGATGCTATGTGGCTGATTTCCCCAGCCCACTCTTGATGGGTCGGACCGATGCTTTGCTCATGCCCCACATCGGAGCGAGCACCGCCGAGGCGGAAGAAAATTGCGCCATCATGGCGGCCAACCAGCTCAAAGCTTTTCTTGAGCATGGCAACATTCGCAACTCGGTGAATTTCCCCGCCATTGAGCTTGAGAGAACGACTGACTATCGGATCACGATCGCCAACCGTAACGAGCCGGGTATGCTGAGTCATATCCTGACCCTGATTGGCGATGACGGTTTGAACGTGGCTGATCTGCTGAATAAAAGCGTCGGCGATATTGCCTATAACATTATCGATCTGGACGAGATCCCACAGTCGGCCCTGCTAGACAAAATTAGGGGCCTTGAGGGGGTGATTAATCTGCGGTTGATCGAGGGATCTCCAACCTAGCCCGACGCGTCCATTTGCGACATCTCCTCGTTCGCTTCCTTGAGTCGTGCGGCGCAGACATTGCCGCTCGTGCTCATGCGATCGAGCACGTTGCGGATCAGGATAGATACCCCGCCCGTCACATAAGCCAGGCCGCCGGCGACCACAGTGTTACCGGGGTTTAAGGACAGTCGCGGATCAGCGAGTGTGCCCGTGACCTCGATATAGGGGTTGATCAAGCTCGACATACTGAATCCCAGGCCTTTCTGAGGCACCGTCTTAAACTGTACCTGTATTTTTTCTGTCGATAGATCAGCCGCGGCGTCAGCAAAAATCTTCACGTTGGGGGTGTCGACCACAACGGCGGGTTTACCACTCAGTTTGCCCGAAGATATGGTGGCAAAAACTGCGCCGCAGTTAATACTGGTGCTTTCCTGTTGTTCCTGAAAGGGATTTAGTGCATCTGACAGCTCCTGCAGAAAACTGTTGGTGATGCGATCCAAGCCGGCGTTCAGCACTTTTCCTTCACTCATGGTCACGTTCAGGTAGCCATCAAGATTCGCGGCAAGTTCGCGGCTACTGTGCCCTGACCCATTCAGCCGCAGTTTGATGTAGTAGGGCGGCAGGGTATTGATGTCCTCAGAGGGTGCCTTGGGAATGCCCAGCACCAGATCTGTGCCGTCAATACGAAGTGAGAGAGTAGGTACGCCGTCGGGATCGTCAACCAGCTCAGCGGTCAGCGTGGAGATGCCGCCGCGTTCATTCGCCGCTTCTGCTTTTTCGATGCGAATGCCGTCACGGCCCATAGATGCAAGGATATCGACCGCCAATACGGGTCGGGGCAGTCCAATGAGCTCACCGATCTTGATTGAGGCGTCGGCTTGAAATGCGTCCAGCTGCGCCCAGTGGAGCGGGTAGTCTGGTATGAGGCGCTGACGCTTGTCAGCAGAACTCACGGCGTCTTCTAGGCCCTCGTCTGTAGCGTCGGAAGCCGCATTATCGCGCGGCAACCAGGGTGTCAGATCAATCCGCTGACTTGACATGGCCAGCGAGACAGCAGGCGCAGAGGGGTTGATCGCTTGGCCAGTGATAGAGAGATCCGTATTCCCCGAGCGCACATCGAACTGGTCGACCACCAGTGCGCCGCCGCGAGAATCAACATCCAGCGTGATGTGCAAATCCTCTTCTGGCAGGGGATGTCCCAGCAAATCGCCGAACACTGCGAGGCTTGCCGTATCGAACTGCCCTTTAAAGTGGCTGTTGGCAAACTCTTGACCCTCCAGCTCCAAAAAGCCCGAGCCTGTGATCAAGGTCTGCGCTGACTCGACCCGCAAGGTCTTCACCGACCACATCCTGGAAGTCAGCTCACCACTAGCGCGCACTTCCATGGGAATAGACAGTGCCGGTGCGGGGACCACGGTGTCGGGCGCATAGTCGATCAGGTCTGGTGTACTGGCGCGGAAGTCGAATTGCACGGTGAACTGATTGAGATCCGCTAATAGATCGCCGGCGATGGTGGAGGAGCCGTAGGTTAATTCCCCGTCGATCAAATCAATCCGCTCCTGCTGCCATTTGGCGCGGCCATCATAGGTAATCGGTTTGTCCAAATGGGCCGGGAGTTCGATTTGCGTCAGTAGCGGCTTCAGGCTGGGTACATTGAGCTGCCAATCGCCCGACACCGACGCGCTTTCAGCTGACAAATT
>JADHQG010000036.1 GCA_016778045.1 Luminiphilus sp. | reverse complement strand
GAGGCCGAGACCTGGGATGACATTGAATTTCTGGTGAACACCGATCTCACCAAGGCTGAGGCGCTGCCGCTGGTTGAGCGGACCGTTTCCTTTTTATCCCAAATGCCGATTTCACCGGTTCTGGGAATTGATCACATTGTGATTCACAAGGCCGAAAACGGCAGGGCGACGGGCGGACCCTTTGACAACACAATGACCATCTACACCAATACCATCGCGCGTGCCGACTGGAGTTTTCTGAACACCCTTTATCACGAGATGGCGCATATCTCGGTGGAGGAAAATTTCTATGACGGTGAGCTTGGCAACGGATGGAACAGCGCGGTCGCAGCTGATGGCGGTTTCCTGACCGAATATGGCGAGGCCAACCCCGACACCGAAGACTTTGCCGAAACGTGGGTACCGTGGGTACGCTTGAAGTACTTCAGTGATTACGCGACGGCCGCACAGGCCGCTGTCATCACTAGGCAGGTCGCCAACCGGCTCGCTTTCTTCGATGCCGTCAACTGGGCAGATAACGAAGAAAACTACTTCTGGCCAATCAGCACCCGCAACTATCTCCAAGGTGACAAATCGTCGCGGGCCAGCCTGGAGGAGCCCGTCAACGGCGGCATTCACTCGGGTATCAGCAACATTCGGGGTTGGGCAGTCTCGAAGCGGGGCGTGGGTAGAGTTGCTGTGTACGTCGATGGGGCCTATGCATTTGAGGCGCCGCTAGGCGTTGCGCGTGCCGACGTTGGCGGCGCGTTCCCCGATTCAAAAGACTCCCGTTACTCGGGTTTTGGCTTAACGTATAACTATGGCGCGCTGTCCCCAGGTGACCATACCATGACCATTCGCGCATACGGTCTTGATGGCTCGGTCACTGAGTCAAGCTCCACCTTTACCGTCGCGTCTTTTCACAGTGAGTTTTTTCCGGCAGATCGTCCGGTGGAGTTAGGGGCAGCGTTGTTGAATGCCTCGGGAGACGAGCTGACGGTCCAGGGTGCCAAGATCGACGGCGTGAATTACGATTTGGTTCTGAAGTGGCAGGTACCCAGCCAGGGTTTTCAGGTCATCTCCGCTGATTGATTGGCTGAATCTTGGGTGCTGGCGGTCGCGAGCACGCATCAAACAGTGCGACGCTCGGCGCTGGCTCAGTGGCAACTCCACGCCTCCGTGCGAGGCCTAAAGATGGGGTAGTACTGTCACCTCACTCTCGCTGATAATCTGTCGGTGCAGTCGCATGCTCTGCACGCCTTTTTTGCTCTTTTCATCAATAGGACATACCGCATGAAGCTGATATCGATCTGGCTTTTACTCACACTGCTCTCTCATAGTCTGATTTCATGGGCTGAACCTTCCGAGGATGCCGACGAAGCGGCTGAGGAAGAGGCGCCGCCGACTATCGCCGAAGCCACAGAGGGTGACACCGAATATGCCGGCCTTTTTACCTTTTATCGTGATCAGGAGACCGGCGAGACGACTTTACGCCTCGAGCCAGGGCAGTTTGACCGGGAATATATCTACTTTATCCACATCGCTGACGGCGTGGTGGATGCGGGCAGCTTCCGCGGCGCCTACGGTCCGCGGTTTGTGTTCACCTTGGAGCGTCGCTTCGACGAAGTGGCGATTATTCGCGAGAACACAGCGTTTTACTTTGACCCAAACAATGCCATCTCAAGAGCATCCGAGGCAAATATCGCGCGGGCGGTGCTGGCGGTACAGCCTATTGTCGCAAAGGACGAAGAAACCGGTGCGCTCCTGATCGAGGCCGACAGTCTGTTTTTGTCTGAGGCTTGGACGCAGCTGTCACCGAGCCGAGACCCTGACGCCGATCCCCGTCGCCAGTTCACCGTGGGAGACTTTGACGCTGACAAGAGCCAAATTCTGGCGCTGCGTAGCTACCCGCTCAATACCGACATCGAGGTGGAGTACGTCTTCCACAATCCCAAACCTCTGGTCTACGGCTCTGATGCCGTGACAGACCCGCGCAATATTTCGGTTAAAGCCATGCACAGTCTGATCGAAATGCCGGATAACGATTATCAGCCTCGCATGGCCGATGCCAGATTGGGTTCATTCAATCAGCGCATTACGGATTTGACCTCTACCCAGTCTGCACCGTATCGCGACGTCATTAACCGCTGGCATTTGGTGAAGCAGGACCCTGATGCGGCGGTGTCTGACCCGGTCGAACCCATTACATGGTGGATCGAGAACACGACGCCGGTCGAGTGGCGTCCGCTCATCGAGGCAGCAGCACTCGAATGGAATAAAGCGTTTGAAAAGGCTGGATTCAGCAATGCGGTTGCGGTGAAAACGCAGCCTGACGATGCTGACTGGGATGCGGGCGATCTGCGCTATAACGTTTTGCGTTGGACGTCCTCGCCGAATCCGCCCTTCGGAGGTTACGGCCCCAGCTTCGCTAATCCCCGCACCGGCCAATTGCTCGGCGCCGATATTATGCTCGAGTACTCGTTTCTGAATCGCTCGACATTGGCCCGAGAGCTGATTCAGGGAGAGTCTGCCGGGCAACACCCATTATTGTGGCCTGAGTTGCACACCTGTGCGATTAACAACGTGCTGGGCATGGGCACTGCTTTTGCGGCGTCAGCGATCGATATGGCTGGCGGGGAGGCTGCCATTGAGGAGCAGCTCCGCCGCGATCGGATGTACTACCTGATCTTGCACGAAATTGGTCACACCCTCGGCATGAACCACAACATGAAGGCAACTCAGATCCTGGACAGAGAGCAAATCCAGAACCCTGACGTGATGCAGAGCGGTATTCTCGCCGGTTCGGTCATGGACTACCCGGCGGTTAATTACGCGCCAACCGAGGCCGAGCAGACGCTGTTCTACACCATCGCGCCGGGCCCTTATGACGATTGGTACATAGAGTATGCCTACTCGCCCGGTCTGTCTGATCCGGATCAGGAAGCGGAGCGCTTGGCCGCCATTGCTGCCCGGTCATCGCAACCGGAACTGGTCTTTGGCAACGACGCTGACGATATGCGCTCTCCCGGTTCTGGGCTGGATCCCCGCGTCAACATTTATGACCTGAGCTCCGACTCGATTGGTTACGCCGCATCACAAATGGAGCTGATGCAGCGGACGCTTAATAAAATGGCGGCCTGGGAGCCTGAAGCCGGTGACTCGTATCAGCAGGTGGTCGACGGTGCTTCACTGATCATTCGCCTGTGGGGCATCAGTGCCGGGGTGATGTCTCGCTGGGTAGGCGGCGTCTACGTTGATCGATCAGTCGTCGGGCAAGAGGGTGGCAGTGAGCCGCTGAACCCCGTTGAGCGTGATCAGCAGAAGCGCGCCATGGCAATGCTGGCAGAGCATCTCTTTTCCCCCGGTGCTTTTGATGTCGAGGGTGCGCTCTGGCAGCAAACGGCACCTGAGCGTCGCGGCTTTGACCACTATGCATATACGGAAGACCCAAAGGTCCACGAGGCTGTGCTGGCAGGTCAAAAGCGGGTGCTGGATCATTTGCTTCACCCTGTTGTGTTGAAACGCATAGTGGACACTGCGCTGTACGGCAACGAGTATCCTCTTGATGAAATGTTGCCCGACCTGACGGCGGCAATCTTTGCGGCGGATCAAGACTCTCCAGTGAATGCCTTTCGCCGAAATCTGCAGGCGGAGTATGTGGATCGCCTGGGCCGCATTGTGACTGCCGGTGACAGCGACGGGTTCGATACCTCGGCGCAGGCACTGGCGCTCTATGAGCTGGACCAGTTGGCGGCGATGCTGAGTGAGCGTCCGGACAGTGACACCGTCACCCAAGCCCACACGCGATACTTATCATTGAAGATTGAAGCGGTTATTGAGGCGCTAAAGCGCGCCTGATGAACGAGCCCCCGCGAGAGCGGGGGCTCAGTGCTTTGAAGGCGGCGATCAGCGCGTTTTATTTTGGTTTGGAAAACAACATCAAGATGCCTCTGGACGAAAAGCGCCAGATTCATGCTTTGATGCGCGCACTGTCGGAGCGCTTCACTGAGAGTCTGAAAGATCCTGAGCATCAGGGCATGGACGAGGTCCGGGGACTTATCCGCAAGATTTACTCGGTCAGCACACCACAAAATACTGCGATTTCCGGTAACGCCAGCCTCAAAATGATGCGGGTCATTCAGGATATTCAGGAAAATATAGAGAGTTTGAACGGCATTAAAATGCACGGTACGCCAGTTAGCCTGCGGGCTTATCTTTTACTGTCGCTTTATTTTCTGCCGTTTATTTTTACGCCGAACCTGGTTTACAACCTGCACGATGACCCGCGCTGGCTGATCTATCTGCTGAACGCTATCAACGGCTTTGTTTTGATCTCTCTCTATAACTTGCAAGACTTGCTGGAAGACCCCTTTGATCAAATGGGATTGGACGATATCAAGCTAAACGAGTTTGAGTTTTTAGAGCCCGAGCCGGCCACTGAACCTATATCGCCCGCAGCAACTTAGCCCCATCGTTAAACTGAGGGACAGGACACGGCTTCGTCTGGGTGTTTGATGATCGTCAACAGGATCTCGCCCACGCCGAAACCAAATTTCCGCATTTTGGACTCGTTGATCACCACGTTTTCACTGACGCGATACATTCGGTCGTCGATTTTGACGTCGATGGGTCCATCGTCGAGCTCGATTCGCAGCGCATAATCCAAATACATCGCGTTGCCCGCCCAACGGGCCTGCCCGTTACCCACCACGTCACCCGCGGTGCCAATGTAGGTTTGTTCGCCGTCAGGTGTCAGCGTCCAGATACGGGTTTGCTTCTCCCCGTCGTCGAACACAAAATCTTCATCCAGAGTACCGACACCATTCTCCCAACAGCCGATAATGTCCGCTTGAAAGTGTCGAATGACCGACCCTGAGAAATCCTTTACCACCCCGTGTGCTGTCAGCGACCCGCTGAAGAAGTTTTCTGGTTCAAACGCAGGCGCCTGTGCTGCATGGTCGTCTACCGATGCGGTGCTGCAGCCAAACAACAGGGTAGCCAGGCTGGCGGCGAACAGTGTCCGAAACCGGTTCTCGAAGAGGTAGGCACGGGCATAAGGGCGCTGCCTTGGTTCTGCTCGATCGGTGGGCTGCGGGGTCAGTGCTCTCATGTGTGCGTCCTGCTTGATACATGCAAGGCATTACGGCGCATCGCTCCGCTCGGATCTGCGTGTCAGGACGTGAGTCGACATCTCTTGACGGGACCATGTAGTCACGAAGCTGTGAGCCGTGGGCAGTAGTAAGGTAATCTCGGCACCGTGCTCAAGGCGCAAACGAGGAGACGATACTGTGGTGATCAAGGCGGGCTTTCGCTGGCTGGTGGGTTTGGCACTGTTGCTGGCGCTCGATCTTTTTGCCGAGGCCGTCGTGTTCGAATGGTTACAGTGGAATGGGACGACCAAGAACGATTGGTTTTTTATGCTGTGGTGGGCATTGGTTGTCCTGTGGACGCTGGTCAACGCCTATCGCGTGATCAAAGCTTTCCGAGCCGGTTAAGTGGGCGACCCGCACGAGCCGATCTTGGGAGACATAGACCAACAGCGCGTTTAGCGCCCTCCCGAGTGAGAGGAGGGTAGCCAGCGATCAGTGGCTTGAGAACACCAGCATTTGCACCGGTAACAGTAGCGCCTGCATGCGCAGGATGACGGCATGAAGCACGCCTACCGTGTCCACCATGTGCAGGAACAGCGTTTCACCCAGACCCAAATTGCCTGCCTCCAACAACTCGTGATTGTTGGTGTAGGCGTTGGCGATACATTTACTGCCCGGCATGACTTCGCTCAAGCCGCCCTCATATAGCGGTTCCATTACGACGGTGAGTGTCCCGGGTCGAGCCCGTTGTTGCGCGTCAATGAGCACATCCGAGGGCTTTAACTGCCCGGCAGCGACCACCGGTTGAACTCGTGTGACCACCATGGGAATCACCGTAAAGGGCTTGGACAGGCACACGACCTCGCTGATCGTGCCCGGTTTGATGACTTGCGCCGAGAGCTGGTCGAAGCCGGCCGCAATTTGGAAGCGTCCGGACTCCGGTCCTTCAGAAGGAATCAAAACGCCTGCGGGCCTCAAAATCGGATTAACGTAGTCGCCTCGCTGCAGGAAAAACTGAGCCACCTGTCCGTCGACACCGGCATACACAACCGTTTTATCCAGGGCGACTTGCGCCTGCTCAAGTTGTCGCTGAGCGCTCTCGCGCTGAGCGGGCAGTACATTTGAAATCTGCGTTTCGACGGCGCTGATGTTGGCTTTGGCCGCCTGAACACCCCCTTGGCGCTGGGCGACTGAATTTTCCAGTCGTTCAATTTCGATTTTACTGACGAGCTGTTGGCCCCGGGCGGAGAGCTCGCGCTTCTTGGCCAATTCGTTCTCGGTCTGTGCTAGGGCACTCTCTGCCTGCACCAAGGTTGCTTTGGCCGCCTCCAGCTGAACATCGGCCTGCGCAAAGGCAGATGCGATTTGATCCAGTTGGCTCTCGGCGACGGCTACACCTGCGACCTGAGCGCTGTCGAGCAGGCTAAACAGAGGATCGCCGGCCTCTACACTCTCGCCATTTTTAACGAAGACTTCCTCAACGCGGCCACCGCCCTCGGGCAGTAGCGGAATGGTGCGAAAGTAGGGTCCGGCGTTCGTCGTTGAGGGATGGTAGTAGAACACCACAGTAATCAGACTGATGGTCAAAATTAAACAGGCGGTGACGCCCCAGCGTAACTCGTACCACATGGTGAAAAACGTAATTTGATCGCCCCAGTGTTTGCCTTGCCGATAGCGACGAAAGAGGTAGTCGGGCAGGACAGTAATTAACGAGCAGAGAATCAGTTCCAGCATGGTTACGCGTCCTCCCCCGGTTTCTCAACGTCGGCGCTCTGCTGCCCAGATTGATCCGCCGTGAGCTTTTTCAGCGACTCGGAGATGCTGTTAATAGGCGTAAGAAAGTCGGGCAACTTCAGCAGCGCAAGGATCAGCGCAGCGACCCAGAAGATGTTGTTATGCGTGAATAAAGCCAGTAGCGCCAGCACCATGATGAGCTGCGATTGGGTATTGCTGTGTTTGTGGGCCAGCTGCTCGGGAATGGCATGCAGTTTGAGGTAGAACACGCCAATGCCGAGCACGGCGATGATGACAATGAAAATGATCGCCGAGAACAGCGGGTCACTGCCATCAGCGCCCCCTACAAATGGCGGCAGCACGTGCGGGGCGAGCGGGTGAACGGCTTCGGACATGTGGCTTTATCTCGGTATCGGTATCGGTATCGGTATCGGTGTCGACGAAGCGCTAGGCGGCGACTTGCTGCTGTTTACTGAATGCGTGTCGCAATTGATCGGTCGTTAAGGTTCTCAGGGTATTTCCTTCTGCGTCCAGCTGCTCAGTAAGCTGACCATGGGGCGCGAATAGCTCGAACAGCACCAGCGCGCCGTTCGGACCACCTTGCTCCATGTGAACATCACCGGGCGGCTTCTTGGCGTAGTCGCCGGGGCGCCTAATAGCCGTATTCACCAGCTCTCCGTCTTCATAGGTTTTGACGTGAAGCTCACCCTCTAATACCAGCGAAGTGGTGTCGCACAGGTGGCGATGAAAGTGACAAAAGCTGCCCGGGTCCCAGCGATAGAGAACGCTGATATGTCCATCGTTATCGATGTCCAGAATCGTGCCCCAGTAACTGACGGGGTAGGGGTAATCCTGCCCCTCCTGGTAATGGTGCCAAGTCAGGTTGCTTTGATCTAACAGGTTCATTTTTGCGGTTTCGGACACGTGGCGTCGTCCACTCAGAATTGAACCCTTATCATGACGCCAGATGGAGGTCAGTCAAGGTACATGGCTGACGTTGTCGTCTTTGGCTTGTGTATTGATAAAGGGGCCATCCACGCAGATACGTCGTCCATCGGGGGACGCACAGGCGCCGCAAATCCCGACACCACATTTGGTGAGGTAGTCGATGGCACTGAAGATCCGGTCTGAGGGGACAAATTGGCGTTGCACCGCCTCGCTCGCATGGATCATCGGTGCGGGTCCGCAGTTATAAAACACCATGTTGGAGAGTGCTTCTTCGCTTTGCTCAGCGAGAAAGGCAGCCAGCGCATCGCTGACTCGCCCGGCAAATCCCGCACTGCCGTCATCAGTCGCCAGCGTCACGCGGCCCACCCCTGCACATTCGTCTCGGAAGTAAAGCCGATTGGCAGTCCGTGCACCCACAAAGATGTCGGCTGGCCGGGCCCCGGTGCCAAAGTCCTCGGCAATCTGATAAACCGCTGCTAAGCCGGTACCGCCGGCAACACAGACAATGTGCGCATCGGAGGGAGGTGATACGGGTACACCATGGGGGCCGCGCAGATAAACCGAATCACCTGGCGAGAGTTGATAACAGTGCTCTGTGAACGGGCCGACGTTGATTACCGCGAGTCGCACAGGATTGTGCGTCAGGCACGAGAAGGGTTTTTCGCCAACGCCGGGGATCCACACAAACACGTATTCCCCGGCGCGAATATCCAGCTCGCCATCTAACGTGACGACGGTAATGTCCTCGCACACAATATCATTAGCCACCACTTGAAACGGTGTGAACGCCATGTCGATGTCATAACGAATCTGCGCGCCGGCCTCATCGCTGCCATTCGACATATCCCTCGCCAAGTCAGCGAAGTAGCGCTGCATCTCTCGAGTGTTCATGCCGGTCAACCCCGAACCGATGCCCAGAATCGTCGCACCACACTGAGCGGCTGCGCGGCAGTCCGCCGCAGAAGATAGTCCTCCGCAACCAATCAGCGGCACATCGGTCGCCTCGCGAAGCGCCTTCAGGGCCTTGAGCGTTGTGGGTAGCACGCCCTTGCCCGACATGCCACCCAAGCCATTGCTCAGTACCGGATGACCGTGGCTTTCGGTATAGCCTGGGCCCACGGTGTTGATGGCGCACAGCGCTGCTGCGCCGCCCGCGACAGCGGCTTGCCCGATGACGGCGATGTTGTCGACATTGGGTGTCAGCTTGGGAATCACTGGGACGTCTACTGCGTTGCACACGGCCGACACAATGTCCCTCACCATGTCTGGATCCTGACCCATTGCCATGCCATAGCCCGAGGCATGCGGGCAGGACAGATTGAGCTCTATTCCATCTGCCACGGGCGCCAATTGGCGGGCTACCGTGACAAATTCCTCGACTGATCCACCGAATATAGAGACCAGCAGGAAACGATCCTGGGGTACTTTGAGCTCGCTCAGGCCGCGCAGCGCCTCGTCGACACCCGGGTTAGTCAACCCGACCGCGTTGACAAAGCAACCCGGTGCGAACTGGCTGTAAACTGGCTCGCGATTGCCCAATCGGGGCGCCAAGCCGATACTTTTCGTAGTAATGACTCCGATTTCCGGCATGGTGTCCATCACCCGTTGAATGATGGCAGGGGCGGTGGTGACGATGCCCGAGGGGATCGTAAAGGGCCCTGAAAGCTGTTTGCCGAGGAACTCGGTAGTCACTGGAGCGTCTCCGTCATGGGTGCGCAATTATAAAGTGCTCGACTCTGGCCCGTCATGGCCGGGGAAAGAAATCCAACTTTTTATAAGTCAGGTTCCACAGAAAGTGCGCGTGACTCGCTCTGCTGGCTCGGGTGCTCTGGCCCACTCAAGGTCCCCCGAGTGCCACTGAAAAGGGGATTGACCGCGTCGCACCAATGCTTCAACCCGTTCAATCTCGCCGGCTTCCGCATGGTCTATCGCGCGCTGCACCAAATGGTTTCGTGGAATCACGATCGGGTTCATCTGATTCATCGCTGCGGTGATGGTGCTGGTGTCGCCTTGATTGGCCGATCGTCTAGCTTGCCAGCCGATTGCCCAGTCATTCAGGGCATCGGGTACCGAGAATAGCTCGGGCAGCGGCGAATGCGCCAAAGTGTCGTTTGCGACCTCGGTTAACCATCTGAATGCCAAAGTGAAGTCCAGCTGTTCTGTGGCCAAGATGTCGTGAAAACCTTGCACCAGTGCGCTGTCGTCAGCTTTTAACTCATCAAGACCTATTTTGGCAGCCAGCCAGTGCTGATGATGGGCATGGAATCGCGCGGGATATCGATCGACGATTTCTTGGGCCGTCTGCTGTGCGATCTCTGTGTCTGCGGCAATCAATGGCAACAAACATTCGGCCAACACCGCGAGGTTCCAATGCATGATGCCCGGTTGGTTGGGCCAGGCATAGCGGCCCTGCCGATCAATCGAACTGAAGCACGCCTGCGGATCAAAATGGTCCATAAACGCACAGGGACCATAGTCAATGGTCTCACCGCACAGCAGTGCGTTGTCAGTGTTCAGTACGCCGTGGACAAAACCCAGCACCTGCCAGTGTGCGACCAGTTTGGCGAAGCGCTCGCAGACGCTATCGAGCAGCACGGCCGCCGCAGAGCCGGAGGGAGTCTCTTTGAGCTTTGCTGTGTCGCAATGTCGCGCCACCACGTAGTCGACCAGTTCGGCGACGTCATCACCACCCCGAGTCATCGCAAAGTACTGGACTGTACCGACTCGCAGGTGGCTACTGGCCACTCGGGTCAGGATGGCGCCGGGCTCGATACGATTGCGAATGACGGGCTCACCGGTTGCAACCGCAGCCAAAGCGCGGGTGGTAGGAACATTCAGCGCATGCATGGCCTCGGATACCACATACTCGCGGATAACGGGTCCGATGGGAGAGCGGCCGTCACCACCACGCGAATAGGCGGTGGGCCCGGCACCTTTCAGCTGAATGTCGAAACGATCACCAGAGGCGGTAACCCACTCGCCTAGCAAGGTGGCGCGGCCATCGCCCAGTTGGGGGTTGTACTGCCCGAACTGGTGGCCGGCGTAGACGGTGGCGATGGGTTGCGTATTGGGCAGGGGCCGATTACCCGCCAACGCCTGCAGTTGCTCTGGGTGAGTGTTGGGCGTACCGGACCAACCTAGCGCCTCTGCGAGCGATGCGTTCCAGAGCAAGAGCTGCGGCGCCGAGACCGGGTCCGAAGCTTGCGCCGTGCTAAAGGCCGAACCGAGCCCAGCATAGGAATGGTCGAAGCCAGGCGTCATCGTCATCCGCGCCGTCGCACAGTGTTGTCAGTCACCGAAAAGCTTCTTGATGAACGAGCCGGCTTTCTCCTCAATCGTATCCTGCATCTGCTGCTGGGCTTCGTTCTTCAGAATCTGCTCAGCGATCGATGCCACATCGACCTTACAAGATGCACCAGACTCGTCGGCCAGATTACCCGCGCAATCTACCGGCCAGTCGACGCCTGCATAGCGTTGATCGATGACACACAAGGGGCTGACTTCCATGATGTCGTTATTGACTTGGCCTTCCATGCGAAAACCAAAGTCCATAGATTTGAGATCGATATCGCCTGATCCTTTCATCACGACGCCGGGCGTTGAAAAACGCAGGCGCTCAATGTCTCCCGCGCCGTCGTCGAAGTCGATCCCCAGCGATAGATCGGTAATCGGGGTGTTGCTTGGCAAGCCTGAGATAGGGGGGATTTTATTCACGATGGCTACCGCGTTGCAGACCAAGCCCTGAATCGAGACTTTCTGTAGCTCCAAGTCCTGACCGGCTGCCTTGACGTCACCGTCGAGCGCGCCCATTAAATCGTCGCCGGTGACACCCTCGGTTTCGATGTCCCAGCTCATTTCGATCCGGCCTGCAGCCGCGTCAGGGTTGCCCATACTGGCCAGCAGTGACTCCACATTCAGGCCTTTCAAACCGCCCTCTACTTCAGCCTCAACAACGGGACGTCGGGCGTTGAGGGTCATTCGGGTATCCAGTTGTCCTTGATAAAGCACGCCGCGCACATAATCGATATTGGCGACACCGTCACGCACGCGCATCAGCACCTGAGCGTTGGTGATCGATTGACCTGCAGCGATCAGTTCGTCTGCGGCGATGCTCAATTCCAGATCGAGGTCACGTAGCGGGCCTACGGGTAAGGGTGCGGCCACTTGAGTGCCAGTCGGCGCAGGGGACGATTTGGTTGTCGGAGCGTCGCCGCCGGAGGCTTCAGCTTTAGCAGGCTGCGCGGCGGGTTGGATCTGGTCCACGTCGAGTCTTGCGGTGGTGACATCCAGTTTGATCTCTGGGCTTTCCAGCGCTGACCAGATCAACTGTCCGGTAATGTCTCCGCCTGGCAAAGTCGCATTGAGGGTGAAATCGGCTTTCGCCGGCGTCATGACGAAAGCGCCATTCAGCGTGCTCAACACAGGCTCCGACAGTGCGCCTAATACCTCGGTAGTCAGTCCCTCGATTTCGATCTTGGTGAAGTCAGAGGCGACTCTGATCGCGCCATCTAAGGAGATATTAAGCGGTGCTGTGCTGCCATCGCCCAAGACTGAGATGACGCCTTCCAGCGTGATCGGTTCGTTGCTGGTGTTGACGTCACTGAGCGTCAAGGCATCGATCTCTATGGTGTTGCTCAACGCGCCGTCCCGCGAGCGCTGAATCACGGTGACGTTTTCGATCTGTATGGCGTCGGCGATAATCGCCACACCTGCTATGCCGCTACTCACGGCGAGTTGCCGATTGCGCTCCGCCTGCTTGGTTTCACGAATCTTCTCTCCGCGTTCCTCCCACTCACGATCACTCATGATGGGTCGCGGTTCGGGCGCCGGCGGCAGGGCTTGCGGCTCGGTAATGTCGGCCCTGACGCCAGAAATCAAAATCGTACCCACATCGACATTGCCGCCCAGTAGGGGCAGTAGCGACAGGCCGACATCTAATTCATCTATTGAGGCTTTAATCAGTGAGTCGTAGTCGGTTTGCGCGGGCAGATTGAGTGACGTGCCCTCCAGTCGCAATCCAAAGCGCGGGAAGAAGCTGAGCTCGGTCTCGCCTTCGACGATCAATTCGCCGCCGGTGTTGGCCTTAACTTGTTCCTGAGCCATCTCAAGCAACGCTTGCTCATCGATAAACATCGGTAGCAGCACCATGGCCAGAACAACGAGTGCGAGCAGGCCGCCCGCTATCCAGAGAAGTACCAACATTGCTTGATTCCCCCGATGTTCCGCAATGCCTACAGCATATCAAAGCGGAGGCGGGGGGAAAGGCCTCAGCGGGTGCTTCGTCGCTCGACGTGTTGGTCCAAAATCCGCTCCCGTTCTCGCCGGATCCCTTCGACGGTTTTCAGCTTCCAAAGGGTTTCTTTTGCAAATTGGTAGGAGTCCTTCAGATCTACGATGGGGTCTGGGTAATCAATCGGATGCATTTGCCGTTCGAGCGGCGATCTCAGCCAAGGTTGATGGATGAGGGGGGTGGGCAATCCCGCCAATTCCGGCACCCATTCGAGAATAAAACAGGCGTCGGGATCGTGGTCCAACGACTGTTTGACCGGATTGTAGATGCGGATGGTATTGATTCCCGTCACCCCCGCTTGCATTTGCATTTGTGGGTAATGGATCCCGGGTTCGAAGTCGAGAAACAAAGAGCCCAGCCAGGCGGCACCTAGCCGCCAGTCCTGCCACAGGTGATGGGTTAGAAACGAGACCACCATCGCTCGCGAGCGGAAGTTGATGTAGCCGGTCTGCTGCAAGCAGCGCATGGCCGCATCGATGAGGGGAAATCCGGTGCGACCCTCTCGCCACGCGGCAAGTCTGTCGGGGTCGTGGCGGCGAGGATGATCGAGATAGCCACGATTCAGGTCCTCGTGCTCCATGCGACATTCCATTTCAAACTTTTGGATGAAATGACAATGCCAGTGAAGTCGGGATTCAAATGCGGAGAGAGCTCTTTGCCAGCCGCCCTGTAGCTGTCGCTGTTGCAGTGCCCGGTAGACTTGCCGCAGGCTCAGATTGCCCCAAGCGAGGTACGGCGATAGCCGTGAGCAATGCGTGCGGCTTCCCGCTGGTTTGGAAATGTGTCGTTGGTACCCGGCAGCTCGGTCATTCAGAAAGCTGTCCAGCACTGCCTCAGCCCGGGCAAATCCGCCGCTCTGAAATTGGGGATGCTCGGCTTGCCAGGCGGCGAGTCGGGCACAGCGAGCCCCTTCAAGCGACCCCGGGAGGGGTTGCGAGAGCGAAGCGAGGGCTGCGAGGTCCACAGCCATCTCATCTTGCTCCATGACCTGATGCCACGAACGGTTCCATCCCCGCCGATCGCGCCGCCCGCGCTGGATGCCGTTGGTTTGAAATTCCCGCCAGGCGATACCTTCGGCTCGGCAGAAGGCACTGACGCGCTGGTCCCGCATAAACGTGACGCCCAAACCAGTTTCTTCATAACTTAGTAAACGTCGCACTGGCGTGTGAATATGGAGGGCCTTCAGGATCGCTACCGTATCGCCCTCAACGACCTCGACGGACGTACCGTGTCGCTGCAATGCGCTGTTCATGGCCTGCAAGGATTGGGCAATGAAGTGCCAGTGACGTCCTCGATAGTGAGGGTTCTTCAGAAGCTCGGGTTCAACGACGTACAGCAATAGCAGCGGCTCGCGAAGGTCGATCGCTGATGCGAGCGGTGCATGATCGCGGAGCCGCAAGTCCCGCTTGAACCAGACCACATTCACGACGCCGACACTCTGCTGGCGATGAATGGATTCACTGCGGGTTGATGGTTATCTGCATTAAGTAAAGCGACGCGGCCTCGATAGATGGCACTGTAGATCAGCCGGTAGGCGTCGCGGTCAAACACCGCAGGTTCGGCGTTAGCCAGTGCGTCGGTGGCCAGTAAGGCCGAATCGAAACAGCCGTGCCACGCCCACTGATCCACCAAATGATATTGATGTGTCGGCTGATACGCGATCGGATGGATAGTCTGCTCCTCCAGCAGCAAGGGGCCGGGAAACGGCCAGGCCGCGATGCGCTGCCTATCCAGTTGGTCCAGCAAGCGGGCGTTGTGTGACTCGGCGCTCTCTTCACCCGCACAGGCGCCATCGCACCGACCCAGCTGGCGTTGGAAGCAGGCGCCTTTGCCTTTGTCCAACCCCATCATACGCAGACACAAGGCATGATCTCTGGCCAGATTCTGCAGGGTGGTAGTGATCTGATGCCGGTTGGCGAATAAGCCGTAGGTATCGGTGTGACGCTGTCCGGTGGGCGCAAAATCAATGCCGACAGGTTGTAAGAATCCCGCCGAGGACCATTCCAGCCGAATGGTCCAGAGACGGCGAAGCCGGCGCTGGCGTCGATTGAATAACGGCACCTCAGCCTTTATCGACGCATTTTCGATAAGCAACGCGCCCACCTCACCCGAGGTCAATTCGCAGTCGATGTGTGCCACCTGAGACATGAGCCGCTGATGTCTGCCGGGCTTGCGCCCTTCGTTGACGTGCTGGGTGACGCGGCTACGCACATCGACGCTTTTGCCGATATAGAGCAATGACCCCGCAGCGTCGTAGAAACGATAAACGCCGCTACAGCGAGGCAGGGCGTCGACGGTGTGGCCCGCGCGGGAGAAAGAGATCGTCTGGGTACCGTCGGTCATTCGGTGTTTCACGGGTAGTTGGTTATGCCACACGGCCTGTCCGGAATCTGTCGCCTTTATCGTGCGCGCAACGCCTGTGGCGAACCGGTTGTCGCGTAAAATCGTAGCGGTTGTCGCCCGCGGCGCAAAGTCGCGCCCGGTGCCTTGGTCGCATCATCGCCACGAGGAAACAGCATGAAAGTCTGCGTCGATGAATTAAGCAAGCTGTCGGTGACCAATGTGGTTATCGAGTCTGTTGACCTGAGTCTCTACATTGCTCACGCCACAATCGCCGACGAAGAGCGTGTGATTGCTGACCGCCACGGCAAGGTGCTTAAGACGCGTAACCTGCTGGAGATGCAAAGGGCAATCAGGAAAGCCGTGAGCTGTGAGCTCTTTCTTAGGCAGCGCAGCGCTTACGATGAGATGGTGGGGCATAACCATCCGGCGACTGACAATAGCATGGAGCTACCGTTGGGTAAGGAGCCGTTGCCGGAGTGGCTGAACTGAGTGCTATCACCGGATGTCAGTCAGCGCTGGTAACTTCGAGTCGCCGATCTTTCCGGTCAGGTAGAGAGGTCATCCTCTGCCAACTTGTGGCCCCAGTCCCGTTTAGCCTTGAGATACTGCAAGTTGTGGTCATCGACCCCGCAGACATGCTTGACCTGTTCAATCTGCGGAACCCCCAAAGCCGTTAAGTCTTCCTGCTTCTTGGGGTTGTTGGTTAGCAGTCTCAGCTTGCGCCCCTGGCCAAAATACTTGAGCAGCACTGCGGCATCAGAAAAGTCGCGGGAGTCATCAGGCAGCCCCAATGAGCGATTGGCCTGGTAGGTGTTCTCACCCGCGTCTTGCAGCAGATAGGTGGCGGCCTTCGCCCACAGGCCAATTCCCCGGCCTTCATGGCCGGCCATGTAAATGAGGTAGCCCCCCTCGGCGTCTGCCGCAATCCGATCCAGAGCGGATTCTAACTGCGGGCCGCACTCGCATCGCTTCGAGCCCAGCACGTCGCCGGTCAGGCAGCTCGAATGGACTCTGACCAGGGGGTTGTCGCTTTTCTCGGGTTCGCCAATGACCAGCACACTGTTTACCGCCATGCTCGAGGCGAGGTGTGAGAAAAGATGTTGGCCTCCCTGCTCGCGCAGCGTGCTGGCGAGGTGCTCGACTTCGCTGAGTTCAGTGCTCCTGACGCTCGCGAACCATTGCACCGTCGGGTGTTCGATGCCCCTGGCCAGTGGCAGCGGGATTGGGCCCATCAGGTTCAGGTGCAGGCCAGGACCGGGTGCGTCGGTCATTTCCACTTTGTCGCCGTCGGCATTCACGCGGAACAATTTGCCATCACGAATCAGGCGCTCGCGGATGTCAGGGTTGATGTAGGTGAACATGGTTGGCCGTACGCGACGCTCCGCCGCTGCTAGCAAAGAGGCCGGAGTATAGAGGGATTTACGGAGTTTGGCTTGGGTTTGACCAATGACTGGGCTGTTGCTGAGTGATGCAGTGAATGCCGCCGCCCATGGCAAAGAGCGCTCTCGCGTCCACCATTCGTGCATCCCGACCGGGATAGGCGTCACTGAGTTTTTCTTGCGCCGCCTCGTCGCGTTGATCGTCAAAGCTGGGACATATGACCCCGCCATTACAGACATAATGGTTGATGTAGCTGTAATCCACCCAGTCGCGGTGATCCTTTAGTGTCAGCGGCGCCTCGATAGCCAGCGTTTTCAGACCCGCTGCCTCGAATTGCTGTGACAGCTCCTCCCACAAGACAAAGTCGGGATGCTGCTCCTCAGTTTGTCGGTGTAGAAGAACCCGGCCGTCCGGAACAAAGCAGGCTACGATGTCGACATGGCCCTTGGTCCCGTTGAGAAAATTATCGCGCCACAGTCCCTTCTGCAGCCAAATAGCGCGCTGGGTGCCCAGCGCAGCGTGAATATGTTGGGTCAGCTGATCCCGGTCTTGGTCGGGGTTGCGGGCGGGATCTAACTGCACCGTTTCTGTCAGTAGCACAGTGCCCTTGCCGTCAACGTGAATGCCGCCGCCTTCGTTGACGATCGCGGTGCGCTCGATCGGCACGCCCACGCGGTGTCCGATGAACGCCGCAATGGCGTCGTCATGCTCCCATTCAAATTCTGTGTTTTGTCCCCAACCGTTAAAGCGCCAGTCGATGGCGCGGAGGCCGTTGTCGTCAGTTACAAAGGTCGGACCGATATCTCGCAGCCAAGCGTCGTTCAGCGTGGCAGGTATCAAGTCGATGGTCTCGGACAGCAGTTTTTTCGCAGTGGTCAGATCGTCTGGATGACACAGCATGCGCACCGGCTCGTGATCATTAATGGTATTCGCGACCAACGCCCATGCCCGCTGCACGCTCTCCCGGTTCAGACCCGACTCGGCATAGCTGTCTCTTGGAAAGCCCATCCATGTGGCATCGTGGTGGCACCACTCGGGCGGCATGTGCCGCGAAGAGCTCATGGCTTGATACCGGGTATTCCCCCCAGCTCGGCTGTCCCGTCGGCTTGTCGTGGGTTCGCTTTGGGCTCAGTCAACGCGCCGTAGGTATCAGGCCGCCGAGTGGCAAAGAAGGGAAACAAGGTCAGCCAGTCATC
>JADHQG010000035.1 GCA_016778045.1 Luminiphilus sp. | reverse complement strand
CTCACTATGCCCGCCGAGGCCGATGCCACCTCGGGGCAGGGCAGAAGTTGGCGCCAGACGCTGAACGTGGACTCCAAAGAGGCGGCGGAGGCCAGGTTGGCATTGCTCGAGTATGACTGGCAGTGGCTGCCAGATGATGCGATCCGCACCACCACACCGGCCCTGTCGCTCATCCGCCACGCGCCCTCGGGCAACGAGGTCTTCTTTAACCAGCTCATCGCCGCGTTTTGTGGCTGGCAAGACCAGCGCAACGAGGGCACCCGCTCGGTGACCTATGGCGATGGCTCAGCTTTTGATGACGCCGACGTGCAATCGGCGGTCGAGATTGCCTACGACCTTGCCTTTGATCTCCCTTGGGAGTCCGGCGATGTGGCGTTGATCGATAACTATCAGGTCATGCACGGGCGGCGGCCTTTCTCGGGCCGGCGAAGCGTGCTGGCCTCCCTGTGCCTGGATTCAGCGCCCGCTTAACCCTTACAGGTTGACCGTGAGCGTGACGCGCACCTGACGGGGCTCAAAGCGGTGAAAGTGCCGGTCCTCGACGCCCTCCAGTGGCTCACCCTCAAGTCTTGAAGGGTAGAAGTATTCGATATCCCGGTCATCGGAGTCGAACAAGGGCCAACCGGCTCACAAGAGCTGGCCTGTGTATACTCATCCGCAAGGGCAGCACGCCACAGAATAAAAAGCGCGGTACTTTTGGCTCAACAAATCGATAGGGTGAATTTTGGGCTCTCGGTCTCGGTGCTGCTGGGTCTGACGCTGCCCCTGTTGGTGTTTCCCAGTGAAACCGCCGAGGCCCTCGCTACCGCCTACGCTTGGATCGCCAACACCTTCGGTTGGTTCTACATACTGACCGGCGCGGCCACCTTCGGGTTGGTGCTCTACATTGCTTTCGGTCCCTACGGCACCATCCGCTTGGGTGACGACGCCCCCGAATTCCCCACCCTCAGCTGGGTGGGTATGTTGTTCGGGGCAGGCATTGGTTCGGGCATGCTCTACTGGAGCGCCATTGAGTGGGCCTACTACGTGCAGGCACCGCCCTTTGGCGCCGAGCCTTTTTCCGATAAGGCCTATGACTGGGCGGCCTCCTATGGATTACACCACTGGGGTTTTGTCGCCTGGGCCTTTTACAGCCTGCCGACGCTGGCCATCGCCTACCCGTTTTACGTACGCAAAGTACCCCAACTGAAATACAGTAATTCCGCCCAGTACTGGCTGAAGGGTAGGGAGAGTTCCTGGCCGGCTCGGCTCATGGACAGCTTCTTTATGATTGCCCTGATTGGCGGCGCGGGGAGCTCTCTGGGGATCTCTACGCCACTGATATCGGCCTTTGTATCAAGACTCACTGGCGTTCCCGACGGATTCGTCCTTGAGGTCGCAGTGGTTGTCGTCTGCGTCGCACTGTTCTCGCTCAGTGTTTGGCTGGGGCTGAGTCGCGGTATCCGCAGGCTGAGTGACTTGAACATCGCGCTGGCATTCCTGTTTCTGCTTTTCATTTTGTTCGCCGGCGACACGCTATTTATTTTACGCATGGCGGTGAACTCGATGGGACACCTGCTGCAGAACACCTTGGCGATGACCTTTTGGACGGACCCCATCGCGAACACGGGCTTTGTCGGTGACTGGACGATCTTTTATTGGGCATGGTGGATTGCCTACGGCCCATTCGTCGGTATTTTTGTGGCGCGTATATCGCGAGGGCGCACCCTGCGCGAGGTGGTGCTTGGCATGTTGTGCCTCGGTTCTCTGGGAGTGTGGCTGTTCTTCTTTGTGCTGGGCAACCACACCTTGGGGGTGCAGCTGAGCGGTGAAGTCGATGTGATCGGTGTGATGAACGCTGAAAACGGTAATGCAGCGATTGTGGCGGGGCTCGATGTGCTGCCACTGGCGGCCGTGGCAATCGGACTGTTTTGTCTCGTTGCCGTGATCTTTGTCGCCACCACTTATGACAGCGCTTCCTATACGTTGGCGGCGACTGCCTCAACTGAAATGGGACCGTCTGAGGATCCGGCGCGCTGGCACCGCTTGTTTTGGGCGATTGCCATTGCAGCGCTGCCAATCGGACTGATGTACGCCGGCGGTGTGCGCGAGGCGCAAACAGCCACACTGGTTGTCTCGTTACCCCTGACCTTCACTTTCTGGCTGTCGGGCATCGCCCTGCTGAAATCATTGCGCGCCGACCACCCTCCGCGATAAAACAGCATCTCTTACAGGCCGCGCTGTCCTATGGGCAATGGCGCGGCGGTGCGTCGCTCTGAACCGCACAGCGGGCGGTGGCCCGGGATAAAGGAGTTGCCTTTCGCTATGACAGACCAACCCGTCGCGTTGATATCGGCTGGTGCCTCAGGCATCGGGTTAGCCTGCGCGCGAGCGCTCGCCGAGGCGGGTCATCATGTGCTCACCCTCGATATCGACAGCGAGGCCATCGCGCGATTTCAGGATGAGTTCGGTGAGGGTAGCGGGGTGGTCTGCGACGTAGCGGATGCGGCGCAGGTCGAGGCGGCCTTTCATTCTTTGGTGGATCCCTACCAGCGCGTTGATCTCTTATTTAATAACGCGGGTATTGCGGGCCCACAACAACCGGTGGAAGACATCGAGGTGGCGGCGTGGCAGTCGACGATCGACACCGACCTCAACAGCGTCTTCTATCTGACGCGTCTGGTGATCCCGCTGATGAAGTCTCAGCGTAGCGGCCTCATTCTCAATATGTCCTCCAGTGCCGGGCGATACGGCTGCCCAATGCGCTCCCCTTATGTGGCAGCCAAATGGGCGACGATCGGACTCGCCCAGACCTGGGCAATGGAGTTGGGCCCCTGGAATATCAGGGTCAATGCGCTGTGTCCGGGCAGTGTGGGCGGCGAGCGGATTGACCGCGTGATTGACCGCGATGCCGCCGAGCGCGGCGTGACGCCGGATGAGATCCGCAAGGTCTACCAACGCCAAAGTTCACTCAGAGACTTTGTGAGCCCCGAGGACATCGCCGCGATGGTGTGTTTTCTCGCGGGGCCCGGCGGTCGGATGATATCTGGCCAAACCCTCGGTATTGACGGCCATACCGAGAGTCTCGCCAATTGGCTGGACCCATAAGGATCGATCGATGCAAGCGTGCTGGTTTGAGGTATTCGGTTCGGCGCAGGGCGTGCTGCAGCAGGGTGACTGGTCCACGCCTGAGCCTGGCCCCGGTGAGGTACTAGTGCAACTTCATACCACCGGGGTGAACCCCTCCGATGTGAAAAAACGCGCCGGGGCGTTTCCCGACTTGTTGGACGCCGGGCCGGTGATTCCCCATAGCGATGGCGCGGGCGTGGTCACGGCGGTGGGTGAGGGTGTGTCGCCCTCCCGCGTCGGTGAGCGGGTGTTCGTGTATCAGGCTCAATACAGCCGCCAGCTCGGTACCGCGGCAGAATTTGTTGCGCTCGACAGTGCGCGCGCGCCAGTGCTACCCGACAACACTTCGTTTGAGGTGGGAGCGTGTATCGGCATTCCCATCATGACCGCTCACCGCTGCGTATTCGCGGATGGCCCTGTTGCTGATCAGCTAGTGCTGGTCACGGGGGGCGCCGGCCGCGTCGGTCACTACGCCATCCAATGGGCGCATCGCGCCGGCGCGCGCGTGATTGCGACGGCGAGTAACGACCAAGATGCCGAGGCCTGCCGGGAGGCCGGTGCCGAGGCGGTGGTCAATCATCGCAAGCCCGAGTGGGGGCAGGCGGTGCTGGATCTCACCGAGGGCCAAAAGGTGGATCGGGTGATCGATGTGGAGTTCGGTGCCAACCTGCCCGAGCTGCTTCACTGCGTAAGGATCGGCGCCACCATTGCTACGTACTCCAGTACCGTGGTGCCCGAACCAGCATTACCTTTCAGAACCATGATGTTTATGGACCTCACGGTCCGCATGGTCATCGTGTACGCCATGCCGGAAGAGGCTAAAGCGCAGGCGGTGGCGGATACCCAAGTCGCTCTCACTGAGGGCGGCCTGCAGCACCGCATCGCCGAGACGCTGCCATTTGAGCAGATGGCGAAGGCTCACGACATCATTGAAGCAGGGAGCGTGCGCGGATGCGTCGTCGTGACGATGTAGTTTTCCGGTCCAGTGGGTTGGTGCGCGTGCTGCTGGCTGGGATGTTGGTGGTAACCGGCATGCTGGGCCTCGCTGGTTGGAGGACGGAGCCAGGTTCACCCTCAGTGCAACTGGGCGACACCGTGATGACTGGTATCTATGAGACAAATGGCATCGCCGCGTTTCTAGGTTTGCCGTTTGCCGAACCGCCGGTGGGTGAGCGGCGCTGGGCGCGGCCAGTGGCCTGGCAGCCCGACGGCCAATCGGTCAACGCCTCCACTTTTGCACCCGCTTGCATGCAAACAGATAGTGGCGTCGAGTGGTACCGCGGCATGATGGCGCGCGTGGGCCTTGATCCCAATCTCATGGTGGCGCCCGAGTATTCAGAAGATTGCCTGTACCTCAATGTGTGGACGGATTTGGAGGCCGATGAACCGCTCCCGGTCATGATTTACATCCATGGTGGTGGTAACACTGGCGGCTGGAGTTACGAGCCGAACTACCACGGTGAGCAGTTGGCCCAGCAGGGCATGGTGGTGGTTTCCGTTGCCTATCGGTTGGGGATATTTGGCTGGCTCAATCACCCTGAGATGACGATCAAGAATCTAGCACTACACGATCTGGCGGCGAGTCTGGCGTGGGTGAACGAACACATTGCGGCGTTTGGCGGGGATCCTGAACGCATTACGGTAGTGGGAGAATCCTCAGGCGCCGATAACGCGATCCATCTGGCGATCTCGCCATTGAGTCAGGGCCGTATGCGTAGACTGATCCAGCAAAGTGGCGGGTGGTCTTTTGATGAAGGGCCGGACACCCCCGCCGCAGAGGCTCACGCGCTGGCATTCCAGCGGGCAGTGTTGGGCGAATCGGGCTCGCTAGCGGGACTTCGCGAGATGTCCGCATCGGAACTGCTCGATGCGGCCGGTGAGGTCTATTCCAGCTTTTATTTCGACCCGGTCCAAGACCCGGAGAGCCTACCCGAGACATTGCCCGAGCTGTCGGATAGGGGGGCTATGCCGGCGATCGACGTCATTCTCGGCACCAACCTCAACGAGGCACTGATGTACGTCCCGTCCGGATCCGCGCCGACCGAGTACTTTGGTGGTCGTCTGTCGGAGGAGGCCATCGAGAAAATTTTTGGCCTATTCCCGGATGACAAGCCCGTGCTCGAACAGATGGATCGGGTCGGTACCGGCATCGAATATCTGTGCCCGTCGCTTGCACTGGCATCGGCGATCGATGAGGTGGGGGGCCACGCTTGGGTCTATCGATTTGATCGGGTTCGTCCCGGGTTCGAAGCCATCGGTGCCTACCATGGGGCGGAGCTCCCCTACATGTTCGATCAGCATGACGGCTGGCTACCTTCTGAGGAAATCGACGAGCGGCTGACAGGTGAGATGGTGGCACACTGGAGTGCGTTCATCCGCAACGGTGACCCGTCTTCCGACGGCGCGCTGCCCTGGCCGCGCTGGCGCGCCAACGACGGCTATATGATGCGATACGGGGATGAGACGAATTCCGAGCCTCACCCCGATCGCGCTTTCTGTGACGCGATCCGACTACCCTGAACCGTTCGAACTTGGGTGCCCTCTGGACCGACTCATCGCATCCGGTGCTACTATCTCCCTGCCTCGGCGCGAGGCCACCTATTACTGGAGAATGCTGATGCCCAGTAACAAAACCCGATCTGCCCGAATGACCTTTTACTTGATGGTTGTGCTGTTGTTGAGCTGCTCACAAATAGCGATGGGCAGCGACAAGCGCCTATTTGGTTTTGACGATCTGGCCCGCATTCAGGACGTTTCCGATCCCCGTATCTCACCTGAAGGGGACTGGGTCGCATATGTCCTGTCGGGTATTGACGCAGAGCGCGATCAGCACCAGTCAGACATCTGGATGGTCAGCTGGGATGGTTCGCAGACGGTTCAACTAACCCATACCGATGCGAGCGAGTCTCAGCCGCGGTTCAGTCCCGATGGGCGCTATCTCGCTTTTCTGTCGAGCCGAAAGTCGGGCGCTGAAGATGACGAAAAAAGCCAGATCTGGCTGCTGGATCGCGCCGGTGGTGAAGCCCGAAAGCTGAGCGATTTTCCGGGAGGCGTCAGCGATTATGCGTGGTCGCCCGATGGGCATCGCCTCGCTGTTATCGCCTCCGACGTGGATCCCAATGAGCCTGCCCCCGACGCAACTGGCGAGGGGAAGACGCCGCCGCCGATCGTGCTCGATCGCTATCAATTCAAAGCCGATGGTGTGGGATATCTTCGCCGACTCCGCGACCATCTGTATGTGTACGATCTGGCATCGGGAGAGTCACAACTATTAACCCCGGGCGATTATGACGAGTCGCTCCCCAGCTGGTCCCCGGATGGCAAGCTGATCGCTTTTTTCTCCAAGCGTGATGGCGATCCTGATCGCAATGACAATCAGGACCTGTTTCTGATCGAAGCCAGCGCCGGCTCGGTCGCGCGTCAGCTAACGTCGTTCTCCGGTGACGATGGGCAGGGTAGCGCTGCCGTCTTCAGCCCCGATGGCAAATATCTCGCTTACCTGCAAGGGCGCGCTACCAAGTATGTTTTTTACGACCAGGCACAGCTTGCCGTGATCCCGGTTGAGGGAGGTGAGCCCCGTTATCCGCTTGCAGATCTGGACCGCGCGGTGGGTGCGCCGCAATGGTCCAGTGCTGACGGATCTATCTGGTTTCTGCTGGAGGACGACCGTAACCAAATGGTTGCCAGAGTGGCGCCGGAGGGCGGTCGGGTGGAGCGCCTGGCCCCGGCCCGTGGCGTGACCTGGGGGCTACATGAGCGCAATGGGCGTGCGGTCGCGCTCGTCACCACCGCGCATGCTCCGCTTGAGATCATGGCGCTTGAGGGCGACGCCCTGCGAACGCTCACTGCGCACAATCAGGAATGGTTGTCAGATATTGAATGGGGCAGCGTCGAGGGCATTGAGTTCAAAAGTAGCGATGGCACGCCGGTTCACGGCATGCTGATCAAGCCCCCCGGTTACGAGGCCGGCCGGCGTTACCCCACTATCGCTTATATCCATGGTGGCCCGGTCGCTCAGGACGGTTATGAATTTGACTACATCTTGCAGACGCTGGCGGCGCATGGCTATGTCGTGGTGGCGCCCAATTATAGGGGCAGCTCCGGCAGGGGCTTTGCATTCACTACCGTGATCGAAGCAGATTGGGGAAATCTAGAGGTTAAGGACGTATTGGCTGCGGTGGATTATCTGATTGCCGAGGGTATCGCCGACCCTGAGCGCCTAGGTATTGGCGGTTGGTCCTATGGCGCCATGACCACCAACTACACCATTTCGCGCGATACCCGTTTTAAGGCGGCGGTCAGCGGTGCAGGTATTGCTAACATTTTGGCGGGCTATGGCACCGACCAATATATCCGCCAATACGAAAACGAAATAGGTACCCCCTGGAAAGATCTCGATGCTTACCTACGGATTTCCTATCCGTTTTTTCACGCCGATCAAATCAAAACACCAACGCTTTTTTTATGCGGTGAGGATGATTTTAACGTGCCCCTACTCAACTCTGAGCAGATGTACCAGGCGCTCAACTCCCTCGGTGTGCCGACGCAGCTGGTAATCTATCCCGGAGAGTTCCATGGATTGTCAGTGCCCAGCTATCAGCGCGACCGGATGGAGCGCTATGTGGCCTGGTTCGATCGATACCTGAAATAAAGGGCCGGGTCTCTCGGGGCCTGCACCTTCATTCATTGCACAGGGGGTGAGCCATCGCCCGCCAGTTGACCCACCATCGACCACCAAAAACGCAGCGAATCAGTCACTGCTGCTTTTGGTACGCGCTCATTCAACCCGTGGGCAAAGCTGTCCTTGGGGTTAATGAAGATACCCGTCAGGCTGTAGCTGGGAATGCCCGCCGCGCGCCAATAGGCGCCATCTGTAGTGCCGGAACCCATCTCAGGAACGATAGGGAGGTTGGGGTGGATGGGCGCCAAGGATTGCTCGATTGCAGTCATGATTTCCGGATTAAAGGATGATGCGGGACTCGCTACGGGTACGCCAACCACTGCCCACTCCAGCGCAGGATCATCGGCAACGCGCTGTAGCTCTCGCATGATTTCGACAGGCGTATGGCCCGGGAAAATGCGGCAGTTCACGGTGGCGGTCACCGCACGAGGCAGCGCGTTTTCTGCGTGCCCCCCAGAGAGCATGGTGGGAATGCAGGTGGTGCCGAGCGTGCCGACGTACTCGGGTTGCGCGCGTAACAACGCGATGGCCTCTTCATCCCCCGTATCGGCGACGAACGCGGCCATGGCATCACCTACCTCGTTATTGAGGAGTGGCGCGGTGCGGGCAAAGTAGGTCAGCGTGATCTCATTGGTCTCAACCGGGAAGGTATAAGCCTCGAGGCGCTGAATGGCGCGTGCGAGGTCATAGATGGCGTTGTCTGCCCTCGGCATCGAGCTATGCCCACCCGGGTTCTTCGCAGTCATGGAAAACGTCGCGTAGGTTTTCTCCGCAAAGCCCACCTGAAACTGAATGGCTTCTCCGGCGTCATTTAGGACGCCACCGCCGCCATCAACGACCAGCGCATACTCGGCGTTGATCAGGTCGCGGTAGTCGCGAGCCAGCTGTTGCACGGTTTCTTGAAAGGACTCTTCGTCACCGGTGAAGGCAATGACCAGATCGCGGTTCGGGACGAAACCGGATTCCTTCAGCCACACAAATAAGGTGGTGAGGAGGGTGACATCGAACTTGTTATCCAGTACCCCCCGGCCATAAAAGAAAGTCTCATCTTCTTGCAGCTCAAAGGGGTGCCGCAGCCAACTCTCAGGGTCGGCGGGCACCACGTCCATATGGGAGGAAAAAAGTATCGGTCTGCGGCCGCTGCTGCCGTCGCCCTCGTAGCGCACCACCAGTGAAGCCGTTTCGCCATAGGGCACGATGGTCAGCACTTCGGGTGAGAAGCCGGCGTCAAGAAATACCTGCCTCAGAGACTCGGCATAGGCCGGCACCAGTCCCTGTCCGTAGGCGGTCTCGCGACTGACCGCATCGCGCAGGAGTTCAACAGCGCGGTCGCTGTAGTGTGCGATTGCATCGTTTTGCTCAGAGACGCTGTGCGCTGTTGCTGTTGTAACGAGGGCACAGGAAAAAATGAGAACGCGGCAGAGATTTTTCATGAGGCTGTCCTGTGTGCCGATCGGTCGCGAGCGGCAGAGTCGTGATGCAGAGGCCCAGAGGGTTTTATTGAGCACTTTTAACATCCTTGAGAAGCGTCGCAATATAGCATCGTTAGCCGCCATTACTGCGCATTGGGGTGTCGTGCCAACGTGTTCTCAGCGCAGTCCTCCTGGGCGTCAATTGTTCTTCCCACTATCAGCGGCTTCGGTTACATTTCGGCCCATTACGGAGCCATGGATTTTGAGAATCCACCTCGGATCCGACACGAGAACGCGCCAGGCCAGGCACCGCGGAAGACGCGGCCATCGCAGTGGTTTGGCGAGGGAGATGTGCATCGTGATGACGCAACGCGACCTTTCCTCGGAGTTACTGGCACCCGACTTTTATCATTACGCAGGCGCGCCGATTGCCGCTGTCACTGCGGATGATGATGCACTCGTCGTCAGTTGGCCTGACGGACGTCAATTAAGCTGCCATCGTTTCTGGCTTCGGGAAAACACGCTGGGTCACGGCGGCATCGACCCCGCTACCCGCGAAGGCATCATGGATCCCGCTGAGTTATCCGACGCGATGCAGATAGCGGCCTTTGAGCTGACCGCATTGGGCGATCTAAGCGTGACCTGGGCGCCGGAGGGTGCCGATGAAAGTGTGGTGAGCACCTATCACTCGGGCTGGCTCCGGCACATCGCCGAGGGTCAGCATTTACCCGAGAGCTGGGTGCCTGCCCCCGAGACCTGGAACGCTTCAACGTTATCGGCACCGCCGCGGCGTCAAGCCGACGCAGTGCTCAAAGATGACGACGCGCTCTGCGACATGCTTAACGATCTGTTACGCCTGGGCGTGTGCGTGCTGGAGCAGGCGCCCACTGAACCGGGATTTCTCAATGTACTTGCTGCACGTATCGGCCCGGTGCGTGACAGTAACTTTGGCTCGCTGTGGGACGTTAAAGCTGACGTGAACCTGGCAGGGGACGCCAAAACCAACACCACGGCGAATACGGGATTCCGGCTGGGTCCGCACACCGACCTTCCCACAAGGGAAATCCCGCCGGGCTTCCAGTTTTTGCATTGCCTGATCAACGAAGCGGACGGCGGGGAATCGACCCTGACCGATGGCGCCGCGCTCATCGAAGAACTCAAGGCAACCCGCCCGGATGATTACGATATCCTGAGCACCCGGCGCTGGGTATTTTTCAATCGCGGCCCGGGTATTGATCACCGCTTCTCGGCACCCATTATCGACACCTTAGGCGGCGAGGGTGTGCCGACGATTAGGGCGTTCTACCCGGTGCGGGCTTTCCCCGATATGCCCGATGCCGATGTGAGTGAGGCCTACGGCGCGCTGCGACGCTTTCATGCCTTGGCGGATGATCCCCGGTTTGAACTAACCTTCCGGCTCGGTCCCGGCGACATCATGTGCTTCGACAATCGACGCGTGATGCACGGTCGCAAGGCGTTTTCAGGCTCGGGTCAGCGCCATCTGCAAGGGGTGTATATTGATCGTGACGAGATCCTGTCGACGGCGCGAGCGGTCAATCGGGCCCGGGCGGCGGGTCAAACACCCTAAGCCATTAACCGTTACCCAGTACCTATACCCATAACGACACATCAGGGGACACACCATGCCACTGGCCATGCGAGACAAAGTTTTCATTACCGCGGCGTTGACCGGCTCCGGCAGCACACAGGACCGCAGCGACAAGGTGCCGCGCAGCCCTGAGCAGATTGCGAGCGCGGCGATCGATGCAGCCGAAGCGGGCGCGGCAGTGGTGCATTGCCATGTGCGCGACCCGGAGACCGGCGCCCCGGATCGGGCCGTGCACCTGTACCGCGAGGTGGTGGAGCGCATTCGGGAGTCTGATACCGATGTGGTGATCAATCTCACCGCCGGCATGGGAGGCGATATTGTTTTTGGCCCCACTGACGCGCCTATACCCTTGAGCGAGCAGGGCACCGACATGGTCTCGGCGGCGGAGCGGGTCGCGCACCTCGAGGCCTGCCTGCCTGAAATCGCCACGCTCGACTGTGGCACCATGAATTTCGCCGAGGCCGATTATGTGATGACCAATACGCCGGGCATGCTGCGGGATATGGCAAGCAGGATGGCAAATCTCGGTATTCGTATTGAGATTGAGGCCTTTGATACCGGTCATCTGTGGCTCGCCCAGCAGCTGGTGAGCGAGGGGCTGATCCCGGCGCCAGTGGTGGTGCAGCTCTGTATGGGGATTCCCTGGGGTGCGCCCGATGACCTCAACACCTTTATGGCGATGGTGAATAACGTGCCCTCGGATTGGATTCACTCTGCCTTCTCGATCGGCCGGCACCAGATGGCCTACGTTGCCGCGGCGGTGTTGTCGGGGGGCAATGTGCGCGTGGGGCTCGAGGACAACCTGTGGCTGGAGAAAGGGCATCTCGCTACCAACGCTGAACTCGTGGCGCGGGCGGTGACCATTGTTGAGGCCATGGGTGTGCAGGTGATGACGCCGGATGAGGTCCGCGCCGAGCTACAGCTGACCAAGCGCGCGCTACCCTGATGCCATCGGCCGCAATCATTGGGGGTGGGGTGATTGGCTCTGCCTGGGCGTCGCGGTTTTTGTTGAACGGCTGGGAGGTGCGCTTTCACGATCCGGCACCCAATGCCGAAGCGGTGCTCAACAAAGTGTTGGATAAAGCCCGCCGTTGGGTCCCGGAAGTCTACGATCAACTGCCGCCAGAGGGTGCGCTGACACTCTGCGCCAGCATTGCCGATGCGGTGAGTGCCGCCGACTGGGTGCAGGAGTCCACCCCCGAGCGACTTGAGATCAAACAGTCGGTACTGGCTGAGATTCAGGCCAACTGCAGTCCGGAAGCAATTGTTGCGTCATCGACCTCCGGCTTTATGCCCTCGGAATTGCAGGCAGGTAGCGCCCGGCCCGAGCAGATTCTGGTTGCCCACCCTTATAACCCGGTTTACCTGCTGCCGATCGTCGAAGTGGTTCCCTCAGCGGTAGTGCCCGAGGAGACGGTGCAGCGTGCGGAAGCGCTGTTGCGCGACATCGGCATGAAGCCGATTACGCTTCGGGCGGAAATCCCCGCTCACGTGGGAGATCGACTGCTGGAGGCAGTGTGGCGCGAGGCGCTGTGGCTCATTAAAGATGGCGTCGCCACCACCGAGCAGATCGATGACCTCATGACCCATGGTTTCGGTCTGCGTTGGGCACAGAAGGGCTTATTTGAAACCTACCGCACGGCAGGCGGTGAGGCCGGCATGAAGCACTTCCTTGAGCAATTTGGTCCTTGTCTGCAGTGGCCGTGGACCAAGCTGACCGACGTACCCGACCTCGACGACGAATTGATCGATCGCATCGTAGAGCAGTCTGATGCCCAAGCGGCGGGGCGCTCGGTCAGCGAGCTCGAGGAGGAGCGCGACGCCAATCTGGTGGCCATGCTCAAAGCGTTAAGGCAGGAAGACACCGCCGCCGGTGCGTTTCTGAATCGCCTCGGGACTCCCAGTGCCTGATGTGATGACCTGCCGTCATAAGCGCTGAGCACCGATATGCCTGAGGCGGTGTTCTCAAAAGATCAGATTTGCGCCCACCGCGGCGCCAGCGGAAGCTATCCCGAGAATACCCGTGCAGCCTTCGATGCCGCGGCCTCTGCTGGTGCGGGTTGGATTGAGACCGACATTCAATGTCTGGCCGACGGCGAGCTGCTGATCTTTCATGACGCTCATTTGGGGCGCACGGCGATGGGGTCAGCCCGGGTCACCTTACTGCGCTGGACGGATGTGGCCGAGCTGGATGTCGGCAGCTGGAAGAGTGATACTTTTTCCTCCGAGCGTCCCCTGCGCTGTGAGGATCTGATCGCGTGGCAGCGTGAGGCACCAGGCCGGCAGGGCATTGTGTGGGAAGTGAAGTGCGAGAATGATGTTGCGGCGGTAGATGCCGCTGCGACGGCCGTCATCCAGCGACTCGCAAACATCAGCGATCATCGGTGTATTGTCTCGAGCTTCAGTCGTGATGTCTTAGTTGCCCTCAGGCCCCAGTTGCCCGCAATCCCCATGGCGCTGATTGCCGAGGCGTTGCCCGGCGATGGCGTTGCCTTTTGTCAGGAGCATGGGCTGGAAGGGATTCATCTCGACGGCCATCAGGTCACTCACGACTCGGCGCGCACAGTGCTAGAGGCCAACCTAGCGCTACGCTGTTACACCATCAATGACGTTGAAGAGGCCCAGCGACTCGTTGCGCTCGGTGCATCGATGGTCATGACCGATTTCCCCGAGCGATTTTTAGCCCGGGATTGACCGTTCAGTCGGGCAACGTACCCAAATCAAAGCCGGTGTCTTCGGGCACGGCTTCGGGCCAGTTGGTCCGCCATACCTCGCGGGACACCGGCCCGACCGGGACCGGGGCGCGCTCAAACCCGGGCTGGCAGTCGATCAAAGGCGCCACCACCACGTCGTGTCGCGGCACGATAAAAAACGGAAAGCTATAGCGCTCCTTACCTGAGACATTCACTACCTTGTGGGGGGTGGAGGTAAAGTAACCGCCGGACCACAGCTCCAGCAGATCGCCGATATTGACGACCATGGTATTGGGCGGCGCCTCAACCTCGAGCCACTCGGCTTGATCATGGGGCCGCAACCACAAACCGCCCACCGCGTCTGGGAACAGTAATGTGAGGGCATCGGTGTCCTTGTGCGGATGAATGCCAAAGCCATCGTTCGGATCGCTAGGCGGATAGTGCAGCAGCGTCATGTTGGTCAGAGGCTGATTAAAGTGCGCCAGGAAATCAGCAACGTTCACCTTCATGATCTCTGCAATCAGAGCAAGTAGCCGTTGACCGGTGGCCTCGCAGGCCTGCCAAAAGGCCTCGGTGGTTTCCCGCAGACCCGCCGGCTCGCCTGGCCAACGGTTGGGACCATAAAGGCCACAGGCTGCGCACAGTGAATCGTCGGCCGCGACCTCGGCGTGGAGCTTGTAACCCTCGTACCGGTCGGGCGCGACGCCCTCGGTGTTGGGTGAGAAGAAGCCCAAAGGGATATAGCCCCGGTAGTTGTCCGGCGTGATGCGTTCATTCAGCTTGTCGGCTAATGGGCGGTCGAAGTAGTCGACTAGATGCTGCCGCAGATCGCTCACCAATTCACCGGGCACGTCATGCCCCTTAACCAGTACAAAGCCGATATCGCAGAGCGCGCGTTCCAGCGTGGGCAGAATCTCCCAATCCTCTCGTTTGAGATCAATCGTCGGGATGGCGAGCGATGCAGGCATTCGGCTGGGTTTCCATGGCGATCTCAGAGCGGGTAGCGGCGCACAGACTGTTGTGTGCCTGCGGCGAATCTTCGACGAGCGAGGGTGGGGCTGTAAAGCGGCTGATTCGCCGGCGGATTAGCGCTAAGTTCGGGCTTCCCTTCCATCTCAATCAGTCGGCATAATCTTGCCCAAATTGGGCACGGGTAAACCGCCATGCTGAACCTCCGGCGCCACAGGGCTGCACTGATCTGCCTTTCGCTGTTATTGCTTCATGGCTCGGCGCAGGCCGAACCCGCGCCGAGCCCCAAAGTGGTGTTCGTGATTGTCGATGGTATTCCGGCGGACGTGATTGAGCGGGTGCCCACGCCGGCGATTGATGCCATTGCCGCGGGAGGTGGGTACAGCCGCGCTACCGTGGGTGGCCCGGTAGGCACATCGGGTGAAACGCCCACGATCTCAGCGCCGGGCTACATGAGCCTAGTGACGGGCACTTGGGCGAATAAGCACAATGTTTACGACAACTACGGCATCAGCCCAGATTATGACTATTGGAATCTCTTTCGGCTTGCGCGTGATCAAAAGCCCGAGCTGCGGTTGGGCATTTTTTCTACTTGGACTGACAACCGCACAGTGCTCTTAGGGGAGGGGTTGGCCGAGGCGGGCAACTGGCGATTTGATGTGGTTGTGGATGGTCTCGAAGAGGATGAGACACGATTTCCGCCCCAGCCGCTGGATGCACAGATTGCCGATGTTGATGACGCAGTGAGCCGCGAGGCAGCCCGACTCATTGAGTCCGAGGGCCCCGATGTGTCATGGGTGTATCTGCAATACACCGACGACGTGGCCCATGAACATGGTGATAGCCCGGAGCTCGATCAGGCGGTAGTCGATATGGATGCGCGGGTGGGCTTGATCTGGTCTGGCGTAAGGGCCCGGCAAAAGGCATTCGATGAAGATTGGTTGCTGATCATCACCACGGATCACGGGCGCGATGCAGAAACCGGCCGTGACCATGGAGGACAGACGGAGCGCGAGCGCACCATTTGGATCGCCACCAACAGTCAGCGACTCACGCCAGACTTTCATGCGATGCCCGAAATCGTCGACATCTATCCTTCTATCGCCACGCACTTGGGGATTACTATCCCTGAACAGGTCGCGCGCCACCTCGATGGCGCGTCATTTATCCAATAGGGACAGGCATGAATCGATCGCCCGTGAGCGATTACGACTACATTGTTATCGGTGCCGGTTCGGCAGGCTGCGTGCTCGCCAATCGGCTGAGTGAAGATCCCGCGCGTTCGGTGCTGCTACTCGAGGCAGGCAAGGATGACCGCGGCCTATTCATCCGCATGCCCACGGCTTTGTCGATCCCCATGAACACGCCGCGCTTCAGCTGGGGCTATTGGGGTGAACCCGAGCCCGGGCTCGATGGGCGTCGCATGGATTGCGCTCGCGGCAAAGTGCTGGGGGGCTCTTCAGCGATTAACGGCATGGTTTATGTCCGCGGGCACGCCGATGATTTTGATCAATGGGTTGAGGCAGGGGCCACCGGCTGGAGCTACGCCGACTGCCTGCCTTACTTTAAGCGCGCAGAGCGTTGGATGGGTGGAGAAGATGCCTACCGGGGCGGTGAGGGGCCGGTCGATACCTGTAACGGAAACAATATGAAAAACCCCCTCTACACGGCGTTTATTGCGGCAGGAGAGGAGGCCGGGTACGGCCGCACTGAGGACTACAACGGGTACCGTCAGGAGGGCTTTGGCGCCATGCACATGACGGTGCGGCGCGGTGAGCGATGCTCAACGGATTGGGCGTACCTGGCGCCCGCTCGCAAGCGGCCCAACCTCACTGTGGTAACCGAGGCCGAGGTCGACAAGTTGACCCTGTCGGGCAAGCAGGTCACGGGAGTTCGGTATCAGCGCAGAGGCGAGATGTGTGAAGCGTCTGCCCGCCGAGAGGTGATTTTGAGCGCCGGGTCGATTGGTTCGCCTGCGATTTTGCAGCGCTCCGGCGTTGGCCCTTCGCACGTGTTGGCTGAGGCAGGTGTGCCGGTACAGCACGAGTTGCCGGGTGTCGGTGAGAACCTGCAGGACCACCTGGAGGTGTATTTTCAGTATCGGTGCAAAGCAGCCATTACGGTGAATGGTCATCTTGGCTGGTTGGCCAAGCTGCGTATCGGTGTGCAGTGGGTGCTGACCAAAACCGGGCTGGGTGCGACCAATCACTTTGAATCCTGTGGTTTTATTCGCTCACGCGCGGGGCTGGCCTCGCCTGACATCCAGTATCACTTTTTGCCCGCCGCGATCCGCTACGACGGAAAGGCAGCCTTCGAAGGCCACGGATTTCAGGTGCATGTGGGGCCCAACAAACCCGAGAGTCGCGGCACGGTTCGTATCTCTGGCCCCAATGCAAGAGATGAACCCAAGATTCTCTTTAATTACCTCGCTACCGAGCAGGACCGCCAGGACTGGCGCACCTGCCTGCGGCTCACGCGAGAGATTCTTCAGCAGCCTGCGCTCGATGATTACCGCGGTGACGAGATCCAGCCGGCGGTTGATTTGTCGGATGACGACGCGATCGACCGCTGGGTGCGCGACAACGTCGAGACGGCGTATCACCCTTCCTGCTCTTGCAAGATGGGCGCGGCAGACGACGCCATGGCCGTGGTCGACCCCGAGTGTCGTGTGCGCGGCCTCGATGGACTCCGCGTCGTCGACTCGTCGATCTTCCCGACCATTCCCAACGGCAACCTCAATGCGCCGACCATCATGGTGGCCGAGCGAGCATCTGATCTGATTCGTGGCAAGATCCCGGTGCGAGAGGAGGTGACCGTCTGGGAGGCGCCCGAGTGGCAGCACCGGCAGCGCGAGGGCGCGCCGGTGCGACCGGTTCCCGCGGGCCCCGCCGCATGATGGCCCGCCGATGAACGCCATTCTCTCCATCGCCATCGCGCTGACCACGCTGACATCGCTCTTATTGGTATTGCGTTACGGCAATACCCGCATCGAGGGCAGTGCCCCCATGCCGCTGGTGACGTTTCTGGCGGTGTTGTTTACCTCGGGGCTCGACGTGGGCCTGTTGATGTTTCCCATGGTCGACTTCGAGATTTTTGCCAGCGAGCCCGATTACGCCTTTGCCAACCCGTTGGCGCTGGAGTTCGGCTTCTGGGGCTTTCTGGTCTGGGGTTTTTATTTTCTCACCACCTTTTACTTTTGCGTGGTTGAGCCCCGGTTGCAGCTGTTTGAGATTCCGGCGATCAAGCTAATCAATAACCTTACGATCATTGGCACCTGCGCCTTCACCGGCTACCTGTTTTTGCATTACTTGCCAGGTTACATCGAGGGCATTCCTGACGCCGTGCGTTATGGCTTAGTGGCAGGAACGGTGCTGGTCGCCGTGATCTCCAGTACCCAGATCCGCTTTGTGAAGGCCCTCAGTTTGGCCTCGAGCGGGCTGTTCTTTGCATTGATTGCTGGGTCTTTCCTGGCATCCGGGATGGGGGTTTCGGGCTTCGCGGATACGCTCGGCCATCTGGGCGGTTACTTCGGTCAACTGCCGCGCTTTGTGTTTCCGATCAATGATTACCATGCGTTTTATCTGTTTTGGTGGTTTGCCTGGAGCATCATGATCGGCCAGTTCGTCTCGCGCTTTGTCAGTGGTTTCACGGCCTGGCAATTACTGCTCTTATTACTGGTTGTACCGTCTATCCCCATCGCGCTCTGGTTCTCGGTGTTGTACTGGTACTTCGCCAACGACATCTCGATCGCGGGGCTAATGAGCTGGGCGATGATGGGTGTGGGCATCTTGTTCGTAGTGAACTCGCTTGACTCGCTGACCCGGCTTTACAC
>JADHQG010000034.1 GCA_016778045.1 Luminiphilus sp. | reverse complement strand
ACCTCTTCTAACCCAAATTCCATTTCCTGACCAAAAGCTGTCACCGACAGACTGGCCACCGCAGCACTCAAGGCTACTTTCGCAAATGTTTTAACCATTGTTGTGGACTCCCATGGATAGGTTCTGAATCTTTATTTTTTTATCGAGAAAAGCGCCCGCTATACTTCTAGAGCGCAATCTTCCTACTTTTACACTCGCGATACTGCCATAGCCAAACAGAAACACAAGCTTCAAGCGACATGGCACAAGCCAACAAATACCGTCCATCCGGGCTGAAACCAGGCAGAATTCCGGGGTTTGTAGTCAACACCGGGCGCCAGCCTTAGCCATAATCCTGATAGCATCGTGGTTGATATTGGCATAATTCATGCCAATAAGTATAGAATCTTCGAAAATAAAGGCTTCAGCCGCTGAGACAAGGGGACTAGAGATGAAGAAATTACTGGTTGTACTGGGCTGCGGTTTGATCCTGCTGGGATTGGGGTATTCGCAGCGAGCCGCGATCGCCGAACGTTTGTTAGCGATGGCGCTCCCGAAACAAATGAGCATGAATCAGGTTGAGCTTCTGGAAGATGGCCTGCACGTCGCGCTCTGCGGCGCGGGCGGCCCGATGCCCTCACCCCGCGCCTCGGGTCCCTGCGTGGTGGTAGTAGCGGGAGACCAATTATTCCTCGTCGATGCCGGGTCCAATGGGACACGTAATTTCGCGCGCCTGGGCTACCCACTCGGTGGCATAGACGCCGTGCTTCTCACGCACTTTCACTCTGATCATATAGACGGGCTTGGTGAGCTCGCTACCCTACGTTGGGCCACTGGAGATGACCTCACGCCCCTGACTGTGTATGGCCCCGAGGGCGTGGAAGGCGTCATCGCCGGCTTCAACGCCGCCTACGCCACGGACTTTACCTACCGGCACGATCATCACGGAGATCTTGTTACGCCGCTCTCGGCTGCTGGCTTAACCGCGGTCCCTTTCGCGACACCGCCAGATGGCGAGCTTGCCACTATCTTTAGCGGAGGTGGCTTAACAATCGAGGCATTGCGAGTCGATCACGCGCCCGTCGCACCCGCGGTGGGCTATCGCTTCACTTACGGAGGGCGAACTGTGCTCATCAGCGGCGACACCGCTCAATCTGACAATATCAAGCGATTCGCAAAGGACATTGACCTGTTGGTCCATGAGGCGCTCTCGCCTGAAATCATTGGCATGATGGAAGACACAGCCAAAAGCCTGGGTAACGAGATTATGGCCAAGGTCATGTTTGACGTCCGCGACTATCACGCCAGCCCGCGTGAGGCCGCAGAAACCGCGCGCGACGCCGGCGTCGGCCACCTGCTCTACTACCACGTAGTCCCGCCCATCATGGTGCCGGGACAAGAAGCACTCTGGCTCAATGGCGCGGGAGACATCTTCCCTGACTATACGGTGGGCTACGACGGCGTGTCGTTTAGCCTGCCCGCCAACTCAACGGAGATTATTCAGACCCGCAAAAGCATGTAGGGCTGATGTGAAGGAATGAGGCGCTCAGCAAGATAGGGTCGGGCCTCGTGGTGGCCTGCCCCGCTGGAGATTCTCTTCTCGCTTACTCTCTAAAGCACTACGGAATCAGTTCGGCACTGATACCCATTCGTCGCCCTGTTCAAAGGGCTGCGCGAGATGCTTATCAATGGCCACCGGCGCCTCGAGCTCTGGCTCGTAGAGCGCGGGACGGCTCTCAGCAACGTGCGCATTGAGCAAAGCCAACAGCTCCGAGACTTTGTCGGGGCGCGCTTCAGCCAAATTCACCTGCTCCGTGGGGTCCTCGGCGAGATTGAAGAGCCACTGCTTCTCGGGACGCGCGGCGATCTGCAGCTTCCAGTCACCGTGACGCACAATGCGATTGTGTCCCGACGACCAGAATAGGGTCTGCCGCGACCACTCGGGCTCTGCCTCAGCGTCCGAGGTGACCAGAGGCAGTAAATTCTCGCCATCGATCGCGCGATCTTCAGGAAGGGGTTGTTCCACTGCGGCCAACAACGTTGGCATCACGTCAATGTGCGCAACGGGCGTGTCGATCACTTGACGGGCAGCAATCCGCGCAGGCCACTTCACAAACAGCGGTACGCGAATACCCCCCTCAAAGTAAGTAATTTTCCAGCCGCGATACGGTGCGTTAACGTCAGCCAAACCCACGTAACCGGCGCCGCCGTTATCACTCGTGAAGATCACTATGGTGTTGTCAGCCAAGCCTTCCTCGTCCAACGCGGCCATCACTCTGCCCACGCTGCGGTCCAACGCTCGGGTCATGGCGGCGTACACCCTTAAACGGTGTGGCTGGATATCACCCACCGCCTCGTAGTCGGCGCGCGTAGCCTGCAAAGGCGTGTGAATACCCCAGTGCGCGAGGTAGAGGAAAAACGGGCGGTTGCGATTGGCTTTGATGACCTTGATCGATTCATCGGTCCAGTAGTCGGTGAGGTAACCGCCCGGCTCAAACAAATCGGCTGTGCCGCTGTTATAGGAATTGGAGTAGGTGAGCGCGGACCATAAAAACTGATCGATCGGATCAAAGTCGAGCTTGGCGTTCACCACGTCGGGGTGATCCTCGGGCAGGTACAAGCCGCTCGCCATCAGCAGACTTTCATCAAAGCCCTGCTCGTGAGCCGTCATGCCGTTATCGCGGCCGAGGTGCCACTTACCGATGTGCACCGTGTGATAACCCCGCGCCTTTAAAGACTCAGCGAGCGTGATCTCCTCGGGTGGCAGACCCTGAAGATCGAAAGCCGGCTTGGTCGCCGCCGCCCCGGGGTCATATAAAGTGTCGGGCAATGTTCGGTCCATGTCCGCCGCGACAATGGACACTGCGCGACCCATGGAAGGTGGCATCGGCGTATAGGCAAAGCCGGTGCGGCTGGGATATCTGCCCGTCATCAGCATGGCTCTGGAGGGCGCACAGGTTGAGGCGCCTGAATAGGACTGGGTAAACACCGCACCCTGCGCCGCCAGCGCATCGATATGAGGCGTCTGCAGCCGTCCACCGGCCACACCGCCACCAAAGGTCGAGATATCGTTGTAGCCGAGATCGTCCGCCATGATCACGACAATATTGGGAGGCCGCTCTAAAGGCGCAACGGCTGGTGTGCTCGGGCCTTGTTGCCAGGCAATGTCGTGGGGTGGGCCGATCTGGTTCGTCGACAGAGCAGTGCGCAACTTGATGCCTTTCAAGATCGCGGCACTGGGGTACATATAGACCGCACTGGCTGCCACTGCCAGGCATACCGCCAATGTGGTCAGAACTTTACGCATGTCACACCACCTCTGCAGCGCTTGAGGACCGCCGCCTAACTATTGGCATTTATACTGTCAATAGTTAGGGGATGCAATCGAAGGTTTAGCGACTATTGCGCACTCTTTGCCAAGGCTTCGCGAAGCGTGTGTGCCACCAACCAGAGTCGATCCTGGCCCCAGGTCGCAAGCAGAGGTTCACCGGTCGGGTCCAGCAAGCGAAAGCTAGGCACGCCCCAAAGGCCCTCGTCATACATCGCCAACCGGTTGTCTTCAAGCAGTGCTTGCCAATCATTATCTCGTCGATGAGCCTGCGCCGCCGCCCAATCCAACCCTGCGGCCTCGACGACTTTTTTGAGCCCACGCGCGTTGTTGGTATTCACACCCAGCACAAACGCATGGCGGAGAAAGCTTGAGCACAGCGCGGCGCCCTTCCCCTGAGAGGCGGCCCAAGGGTATAGGGCGTAGCAATGCCGCGCGGGATCGCCAATCGGGTCATAAAAGTTGCCGTAAGGCACGCCTGCTGCTCGGGCTTCGCGCGCGGCATCCATAAAGATATACAGGCCCTTTTCACGCGTGGCCGGCACCCCGCGCATGACCATTGGCAGGACTGGCCTCAGATTCAACGTCACGCCCGCCTGCTCTGCAAAAGCCACGGCGCGATCAAATATGACCGCGGTGTAGGGGCTCCGCAGGGAGGCGTAAAGTTCCAGCGTAAAGCTGCCTCGATCGCGGTGACCCGCCAGATCGAGTGTGGGCCGCGGCGCAATGAGTGGGTCACCAGGACGTTTATCCGCACCGAGCGCGGCCAATCGGCTCTCAAGGTGATATAGCCGATCTACCCCCCAGTACCACTCCCCACCGTAATAAAACATCGCGCCCGAGTAATGCTTGAGCTCAGCACGCTTAGCCGTCCCT
This sequence comes from Luminiphilus sp., assembly GCA_016778045.1. Taxonomy (GTDB): domain Bacteria; phylum Pseudomonadota; class Gammaproteobacteria; order Pseudomonadales; family Halieaceae; genus Luminiphilus. The sequence goes on along the minus strand of JADHQG010000034.1, from coordinate 15,082 downwards.
GCCTCAACAACGGCTGCCGCTACGTCGGCGGCCACACTACCGTGGGCGGCCGCCAATCGCTCTAGCGTTGCCCCGTCACCACGCCACAGCGCGTCTCCCACGACCTGTGCCAACTGAGAGAATTCAGCGGCAGACTGTGCCGCCAAGATGCGCGTTGCCAGCTCGACCTGCTGCGCCTTGGGTGCCTCAGGATGGTCAGGAAAAACGAGCCCATATCCGGGTGCGATCAGATGCGAGTCTTTGCGGGCCAGGCTGGCCAACAGCTCCGGCTCCGGCGCATTCTTGCCTGCTTGGCCCGCCACCAAGTGGCAATGCAGCTCAATGTCGTAGCGCTCAGCGAGTTGCTTTAGCAACTGCGCACTAAGGTGACTGTAACCTTCGTCAACCTGATGAAAGTAATCGACACGATGCGGTGCGCCCGCTTTTGCACGCAGTTGCTCCGCCTTGAGATGACGCGCAGCGACCGCAGCAGGCCGGGAAATCCTCGTCATCAAACGCGACGTCAGCCAGCGTGTCAGATGGCTGGGGTCCATCGTGGCCACCCCACCCTGCTCTTTGAATTGCTCGGCCACGCGTGTTGCCTCCACTAGCCCGCAGAAATCAGATCCAGCACGAGCTGCGCGACAATCTCGCCGCTGGCCTTTTGAGAGAGACCTTGATGCTCGCGCAAGCGATTCCACATTTCGAAGGACGCCACCGCATGCACTGCCTCGCGCCGATCCCTAGACAGCTCGGCAACTTCGGGTAGCCACAGCTCCAGTTCCTTACGGAGCCGCTTTTGGTGCCAAGCATAGTTTTCGCGCAGCTTGGGAAAACGCCAGAGCAACGCCTTGGTGCAGAGCACAATTTGACTGAGCTTATCGAAGGCGTTGCCATAAAGATCGATCGCACGAACGGTTCTCTGGCCCAGAGAGCCTGTACGGTCGTCGACTCTGAATAGCGCCTCATAAGAGTCGAGCAGAGACGCATCAACTGCCAGAAACAACGAATCCATGTCGGCAAAATGGCGAAAGAACGAGCGGATACCGACCCCGGCCCGATCAGCAACCTGCTGTGCCGTCGGTACCAGAGTGCCCTCCTCCATGAGCGCCAACGCCGCCGCAATAATGGCTGTCTGGCTCCGCTCGCTGCGTTGCCTGCGACCATCTGAGGATTGAACGATATTCAGCTCCAAGCTGTCTCCTTTACCCAGTGGCGGCGCCACTGCCGACTATTGGCAGTCAGTATGCCATGACATAGAGGGTCACCCAAACGGATTCGGCTCACATCGCGCTGGTGCGCGGCAATGCCTAGGCAGACCCACCGTCTCGCGACTGAATTGCAGTCAAGTTGGACTGATGCTGCGCGCGGTCCAACCGGTAATACGCCAACGCAACCAGCATGACACTCCACAAGAACCACTGGGAGGGCACGAGCAAGGTGCCCAACTGCAGCACCGATTCGGCCGGTACCTCGGTAGGGGACGCACCATCGGGAAAGGCCACCGCCTGAAGAATGAGACCCGCAACAAACGCACCGATGCCCTGAGTGGTTTTACGAATAAACGTCAGCGCAGAGAAAAACACACCCTCGCTACGTCGCCCGGTTTTCACCTCTGAGTGCTCTACCAGATCTGCCAGCATCGAAAAGAAAATCGCCTGCATGGCGATGATGAGACCGAGATCAATCGTGTTAACCGTTGCAAGGATTGGGAACAACAGCGGATCCCCGTTTTCGGGCATCCAGCCCAAGAGCCTGAAGAGCACCGGTAACGGTTGCACCGTAAAAGCCAAAATGCCAAGCCGCAACGCCGCGCCTTTCTTGCCCCAGCGCTTTGAGGCCCAGGGCGCAATCAGTAGCCCCATCAGCGCCGAGAGCACCACCAGCAGCGTCCAGTAGAACACCTCCAGCGAGGAGAAGGCCCAGAAGTAGGTGAGCATGATAAATGTCAGCGCCGCAGTGAGGCCGGTGGCAACGGCACTGGCAATGGAGGAAATAAACAGTGCGAAGAAGCTCCTATCTGCCAGCGTTTCGATCACCTCCTTGAACACCGCCTTTAGCCCCACGCGCGCTCTGGGCGGTGGCGCCATCAGTGAGCCAATGCGGTGATGCGTCCCGAGTGCCGACACCAGAATGGCCACCAGAATCACACCGCCTGAAATCACCCCGTATGTTTCATAGCCGTCGCGATTGAGCGCACCCACTGGGTAGGTCTCGCTGGGCACCAACAAAAACGCGTACATGAATACCGCCATACCGGCGCCCCCTGCCCAACCGAAGAAGGAGCGCCAGGCCTGAATCGTGGTCCGCTCATCGTAGTCAGCCGTCAGCTCGGGCATCAGCGCAGAGCTCGGCGTCTCGAAAAAAGTGATGAGCGTGCGAATGAGGATCGCTAATACAACGAGATAGAGAAACAGCGCCCCGTCACCCCAATCAGGCGGCCGCCACAGTAGCGAGTAACACAGCGCTACAGGAATCGCCGCGGCATACATGAAGGGGTGTCTGCGCCCCCACCGCGAGCGCGTGTTGTCTGACCAGTAACCGACAATCGGATCGCTGAGCGAATCAAACACCAACGCAATCAGCAGTGCGGTACCGGCTAGCGCAGGCTCAAGGCCGACCACAGTGCCGTAGAAAAGCAGCAGGAAGTAAGCGAAGCCGTTGTCTTTAATGCCGTATGCGACGGCGCCAAATCCATAAGTGAGCCTGACACCGAGACTCAACTTTTCGACGTCGCTAGCCGTCCCCATTGCGAATCCCATGAGAGCAACCCAGCTTCTTTTCCCGGACGCTACCCATGGTGGGCGGGAGCGTCAGCAAGCTGAATGTTCCGCTTCAAGATAGCACCGGGCACACAGCGCCTCATACCGTGCCGTGTCGCCGTCGATCATGACCTGCTCTCCCTCGCGGATAATCCCGGTCTCTCCGAGTCTGGCGTTGAAAATAGCCTTACTGCCGCATCGGCAAATCGTTTTCATTTCCTGAAGCGAATGCGCGACCTCCATCAGACGCTGACTGCCGGGAAAAGCCCGTGTGCGAAAGTCCGTTCGGATACCGAAGGCCACCACCGGTATCTCATCTAGCACGGCAATAGCCAGTGCCTGATCCACCTGATCGGGCGTCAGAAACTGCGCCTCATCAATCAGCACGCAGGCGAAACCCGGAGATGAGTCGCCACTCTGATCCCAGAGCGTTTGCAAAGATTGTCGCAGGTCCTGCCCGGGAGACAGCAAAAGATCTGCGCGTCGGCTCACACCCAGGCGGGAAACGATCTGATCATCGCCCTTGGTATCCACCGACGATTTCACCAGCGCAACGCGTTGATCACGCTCTTCATAGTTATGGGCTACCTGCAACAGGGCGGTGCTCTTGCCACTGTTCATAGCGCCATAACGAAAGAAAAGTTTGCCCATACCGACCGACCCTGAATCGCGTTGGCTTTCAGCGATGTCCTGTGTACATTCATAGTACACGACCAAATGTAACGAGGCTGTGCAGATGGCGGCGCGGCGCGCTCACTTTTCGACCCCGTCGCGCTGTGTAGTGTTAGTGCGATCGCCAGCCACTTGTAATCCGCAGGCCACTTTTGACCCACAGTATGGATACAGCGTTTTTACAAAGCCTCAACATTGATCAATATCCCGTTGACCCTCACTACGCGCGTGAATTACGGAAAATTTTTGGCGAGCGTTTTTTACGCGAACTGAGTGATGAGGAAAAAGCCGAGCTGGGGGAAGTGACGTTTGCACCGTTATTGTTCGGTAACCGGTCGGGCTCCAACCTGCTAACAAATTGTCTTCATCGAGCTGGCCTGGGTTTTCCCGAGCATGGTGAACCGATGAATATACCCAGCATCGAGAGGATCGCAGAGCGCCACGCGCTCAACTCGCTCACCGATTACGCGCTGTTTCTGGCCCGAAGATGGCGACAGCATCAAGTTATAGGATTCAAAATTAATATTGAGCAGTTGTTTGATCTTACGCGGACGGGCCTGCTCAATCACTTTAAAGACATCAAGCTTCTGCACAGTGTCCGGCGTGACCGCCTCGCGCAAGCAGTTTCACACTACATTGCCAAATCCAGCGGCAGTTGGTCGACACAGGAAGAGGTATCTCAGCCGATTACTCCCGCCTTTTCAGCCCCTGATATTTTGCAGTTCCTCCGACGGGGCGCCCGGTTGGAAGCGGACTACCAGCTTTATAAAACGATTCATGGCGTCGCCGGCATAGAAGTCTGGTACGAAGATCTTGTCTCTGATCCGAAAAAGACCATCGAGACTATAGGGAATTTCCTCAACTGCGCCACAGATCTTTCCAAAGTTGACCTCGCAACAGCTCTTACTCAGCCACAAAATCGTCAGCTCAATCAGGAATTTGCCGAGCGGTTTCGGTCTGAACTGCGAATGACAAATTAGGCCGTATTCGTAAATCGAACAAAGGTCTTTGGGCTACTCAATTAGTTCTGGTAAATCGCTAAACAAGCTGAGAGCTCCTGGGTTGGCCAATGCGTCGCGGTTACCGACCGTCTCTCCGTGGATGATTTTTCGTACCGCCAGCTCCGCGATTTTGCCACTGATCGTGCGGGGAATATCGGCGACCTGAAGAATCTTTGCCGGCACATGCCGCGGGGTGGTGTTAGTGCGGATCTCGTCTTGAATGTGTCGTATCAATCGCTCGTCCAAGATGGCGTCAGCGCGCAGCACAACAAACAACACCACGCGGACATCGTCTTGCCAAGTCTGACCCACCACCACACTATCGATTACCTCGGGGACGCGCTCCACCTGCCTATAAATCTCGGCAGTACCGATACGCACACCACCCGGATTGAGCACCGCGTCGGATCGGCCGTGGATAATAAAGCCACCCTCGGGCGTCACCTCGCCATAATCGCCGTGAGCCCAGACGCCGGGCCAGCGGTCAAAGTAAGCCTTTCGAAACTGGGTGCCATCAGCGTCCTGCCAGAACCCGACGGGGCAGGAGGGGAACGACTGGGTGCATACCAGCTCTCCCTTTTCGCCGACCACCGGTTCTCCCGCTTCGTTCCAGATCGCGGTGGCCATACCGAGTCCGGCGGCCTGCAATTGGCCCGCGTAAACCGGTAGCGTCGGCACACCTCCAGCGAAGCAGGACACGATATCCGTGCCGCCTGAAATGCTTGCCAGATGCAGGTCCGGTTTAAAAGCCCGGTAGACCCACTCGAACCCCTCGTGGGGCAGCGGCGATCCAGTGGACAACACCGTTTGCAACGAGGTGAGCTGGTGACTTCGGGCGGGATGAACACCCGATTTTTCGAGGGCACCGAGATATTTCGCACCCACACCAAATACGGTAATGCGCTCTTCATCAATGGCATCGATCAACCGGTGGCCCTCGCGGGCGAATGGCGAGCCGTCGTAGAGGATCAGCGTGCAGCCCCGTGCCAATCCGCTGACCAACCAATTCCACATCATCCAACCGCAGGTCGTGAAATAGAAAAAGCGATCCTCGCGGGTGATATCGGCGTGCAGTGCATGCTCTTTTGCATGCTGCAGTAAGGTGCCACCTACACCGTGAACGATGCACTTGGGCACTCCAGTCGTGCCCGAGGAGTACAAGATAAAGAGGGGGTCATTAAAGGCCCGCGGCGCAAACACGAGGGGCTCAGGCGAATCAGGGAGGCAGGACTGCCACGGGATGGCGGCCCGAATCTGTTCTAACTGAGGGCTATCAGACAACTTGGCCACGACCACGACGTGCTCTATGGCAGGGATGGCGTCAGCGATCTCGCCAGCTCGCTCCAATGAGTCACAGGTTTTGCCGTTGTAGCGGTAACCATCAGCGGTGAATAACACCTTGGGTGCGATCTGACCAAAGCGGTCCACCGCGCCCTGCATACCGAAATCTGGCGAGCAAGAAGACCACACCGCGCCCAGACTGGTCGTTGCTAGCATCGCCACTACTGCCTCGGTGCAGTTGGGCAGAAACCCTGCGACGCGATCATCCGGCTGAATGCCCTGACCTCTCATCCAACTGGCGAGCTTGGAGACTTGCTCGCGCAATTGTCCATAACTCATCGGGCGCCGGGCACCGCTTTCATCGATTTCTACCAAGGCCTCGCGGTCGTCGGCAAAGCGCAGGAGATTCTCTGCAAAATTCAGCGTAGCGTTGGGAAACCACTGGCACCCGGGTAATGCCTTTGGATCGTCACAGACAGCCTCCCCGGCATCACCTTGAATGTTGGTGAATTCCCAGACCGCTCGCCAGAATGCCTCGGGCTGGTCCAGTGACCATTGATGCAGCGCAAAATAATCGCCACCGGCATCAAATCCCGTTGATGCCGTAACGAATTGCATGAACGCAGTCAGCTGAGCAGACGCGACCCGTTCGGTGGAGGGAGCCCACAGGGCTGAGGTGGCTTTGGTCGTCATAAAAACGGCGGCTTGGACTTGGTTCAGGCAACGTGGTCGATAGCGATGACTTGAGTATGCCCTCGGCGTTAGGAAAACAGAATGGCCGGTATGCAATACAGCACGTCGTCATTTTGGGGCTCTGCATCCGCCGGCTTCCGGGACGAGACAGCGAAAGCGAAACGGGGGTGGCTCCGAACCCACGCTAGGGCATACTACGCCGGTCTAACAATAAGGAGTTATCGCCATGAAGAGTCGAGCCGCAGTTGCATTTGAAGCCGGCAAACCCCTGGAAATAGCCGAGGTCGACGTCGGCGGTCCGGGTGCGGGCGAAGTGATGGTGGAGATCAAAGCCACCGGTGTCTGCCATACCGACGCCTTCACGCTCTCGGGCGATGATCCAGAAGGCGCGTTTCCGGCAATCCTCGGCCATGAGGGTGCGGGGGTTGTGGTTGAGGTAGGCGAGGGTGTCAAGGACCTCAAAGTCGGTGACCACGTGATACCGCTATACACCCCCGAATGCAGGACCTGTGACTTCTGCCTGCATCCCAAGACCAACCTGTGCCAAGCGATTCGTGAAACCCAAGGCCAGGGGCTCATGCCCGATCGCACCAGCCGCTTTTCCATCGATGGCGAGCCGATTCTTCATTACATGGGCTGTTCGACCTTCTCTAACTTCACCGTGCTGCCCGAAATCGCCGTGGCAAAAGTGCGAGAAGACGCGCCCTTCGACAAGATTTGTTACATCGGCTGCGGTGTGACCACCGGGATTGGCGCCGTTGCGTTCACTATGAAAGTCGAGCCCGGTGCCACCGTTGCGGTGTTCGGACTGGGCGGCATTGGCCTGAACGTCATTCAAGGCGCCAAACTGGTGGGCGCGCGCCGCATTATTGGTATTGATCTCAACCCTGACAAAGTCGAGCTGGCGACCCAGTTCGGCATGACGGACTTTGTAAATCCGAGTGAGGTCGATAACGTCGTTGATCACCTGATCCAGATGACCGGCGGCGGTGTCGACTACAGCTTTGAGTGTATTGGTAACGTCAATGTGATGCGCCAAGCACTAGAGTGCTGCCACAAAGGGTGGGGGCAGAGTTGCATCATTGGCGTCGCCGGCGCCGGGCAAGAAATCTCTACGCGACCCTTCCAGCTGGTGACGGGGCGCTCCTGGCGCGGTACGGCTTTTGGCGGCGCGAGAGGTCGCACCGACGTGCCGAAGATCGTCGATTGGTATATGGAAGGAAAAATCCACATTGATGAGATGATCACTCACACCATGCCGCTGACCGAGATCAACTCCGCCTTTGATCTCATGCATGAGGGCAAGAGCATCCGCTCAGTGGTGACCTTCTGATGTCGTCAGAATGTTTGAGTACGGTGCGCTGTTTTGGCGGTGAGCAGCATCGCTTTCAACACGCGTCAACAGCGCTGAACTGCGACATGATTTACGCAGTGTATCTCCCGCCGCAAGCGGCCGAGGGTCCGGTGCCGGTGGTGTATTACCTGTCCGGGCTGACCTGCACCGATGAAAACTTCGTGACGAAAGCGGGTGCACAGCAACATGCCGCAGAGCTGGGCGTGGCCATTGTGGCACCAGACACCAGCCCGCGGGGCGAAGGGGTAGCAGATGATCCCGAGGGCAGTTATGACATGGGGCTGGGCGCTGGGTTTTACCTCAATGCCACCGAGGCGCCCTGGTCTGCGCACTACAACATGTATGACTACGTGGTAATGGAGCTGCCGCGGGCGGTGGCAGAGGCCTGTCCCCAGGTGGACACCTCGCGTGCCGCCATCATGGGGCACTCCATGGGTGGGCACGGTGCCCTGACCATCGGGCTCAAGAATACGGCTCGCTATTCCTCATTTTCAGCATTTTCGCCCATCGTTGCGCCGACCCAGTGTCCATGGGGTCACAAGGCCTTCACACATTATTTGGGAGCAGATCAGTCAACCTGGGCAGACTACGATGCGTGCTTGCTACTGGGTCAGGCAACCGATCAGCGACCCATACTCATTGATCAAGGGACGGCGGATAACTTCCTCGAAGAGCAACTCAAAACGCACCTGATAGAGGAAGCCAGTCGCGCTGCCAACTATCCAATTGAGGTGCGAATGCAAGAGGGCTATGACCACAGCTACTATTTCATTGCCTCTTTTGTCGGCGACCACCTGCGCTTTCACGCGAGTCATCTCATGAGCTGAGGAGCCGCCAGAAGCTACGTGGAGTTATAGACCCGCTTCGGCTAGCTGCTCCCGAAAGAACTCGATCGGTTTTTTGCCCTGCACTTTCTTCACGACCTCACCCTCGCGATTGAAGATGTAGCTGGTGGGTAAGGTCTCGTTCCAAACGGGGTCGATTACGCTCACCAACGTGTCCATATCCAGCTCTGCGTTGATGAAGGACACCAAAGAGGGAAAGTGCTTGGCTTTAAACTCGGTCACCCAGCCCGCGCTGTAAGCGTCGTCCATGCTAATGGCGAGCAGGCGAAAATCATTGGTTGGCAACTCTGACTCCAGGGCCAGCAAGTCGGGTATCTCCCGCAGGCAAGGAGTGCACCAAGTTGCCCACAGGTTGACGAGCACCACACTACCCTGACTGATCGACAGCTCCCGTCGCAGCGCTTCACGATCCATCGGCACCAGTTTGGCGGGGTCATGCTTGTCCGAGGCCAACGCGGCTGAGGCCACCACCAGGCCCGCCACCGCCCATAAAAAAGCAAAGCCTCTCCGCATCATCTCAGCGCCACACCTGATCTGGGAGGGTCAACGAACTTAACTTGAATCACTTCGTTCGCTTGCCAGGCCAGCACAAAACGGCGGTCTGGTGTCGTGGCGAGAGCCGGATAACCCACGCTGGACTCACCAGTGGATAACGTCTGAACAGGCAAAAAGCTCTCTCCACCATCCAGAGAGAAACGATAAAAAATGCGCCGCGGACCATCGACCTTGGCGTGCCATGCTGCCAGCAACGTGTCACCAATGCTGGCCATAGCCGGACTGTCGCTAACGGCGGCCTCGGGATGAATTTTTTGTGGGGGCAAAAAGCTCATATCACGCTGCGCTGCACGAGCGTAGAGCAACCCCGGTGGATCTTCGGCGCCGTTATGAACGAGAGAGTGGATCGTGTCAGGTGTCGTCGCCATCGCAGCTAGTTTGAGCGGGCACCCCTCAAGTCGCCAGGGCGTCCCGGGCGTCTCGACGGGCGCACCAAATGACTCCCCACCGTCCGCCGATTGCATCACAGAAGGCGTGCGGATATTGTCGCCAGTGATCTGCCGGGCTGACACAAACAACGATGAAGGGCCTTCGGTCACCGCACTGACCTGACAACAAGGACACTGATCGTTCTCCTGCAGGCGCACCTCGTCTTCAAAGTGCGCGCCCCCATCGTCGCTGCGGCGATAGTAAAGGGCGGCACGCATGGATTCGGTCATACCCCGCGTATCGAGCCAAAACGTGTGCACGGCACCCTGCTCAGAAACTGCCATAGCAGTAAAAACCTGGGCTTGCGCCAGCCCGCCCATAATCAAAGCGGAGAGATCCTCATCCGCGTCACCGTTGAGTTGAATTGGCGCCCCAAACGTTTGCCCCCCGTCGATTGACCGACTGTAAAAAGAAGAGGCGACGGACTTACCTGTCTTGGGTGAGATGCCGTTACCCGGATAGACAATGTGAATCCGACCCTGGTCGTCGGTGGCAATCACCGGGCGGCTGATGGAAAACCCCCACACCTGACCTGGCTTGGGGTTAATGCGAATACTGTCTGAGAATCCCGCACTACCCGGTAGCCAACGTGCATAGCGCAGATCGGCAAAGGCCTGGTGGCTATGGCGACCGCCATCTACATGCGCCCCTTTGCGATCGGCTTCACCGACGGCCCCTTTGTCGAACCAGATGGCGTGAACCGTGCCGTCCTTCGTGACCGCGACGACGGGGGCCTGCGCTCGTCGATCCGCGGCACTGGCGGCCACACTCTCTGCTGCGTGGGGCGCCGACGTGCCAACGATGAAGAGCATCGCCGCAACAGCGACTATGGGGAAGCGGCCACAGCTCCGTTTCACCGCGCTCCTATGTTTGGTTTGCATAGTATTGCAGGCCGCCATCAGCTCACCTTAGCATTCAGTGATGCCCAGACTCTGCCGGTTTCTCGGCTCGCGAATCGATGATCTTCTTCATGTAGGTCCAGGACGTTTCATTTCTGCGCGTGTCATCCAGCGGCGGTGGCGCGGTGTACTCGGGGTAGCGCTCTGCGATCTCTTTTTTCATAAGCTCGGGCAGTTGGTCATAACCCTGAAGCTTTCGTCCCATGGCATTGAAGTACAGCATCCCCGCACGACCATTCATCTCCATCCAGGGTAGCCACTGGGCCAGACGCACCCAGGAAACCACTGGATAGGCGACTGGCTGATCGGCGTCCAGCAGCTCTTCGACATCGCCATTAAAGTCAAAAATTTCCGTCGCGTGATACGTCCCGCCGATGTACTTCTGATAATTGCCGCCCATCGCGTTGTGATAGAACAGGGGAATCTCGTAATTGATCAGGTACTGACCGTTCACATCGCGGTATTCAAAACTGCGCTCGCTGCCATCCGCATTCAACCCAAAAGCTGGACGCCCGTTTACCGGATCATTGGCGACGTGAATCACCTCGTTTTCTGCGCCGGTCCATGGGTTATTGAAAGTCCTCATCACCTCACCGGTGTCCGGGTTGAGATAGAGCATGATCTCCCGTGAGACGAGGCGGTATCCCACACCCAACTCGGGGTCTTCGATCGATCCACATTGGCGGATATTCATGCCCATGAGGCCAAACAACCTGCGGTCCCGCTCGCCCGGTACCCGCGCGTAGCCATAACCTGACCACTCAAAAACCTGAGGGGAAGCATCCTCCATCGAGCACTGTACTTTTCGGCTGAGTGATACAAAGCCCTCCGCAGAATCGGGATCTATTGTGTCCGCTTGTGCCGCCGTGAGCGGCAGCGCCAGACACAACAGACTCAGAGTACTGCCGGCAACACGTGACGCCTGTCTTAGCATCCAATATGGCCGCATCAGCTAACCCTCCTGTCGTTTTTATGTTCGTTCGAGCATAGCCCGTTTGAGAAAAGATATAAAGGTATGACAATATGTTGATTGACCCATTGACCGGCTCAATGCTCACCAACGTGACCTACAGACCCTCTCGCAGACAACTGCTCCACGCTGGAGTCGCGACATCCCTTCTCGGGCTGACAAGCGGCTGCGGCAGCCCCTACTCGGGACGCAAAGTGCTGGTAGTGGGCGCCGGGCTCTCGGGGCTCAATGCGGCGCTGATTCTTGAGCGCTGGGGTTATGAGGTTGAGGTGGTTGAAGCCAAAGATCGTGTGGGCGGGCGCCTGTGGACACTGGACCACATGCCCGGCTCACCGGAAGCCGGCGGCAACGTTATCGGGGCCAACTACGGCAGGGTGATTGATCAGGCACATGCCCTCGATGTCGCGTTGCGAACACCGCCACGCACGTTAGCAAGTGACTACGCCATCGGAGGCCAAAGAATCGCGCGCCAAGATTGGGCGACATCTGCTCACAACCCCTTACCAGACGGCTGGCGGTCGATACCACCCGGACGACTGGTGGGCAAACTGAACGAGGACAACCCGCTGCTCAAGACGCGTGCCTGGCATGACCCTGCCCTGATGGCGACCGATCAATCCGCCGACGAAGGGCTGCGGGCGCTCGGGTTTCCCGAATCGGCGATCCGATTGATCAACGCCAATAACAGCTATGGCAATAACTTGTCTGACACCAGTTTGATGGCGCTCTATCGCGTCATGGGCGAGTTCGGTCGGCTCTCTGGCCCCGCGCTAGCGGTCATGGAAGCGGCAGCAGGTAACATGCGATTACCGGAAGCCATGGCGGCCCAATTAAAAGGGCCGGTCACCAGAGGAACACCCGTCGAGCGCATTATTCAATCGGCTGACGGTATTAAGGCCATGTTGCGCTCGGGCCGCACGGTCGATGCTGATGCTGCAGTGATCACCCTGCCTGTACCCGCATTGCGGCGAATCGAACTGGACCTGCCTGATGCCCGCCGGGTGGCGCTGAGCGACATCGACTACCACAAGATTGTGCAACTGCACTGTGTGGTCGATTCGCCTATTTGGGAGGCATCCGGTTGGGGCGGCTCATGGTGGACAGACGGGCTACTCGGCAGGATTTTTACCCGGCCTTTGCCTGACTCTGATCGTTTCAATATGACTGTCTGGATCAATGGCGATGATTGCGACTCCCTCAATGCACTGAATGACGATGACTGCACAGACACCATTACACGGGCCTTGTGGAAGTTAATGCCCGACGCAAAAGGCGTGACCTCAGTGGGCCAACTCGTGAGGTGGACAAATGATCCCTTCGCGGGAGGTAGCTGGGTGCTGTGGCGGCCGGGCCAGGCAGCGCATGCCCATGCGGCGATCCGAGCCCCGGAAGGTAGACTGTTCTTTGCCGGGGAGCACACCGCCGAGGCTTACCGTGGCATGGAGGCGGCCATGGAATCTGGCGAGCGCGCCGCCTTGGAAGTGATGAGGGCACTAACGTGAGTCTTGTATTTCGCCATTGTGTTTTTTTACTCACATTCGCGTTGCTGGCGACCCCTGCTGTGAGGTCTGAGCCCTTGTCTGAGGAACAGCTTTATGACATTGCCTGTCAAGCCTGCCACAGTCTGGCGTCAGCGCCCGACCATCGTGTCGGCCCGCCACTGAGGAATTTGCTGAATCGCAAAGCGGCCTCGGTCGAGGGCTATCGCTACTCAGAAGCGCTGCTTGCTTCTGAATGGGTCTGGACTCTGGCCACCCTCACTGCCTGGCTCTCCGACCCTGATACGGCGATACCCAACAATGCCATGAACTATGTCAATCCATTGACCGCTGAAGAAACCCAGCGGCTGGCCGCTTGGCTACTGCAGCCGCAATGACATCAGAGTCGCTCGAGGCACCCCTCCCAACCGGCCAAGAGCGGCATGCGAGTCGTTGGACCCAGCTCAGCCGGTGCAATATGCGCGATCTGTTGGGTTGCCCAAGCAAGGCAAAGATTAGAGGACAGCACTGGCCCCGGCAAAGTCTCGGACAGCTCGGCAATGATGCGCAGCGTGGGCAACCCGGTACCCGTAATGAGGTAGGCGTCGGCCTCCATGTTCTGCCAACGAGCAATGATGTGCTGACTGGCCGTCGCCGGCGAGAGGTCATAAATGGCCCGGGTATCACCCTGAGCAGGGTCAAGGGACAGTTGATCCACAACCTCGAAACCTCGTCCCTGCCAGTGCGCTTGGGCGGCGTCCAGAAGCCATTGCGGGTAGGGACAAATCAACGCGATCGACTGCGCTCCAAGGTGTACCAATGCGCGCTCAATGGCTGCCGCCGCGGAGACGATGGGTTGCCCCCGGCGATCACTGAGTTCAGCAAGGCTTGTCTCAACCGATTCATGGCCAAGCAGATAGCTAGAGCCAGTGCAGGCCAGACCGATGGCTTGCAACGTCAGCGTGTCGAAGCGATCGAGAGTCTGAGCAATATCGAGAAAGTAGGCTCGGAGGCGATCACTGGGGTGGGATTGCGTGCTCGCCATGCGAACGGTCGCGCATGCGACTCCGGCCGGCAGCAAGGTCCTGAATTCGGTCTCAGCAGTGGGGTTCGCCTGTGGCGTCGCCAGCCCGAGCGTACCGTGCCGACCGTAGTATCCGTCAGTCATCTGGGATGCCTATCGTCTGTTGCGACACTGCCTCGAAATATACCATGTGGGTCTCTCGCGACTTTGCCCAACAGCACCTTGTCCGCGCCACAATCATACGAGGCCGGCCCCTCCAAACAAGGCCGCCCGTCCAATGATTGATTCGGAAGTCGCCATTGTGGGCGCCGGGCCGTCCGGCCTGACGCTGGCGTGGTGGCTACTTGAGCAGGGCATCAAGGTGGCGGTGCTGGAGCGCGAAGATTCGATCCCTAAAGATATGCGCGCCTCAACCTTCCACCCAGCTACGCTCGACCTGCTGGCGGATTCCGGGCTGGCCGACGCGCTCGTAGAGCGCGGCACGGTGGTACCGCAGTGGCAATATCTGATCCACGAGAGCGGTGAACGCGCCGTGTTTGATATGTCTTGCCTCAGCGACGTCACCGCTTATCCGTTCAGATTGCAATGCGAGCAGTTTCAGCTAACCGAACTACTGGCAGAAAAACTGGCGCAGCACCCACATTGCACGCTTCATTTCGGCGCAGTCGTGGAGACCGTCGCCGCAGAAGCCGAGCGGGTCCGCTTTCGCTACCGGCATGGCGAGGCGCATCACGACGCCGTCTGCACTTGGTTAATAGCCGCCGACGGTGCCAGCAGTCAGGTGCGCAAATCACTCAACCTGAAATTTGATGGGCAAATCTTCCCGAAGACCTCTATTACGCTGGTGCTCGACCACCCCTTCGAGGACGATATCCCCAACTTGCTGGGCGTGAATTACGTCTGGCTACCAGACCGGCATTACAGTCTGATGCGCCTACGTGATACTTGGCGATTCACCTACTCGCCAGAGCAGGACCAAGACACTGATACGGCATTAAGCGATGGCATCGCCCGCGCGCATATTGCACGCGTCTCTGCGCGAGCCGCCGATACAAGGATTCTCAGCCGCAACTATTACACTCTGCACCAAAGATGCCTCGACCGTTTTTGTCATGGGCGCGTTGTATTTGTCGGCGACGC
>JADHQG010000033.1 GCA_016778045.1 Luminiphilus sp. | reverse complement strand
ACCCAGTTTGCGGTGACTGAGTTTGAAGCGCAGCATCTGGTCGTCCGTGAACGCTTGCCGGGTGAAATGCTCGTTGGTGTGCACGGTGATTCAGGTTTGCAGTGGCTTGATCAGACCGGCGCATCAGCGCGGGCGCTGACAGCGGAAGAGGCCCTCGCATTGGGCGCCACCCGCACGGTGATGACGCCCAATCGATCTGAGTGGGTGGATCAGCCCGAAGTCGGGAGCGAGTACAGGGGCGCGCCACTCCCGCTTTGGCGCCTTTGGGAATCCGATGTGCCTGATCGTGTTGCGTACATGGACGCGTTATCTGGCGAGGTGCTAGCGGTTCGTCACGGTGCGTGGAGATGGTGGGATTTTCTGTGGTCTCTGCACATCATGAGTTACACCGACAGGGACACCATCGGCACCTGGTTGCTTAAGGTTTTCTCGGTGATGGCTCTGATAACCGCGGTACTGGGTGTGTGGCTCTTTCGCGCCACTCGGCGCGTTGCAACGCGTTAAAGCACGATCAGCACCCACAGGTAAGCAAAGAAAAGACCACACAAATACGCAGCCCAGGCGATAGACAGCAACCATTTATTAACGCGACGCAGGCGCGAACAGGCGGCCGCCTTGGCCGGATCTGCGGGGCACGGCGCTGTCCGTTGTTGCCACCACAGGCCGGTGCTGACCGCCATTAACAGGCCAGACAGGACGAACAGTACGTTCTTATGCGCTGACAGCCACATGATGCCAGGAATGGCAGATGTCAGTCCGGCCATTACGGCACCTGCGCCGATGGAGATCAGCAGTGCGGGGAGGGCGCAACAGAGTAGCGTGGACGCGCTGCCGAAAAGCGCCAGCGTGGGACCGATGCTGTCGCGCCAGTCGCCTCTCACGAGGGGTTGCCAAGCGCCTCGCTGCCGCGGCGCACATCAGCGATTCGGTAGCCCGCCTGAACGGCCAGATCGGCAATGGTTTGATCGCTCATCGATGTGCCAGGGACTAGGACCAAGCTGAGCGCTTTGGTATCGAGGTCGACATACATTGCGGCGACTTCTTCTCTTTTGCTGAAGATTTTATTCATGGCCAATGCGCAGAAGTCGCATACAACACCCAGTACATCTGCCACGATGGGCTCTCCGCCCTGTGCCAGCGCAGATTCAATATCCTCGGTACGGGTCAGAGCCGGTCCACTAGTGGCGTTGTGGCCGTCGTGGGAGGTATGACTTGAATCAGCCTCTTGGGAGTCGTGATCGTGATGCTCATGTATGTCGTGTGTCGCATGATCCATGTGGTCGTGGTTGTCCTGAGCCGCGGCAGGCAGGCAGAAGCAGAGAGCCGTGGTCATGAGGATTGTCTTTCTTAGTAAGTTCATCGCAACGCTCCTTCTCAAAAGCGGTAGGTAAAGTTGAACAGCGGCTGATTAACGGTGAGGTTATAACCTGCTTCCACAAGCAGTGGTCCCTTGAAGAAGCGTATTAAAGGGGTGGCAGTCACCGAGTCCGGATCGGAGGGGCGGTGGTCTATTTCTAGCATCAGCCAAGTGTGCAGATCGCCGCTGTCGCCTTCGTACGGTGCGAACCCGACGCGGAACGCTTGCATAAATTGACTGGCATAGTCGCCGGCCTCCAGATAGCGGTTTCGATACCCCACAAAAAGGGAGCGCGTTTCCCAGTCGGCCATCACGCCACCGTAGAGCGCCAACTGGTTAGATCCTGGCCTGTTATTGATTCCCGACGCCACACCGATACCGCCGTGGAAATACAGATTGCCTTGATAATCGGCACCGAACCATCTCTTCGCCAAAAGAGTGGGGTGGACGCTGTAGATCGCGAAATCCGAGTCTCGATTGACTTCGGTCTTGAGGCCCAATGACATGTTGGGAGATGGGGTGTAGTGAACGAGCGCCGAGCTCAATTGCCGGTCGGATTCTCCGATGATGGTCCAGCCGCCAGCATAGGAGACCGGTCTGGCCTGAACGGCGTGACTCAGCACTCCTAAGATAGCTAGCGCCAATAGTGAACAACGAGCGCCGCTGAGGGTCACTTTTTTCTGCCCGTCAGAATGGAGACAAGCTCGGTCACCTTCTTCCTGCGCTCGCCGGTATCGCCGTCTTCCAGCGCGTGTTGCACGCAGGTATCCACATGGTCATCGACAATCACCGTTTCTAAGCTATGCAGTGCGGAGCGTGCTGCTTGTACTTGCCTGACGACATCGATGCAGTAGCGGTCCTCCGCAACCATTTTTCGCACTGCTCTGATCTGACCTTCAATTCTGGCCAGTCTGGCGTCGACTTTTTGCTGTGTTGAATCTCGCACTGAAAACCCTCTTGTCAAATATACCCATGGGGGGTATCTGGGCGTGGCGCCATTATACCCCCTGTGGGTATGTGGTCAATCGGTTTCGGGGCGCACAGATATCTGCCGATTGGGAAAGGTGTCGGCCTAAGGCGCGTTGCATCGCTAATCTCCACAGTCACTTGTCGCGTATAGGGAACACTTGAGAGGGCTTTGACATGAATGGGCATCCCGTCGCGTACTCGCGAAGCGTGATCACCGAGCTAATGGTTCCCAGCTACGCCAACTTTGGTGGGAAAGTGCATGGCGGTACATTGATGTCGTTGATGGACAAGCTGGCCTATGTCTGCGCGAGCAAGCATGCGGGCAATTACTGTGTCACCGTGTCAGTCGACAACGTTCAGTTTCTGCGCCCGGTAGAGGTCGGCGAGGTGGTGTCTCTGATGGGTTCCGTGAACTACGTCGGCAAGAAGTCTTTAGTGGTGGGGATTAAGGTTGTCGCCGAAAACCTTCAGGAAGGCGCCAGCAAGCACACCAATACCTGCTACTTCACTATGGTCGCTAAATCGGCAGATGGCTCAACCGCCGAGGTGCCGCCGCTGATCCTCGAGAGTGAGGAAGATGTGCGCCGGTTCTGCAGTGCGCTGCAGAGACGTCGGATCCGGGAGGAGGGTGTGGCTTTCATGACCGAATATAAATCCGGTTTTACCGATCACTTCGCCGTGGCGGATCTGTTGGCGGCAGAGCGTTGCGTGCTCTCAATTCCGGCCGCTTAAGGGATTAACCACAGTCCCTAGGCGGACTCAGCTATCTTGGTTTCGGTGGACTCAGCGCGAGACAAGGTTAGCACCAGCAGGGCGCTTAAACCCGCCAGTAGCGCGAGCCCGGTCAGCGCCGGCACGTAGCTTTCTTGCCATTCCCTCACCATTGCGACGACTCTCGTGCCCAGCGCACCGCAGAGGGTGTCAATCAACACTATGGTGGCCAGGATCTTGCCGTAGTGGGGGCCGCTGTAATGTGCGGCAACCAAAATTTGTATGCAGGTAAACGCACCGCTGAATCCCAGTCCTGCGAGTATGGCGTAGGTGTAGAGCAGGCCCATATCGTCCGGGCTGGCTTGACTGAGCAAGCCGAGTGCGCCGGCGAGCATGATCGTGGCGGCAGCCATGACGCGGTGCAAATCAAAACGGTCAGCCAGCAAGCCAAAGCCCAGCTTGCCGATTACCGAGGCGCCAAAAAACAGACTGAAAATGAGCGGCAAAAGGGATCGGTTGAGGCCGACATCACGCGCCAAATAGATCGACTGATGCTGTGTTAGCGCGATGATGATGAACCACAAACTGCCGGTGGCGAAAACGATCGCGACAAAACGACGTGCCATCACGATTGATAACATATCCTGTAACGGCACGATGGGTGCGTCGTCGGTCGAGTCCACTACTGCACTTTTTGGGCCATCACGTAACAGAAGCCAGGCGCTGCCCAGCATGACGCAACCGACGCATAGGCCCGTGGCGAGAACGGTATGACGCCAACCCAGGTGTTCAATGCCCGTGCCCACTGCCAGCGGGAAGAGCGCGCCGCCCAGGCTTGATGCCATCAGCAGGATGCCGGTAGCGCGACCTCGCCCCGTCTGAAACCAACCCGTGAGCATGACCATGTTCGAAACCAGACCGCAGAGGGATAGCGCCAACCCCAGCAGGGCATAAATGGCGACCAGTTGCCACAGTGTCGCAGTGGCTGAGTAGGCCACAAGCGCCAGGGCGAGCAGTGCACTGCCGATCGCAATGATGCCGCGTGCAGAGTAACGATCTAATAGCCAGCCTGCCGGGGGGGACGTCAGGGCGCCGACGATAAAAAAGACGGTGGCGGGCAAGGTGACTTCGCCCTCTTGCCAGCCAAAGGTCTCCATCAGCTCGGGATAAAGGAGGGGCAGCGTGTGCAGCGTGATGCCGTTTGAGGCCATATAGACCAGAAATAGCCCGCTTAATACGGTCCAGCGTTGCCGAGAGGGAGTGGAAGAGACCATATCGAAAGCCATCAGTGTGCGATGAGTTCTGATGACAGTACACCAGGCGCCACATTCGGGGAACGGCCGAGCTAGAGCAGTATGAAGCAGCAAGGCTTAAATTTGGCCAGCCACATCTGAGCAAGACGATGGTGGTATGGTTCGTTCACGCGAATCACGATATGGGTACAGGACGCTGGGTGGCTCTGCTGCAAGTTGATATAGCGATCATTGGGTCAGGAATAGCCGGGGCTTCTTTGGCTGCTGCGCTAACCGATACGGGGCTGAGCGTGGCGCTGTTGGATCGCCGCAATGAACCGCTCGACACTGCGCGGGGCGATCATATTCAACCCGCGGTGCAGCCGCTATTGGCAAGGTGGGGGGTGCTGGAAGCTATGCTCGCCGCCGGAGCAGAATATCGGGCGGGTACTCGCTGGTTCGATGCGCAAGGCAGTCATCTTCTTACGGTCCCGGTGCCAGAGATCGAGGGGGCTACATCGGCGTTCCTGTTTTTGAATCACGAGAAAATCGGACAGGTTTTACTCGATAGGGCTTGCCAGTCGGGAGCAGTCAGCATTGCGGGGATATCCCAGTGGGAGGTTGAGCGAGTCGATCAGGAGTGGCGTATTGACTGGCGCTCGGACAGTGCGTCAGGCGCGGTCAGGTGCACGTTACTGGTCGGCGCTGACGGCACCGCATCCTCATTACGTCAGCGCTTTGATATTCCTGTAGAGCGGCACCGCTACCAATATCCCATTGCGGTTTTGTATGGCCGGCAACGCGCACTGCCCGACGCCAGAACGCTCGATGTTTACCTCGGTCACGAGCGCATGATATCGATGATCCCGCGAACAGGTGGCGGCACTAAAGTGGGATTTCCCGTCTCCTCGGACGAGATTGCGTTCTGGCGCAATGAGCCCGAGGAGCGGCTTCACGAGCGTCTGCTTCGCTGGTGCCCAACAGCCGAGTTCGATTCTTTGACCTTTGGCGCCATGTATCCGCCCGTCTCGCAACAAAGTGGCGCATATCGGGGGGAGGGCGCCATGACATTGATCGGCGACGCCCGTCACGCGATGCATCCCGCCCGCAGTATGGGGATGAACACTTGTTTCCGTGTGGCAGACCAGCTGGCTGGCCTGCTGAGCAAATTGCCGCCTGGTTTTACTGAGGACGCAGTAAAACCCTTGCTAACACAATTTGACGCGGAGTTTGACGCGGAGTTGACGCCGAGGTTGGCCGAGAATCATGCCGCCGGGCTACAGATGGACACCATCAACGGGGCCGGCTTCCCTGAATTGGTCGAGCAGCTTCAGCTAGCCGCGGAGAATGTCGGCATACGAGAGGCCATGGCGCTAAAGGCTGCGGGCGTCAGAGGCTAAATATGTGTGGCCGGTTCACCTTGTCGGTATCCGACAAGCCCGATCTGGCAAATTTGGGCCTGCAGGCTCAGGACCGTTTCAATATCGCTCCGCAATCCGATGTTTTAATGCGTCGGGAGACCGGTAGCTTCGCGCTTGAGCGCTGGGGTTTGACGATGTCTGTGTCGGGCCGCGATAAGCTGGTCAGTAACGCGCGTCTCGAGACGCTGGACGCGAAAAGGCTGTTCAGAGATCTCGCGCCCTGTGTGCTACTGGCGGATGGGTGGTACGAATGGCAACGCGTTGGTAGTGGCAAGCAGCCTTGGTACCACCACCGCAACGGACTAGCGTTCAGTATGGCTGGGGTGCACGACCCGGATCAGGGCTGCGTGATAGTGACGCGAGAGGCCGCTGCGCCACTGACGCAGATTCATCATCGCCAACCGCTGCTGCTCAACGACGATCAAGTGCAAGCATGGTTGCAGGACAGATTAGTGGAGATGACACTACCTCAGCCCCAAATTGTTTTTCATCCCGTCTCAAGAAGAGTGGGTGATGCGCGACAAGACGATCCCGGCTTGACCGCCCCCGTTTCTCTGGATGCTGAAAAAACAGGGCAGACGGGAGATTTGTTTTCTTGAGTGCCCGCTCGTCTGCCTAAGGGTCGACGGTAACGCACGAATTGTTAAACTATTGTTTGGTTGAAGTCAGGGCATCCTGCGTTCACATTAGGGTTCACGGGGCCGCATAACGAAAATAATACCCAAGCTGAGGGGCGTTCTATGAAAGTCGGAAGTTTCATCCCTGAGCAGTCCGCGTCGACGCTGTATGCGATGGCGGGTGATGACTGTTCGCTGCATCACGACCTGTCCAACTTGACGCCAAAACAACAAGTCGATCATCAAGAGAATCAGGTGCTCACCTGCGCATTACAGGTAGCACTCGTTGGTTTGGGTAAGGCCAGTGATTATGTCGCGCTGGGAGGCCCATTCACGGATCCGGCTTGGCGCGAGATGTTGGGTCACTACAGTGAGATGTTTGTCACCATGGGCCTTGATGCGGTGCCCGACAGTCAGTGGCAGTTTCACCCCCTCGACGGTTACTACGAGAGCGTTGCAGCCTCTTTGCCGGAAGTCGACCTGACCAATCTCTACATGATTAGTGGGAGCAACGAGCCGTTGCATCAGAATGCTGCGGCGTTGGCGGTCAGTCGAAACGTTAACTCGAAGCTGCACTTTGCCGAGCACGCGCCTGCTGCGGGTTTGCCAGTGCCCCGCACCGAGGTGTACTCCAAGAGAGCAATTCGCGAAGGGGAGGCCGATCGCTTGTTTGCCGAGATGCCGAACGGCGTGATGGTCAAGTTGTTGGGGCTCGCGGGATCCCGCAATGTGTTCGCTGTGGATTCTGTCACTGACTGCCTCGATCAGATCGGGGAATATGCCGACGATGTGCAGATTCTGCTGCAGGAAAAACTCGATATCAGTCAGTGGCGGGAGATGACGGTGGATCTCACGATCACGCCGCAGGACATCAGCATCAGTAACGTCCGCCAAATTTTGTTTGCTGGCGGAAAGTGGGTGGGTAACTACATTTCACCCGAGCTCGAGGTGCCAGAGGCCCACAAGGCGGTGTTAATGCAGGTGGGCGCCTACGCACGAGACCACGGTCATGTCGCCGAAGAGGGGATTAACTGCGGCATCGACTATTTTATCTCGGGCGAAGAGGTGATCGTGACCGAGATCAATGCGCGCTGGACGGGGGGTCTGTTTCCCGCTGAGTTTTTGCGGCGCCTGGACGTCACCCAGCCTGCGGTGGCTTTCTTCGATATGGTGCCGGTGGCGCAGCGTGAAGCGGTGCGGGCTTTCCAGCGCGAGCATCTTTTCCCGGCATCGGGGAACGCTTTTTCCTACGTTCCGATGGGTTTTACGCCGTTTGCTATGGAGATTGAGGGTACGGAGCGCTATTTTGTGTGGCAGATAGTGGTGGGAGATTTTGCCGCGTTTGTCGAGGCGAAGCGTCAAGCGCTGACCGAAGATGCCTTCCCCACCGCAGACTTGATTTTACAGGAGGCGCTGTCATGAGCCGTGTTGATCTTGCAGAGCTGGATTTCTTCAGTCCGGAAGTCCAGGAGTGTCCGTTCAGTGTTTATCAACAGTTACAGGACGAGGCTCCGGTATGGCAAATGCCTGGAACCAATGTGTTTGTTGTGACGCGATACAACGATATTCGCGAGATCATTCGTGACCCGGCGCGATTCTCGAGCAGCTTCAGTGCGTTGCTGAATGCGGGTTCTTCAAACGAGGACGTCAACGCCATCTACGAGCAGGGGTATGAGATGGTCGAAACCCTGCTAACCCAGGATCCCCCCCGGCATAGGGTGTATCGCAATCTGGTAAACAAAGTGTTCTCCAACAAACGCATCGAGGGTATGCGTGGCGATATTCAAGCCATCGCCGATCAGTTGATTAGCGAGTGGATTGATGACGGAGAAGTGGACCTGCTCAACCGTCTCTGCGTGCCCTTGCCGATTTATGTCATTGCGGACCAACTGGGTGTGCCGCGCTCCGAGCTGGCCTTATTGAAGAAGTGGTCAGACGCCTCCACATCGAGGCTGGGGCGCTTGGCCGACGAAGACCAACAGATTCAAAACGCCAAGGACATCGTGGAGTTTCAGCATTACTTTGCGGATCTGATTGACCGTATGCGGGATCATCCTGAAGACAACATCATTTCTGATCTCGCCAACAACACGATTGATGAGGGCCGTTTGCTGACCAAGCCAGAGGCATTGGGCATGATTCAGCAGATATTGGTTGCGGGTAATGAGACCTCAACAAATGCGATCGCCGGCGGGGTGGTCTTGCTGATTGAAAACCCCGAGGAACAGGCAAAACTGCGGGCCAATCCCGACCTGATACCTACCGCGGTCGAGGAAATACTGAGGTTGGAGACGCCGACTTCGGGTATGTGGCGGCGCGCGACCCAAGACACGGAAATCGATGGCGTGGCCATTCCAGAGGGGTCGTTCCTCATGGTGCGTTTTGCTGCTGGGAATCGTGACGAGTCGGTCTTTCCTTGCGCCGGCGCCATGCAGGTTGATCGGGAGAATGCCGATAACCATATGGCGTTTGGTCAGGGAACCCACTTCTGTCTGGGCGCCCAGCTCGCGAGAACCGAGTTGCAGATAGCCATGACAACGTTGTTGCGACGCACGGATAACTGGGCGTTGGTAGAAGGGAAAAACTCGCTCAAGCACCACCCGAACGTGTTGCTGCGCGGCCTGATGGATCTACACATTTCCTTTGATAAAGTGGCGTGAAGCCAACCATGTGTCGTGCTGTGGAGTAATGCATGAACAAGCCTGTTTTTCCGAGCTATCAGGAACTGTTAAATGAGGAGGCGGTCAGCGTTCCGGACGCTTTGCGTCTGGATACACAGCCCAACATCGCCAACGACATCATCGCCACGGACGTGTGGACCGACCGCGGGGTGTTTGAGAAAGAGGTCGAGCACCTCTGGCCAAAAGTATGGCAGATGGTCTGTCGGGAGACTGCGCTACAAAAAGCTGGAGACTACTATGTCTATGACATCGCGCGTTACTCCATTCTGCTGGTGCGCACTGAATCGGGAGAGCTGAAAGGGTTCCACAATTCCTGCCTGCATAGAGGCCGCGCGCTGAAATCAGGTAAAGGGACCAGCCGCGAGTTGCGCTGTCCTTACCATGGCTTTTGCTGGCATTTGGATGGCAGCTTCAAAGAGGCCTACTGCGACTGGGAATTTGATCAGGCTCAGCTGGCGGAACTGACGCTGCCCGAGGTGCAGGTGACGACGTGGGGCGGCTGGATACTCATCAATATGGATCTAGAAGCGCCGCCCTTTGAGGAATACACCTCGGTGCTGACCGAGCACTTTCAGCGTTGGACCCCTGAAGACCGCTACGTGTCGCTCCATGTTGAGAAGAAGATTGCCTGCAACTGGAAGATTGCGATGGAAGCCTTCATCGAGTCCTACCACGCGATTCAGACTCACCCTCAGATATTGTCGTTTACCGGTGGCGATAACTCCCAGTACGACGTGTTTGGCGATCACCTGAGTCGTACCATTACCGCGCAGGGTATCCCCAACCCCGGGCAGGCCGATCGCTACAGCGTTCAGGAATCGGTTGAGGCAATGACGGGTCCCGGTGGTTTTGAGCGAGCTCAGAAATTGACGGGATTGGACGCAGATACCATTACCTCGCGGCAGGCCATTGGCGCGGTGCGCAGGGACGAGTTCGCTGCATTCATGAGCCCGGAGATGCTAGCAACCGTCACCGATGCCGAGACCATGGACTCTATCCTTTATTTAGTATTTCCCAACTTTGCGCCATGGGGCGGCTTTCAGAGTCAGATCACCTACCGCTACCGTCCCGATGGCATGAATCCGGATGGCTGCATCATGGACATTTACTTACTGGATGGTTTTGCGGCCGATCAGCCGAGGCCGGCGGATGCCAAAACCATTCGACTCGATTACGACCAAAAATACGCTGACGCCGAAGGTCTGGGTTTGTTGGGCGCGCTGTTTGATCAGGATGCCGGTAACTTACCGGAAGTCCAGCGAGGGCTGATGGCATCCAAGAGTCGAAAGGCCATTACCGCAAGCTATCAAGAGCTGCGTATTCGGCATTTCCACGAAACGCTGGCGAAGTATTTAGCGGCGGGAGACTGAGCCCTCAGCGGGAGGCTGAGCCCTCAGACGTTTGGATGCGACTCTCATTGTCGCGAGAGTGCGCATAAGCTCTGAACAGATCAGTAGCTCAACGCCATGCTGTCGCGGCCATCCTTCTCAGTGGCGCTGGCGAAGCTCGGCAATGCTTTCATCTTGGCGATCCACTCCATGCAGCGCGGATGCTTCGCGGCCGTGATCATATCCCGCTCTGCGCCGACGATTAGATTGAAGGCAATGAGAAAGTCGGCGGCGGACAGGTTCTGACCACCAAACCAAGGTGCTTCAGCCAAGTCTCGCTCGGCGAGCTCAAGCAAACGATTTAGGCGCGGTTCAATGAACAGATCATTCAGTCCTTTTATGTAGAGCTTGACGAACGGCCTCATGAGGAGCGGTAGGCGTTTTTGTGAGATGGTCAGCACGGTGGTCATCAACTGAAGCGGCATCATGGAGCCCTGTGAGGCGTGCCACCAGAATAGATAGCGAGCTCTATCTGCTGAGGTTTCTTTCGGTCGAAGTGAATTTTCCGGTGCGGAATCCAGAATGTAGTCCATGATCGCGCTGCTTTCAGCGAGGACCAGATCACCATGGGTAATCACCGGCGCGGTCCCCAGCGGCGATAGCAGCTTGTAGTCATCCGGGGCAGCCATCGTCTTGCTGTCACGCGCATAAACTTTCAGCTCGTAAGGCAATTTCAACTCCTCAAGCATCCATAGCACCCGAAAGGACTGAGAATATTCAAGGTGATGTAAGGTCAGTATGGATGTCATGAGCGGGACCGGTTGAGGAGCATGGGGCTGCGTGGCACGCTTGGTTATACCTCGGCTTGAGCGTTTTGGATTGAGACGGCCACGGGGATGCTTGATGAGGTGTATTAACTCCGTCGCGCGGCCATGGCGGATATCGTTACCAGTGCGCGATAACACCATTTCAAAATGAAAAAGGGGGGGGCGTGATGTTTGGCAATCGGACCTTTTTAAGTGCGCTGGCAGTGCTAGCGATGGCCCTGGGTAGTCGGTCAGCGGGTGCGCAGACCTTGGCGGACTGCCCCAACCAGCAGGTGGGCTCTATCCCGGCCCTTGGCAAGGTGTCAGTTTTCTACAGCCAGTGCTCCTCAAAAGAGAGCCCGACCTCTGGCGACTATCACTGGGCCTTGGTGATTAACTCGGGTACTGGCGATGTGGAATTGACGCGGCAACTGGCCGCTGAATTCGTGCCGGCGCCCGCGAGCTCGACCCCAATCGGGGTGCTATCGCCGCTCAAATATGGTCTGCGCAACGTGGGAAACGGCTACACCGGAAACTGTAGCGAGGTGACTGCCACTGCGACCAGTGCGGCTCAGGCGGATTTGGACACGTACTGCGGGTGGGCTGAAAGTGCCAGCGGACAGAAGATTCTCCTGAAAACAACATTGACCAAGGGGAGCTTCACGGACTCTTCTATCAAAACAACGGATACGGATGGAGATGGTGAACCTGATGGATCCGACACCGACGATGATGGCGATGGTGTACCTGATACAGATGATAAATTCCCGCTTGATCCGAATGAATCTGAGGATTCAGATGGCGATGGCATCGGCAATAATGCGGATCCCACGCCTTATCCCCCAATCCCCGTGATGTCTTTGTGGGCGCTGCTGCTGACGGTTGGTGGGCTCGTGGCAACAGCGCTGCGCGCAGCGCGTCGACTGGGGAGCGTCTAGCGGTATAGGCAAGATGGCCTCCCCGCCAGGACTCGAACCTGGAATCACCGCTTAGGAGGCGGTAGTTATATCCTGTTTAACTACAGGGAGCCGGTCGCAGTTTACCTCAAGCCTCTTAGGGTGCCGAGGTATTGTCATCGCCTTCGCTGGCATGTGGCGAACGAGGGTTCTTTCTATTCTAATTTAATCGTTTCTCCTAACTAATTGTTATTGCAATTTTTTTACCGCCACTGTTGTTGTCGCGCCAGGAGGTAGTCAGCGACGGCTGACTCCGAGCCGGCAAACACTGGCGGACGATTGCGTTTCTCCATCTGATAGTCATACATCGGGTCGTAATAATCAGTGAGTAGCGATGCGATCCAATGTTTATGCTGCTCAGGATCCCCTTGCCGATGGCACTCGATCGCATCCGTCATGATGGCTTTGAGCGCCTGATAGCGTTGACCCCCCAAGCGCTTTTGGATGCGCGTCAGCGCGTCGAGCAAACCGGCAGAAAAAGCGCTGAACCCATTTTCGCTGTCATTGACGTTGAGCTCGCGCAAATTGCTCAAGATATAGTTTTCGTAGGAATGTTGGATTCGGTCGTCCAGACTGGCCTCCAGCCGAACCCAGTCTGCGTGGTGTCGCGCTACCTGTAATGAGAGTGGCAGGGCGCAGCGTCCGATCAATCGACCTTCGTCCTCCAGAATAAGATGCGGTTGGTTCTGGCTGCGATGCTTGACCAGGGCAATCCCCAGCGCGAGTTCAAAGCCAATTTGCGTGGGTTGTTCCGACGTTCGTTTACCAAAGGCAGAGCCTCTGTGATTGGCAAGGCCCTCGAGGTCGAGACTGCCGGGCACCGCTTCGCCGTCTCTGCTCTCATTGAGCGCGCGTGTCTTTGCCACGCCGGTTCGCCCACCCAGTAATATGATGCGTGAGCTTTCAAAGATGTCGTCTGATTGAGATATCAACCAGCGTCTCACCGCTTTATAGCCGCCGCGGATCCGCGGATAGTCGATGCCGATTTCAGACAACCACTGCTGAGTAATACTTGAGCGCAATCCACCGCGAAAGCAGAACAGCGCTCCCTGCGGGTTGCGCTCGGCAAATCCCTTCCACAAGGCGACCCGCTCGGCTTTTTTTGACGCGGTAACCAGCTCATGTCCGAGTTGGACCGCAGCGTCCTGCCCCCGTCGTTGATAGCAGATGCCTACCGCGGCTCGCTCCTCATCATTCATAAGCGGTAGGTTGGTTGCACTGGGAAGACTGCCTTTGGCGAACTCGGAAGGGGATCGCGTATCGATCAACGGGATGTCTGACAGGCACAGTGTCTGCAAATCGTCGATCTCTGTCATAGGGTTGTGAGCTGGATCAGTGGCCCGGAGTGACGCGGCGCTGATAGCTCGCCTATGACTGAAGCTGGGAGCCCATGGTTGATGAGCAGTTGCTGGGTCTCGCGCAATGTGTTGGAAGCCACGGCAATAAGTAGCCCGCCACTTGTCTGTGGATCACACAAGATGGCCTTCTCGCGGAGGCTGAGCGGCGGTAGCTGCGTCTGGTAGGCAACGTGATTACGCTCAGTGCCTCCGGGGACACAACCCATGGCGATATAATCATTCAAGGCAGGCAGTTCCGGCACTTCAGACATTTTGAGGAAGGCCGTCAGCTGCGCCCCCTCGCATATCTCAATCAAGTGCCCTGCCAGCCCAAAACCGGTGACGTCAGTCATCGCATGAATACCGTCCAACGCCGATAAAGTTGCACCGATGTCATTCGGTTGACACATCAGCGCTGTGGCCATGCCAGCATGCTCAGCACTGAGCTTTGCCTGTTTCTCCGCGGTGGTGTGGATACCAATCCCCAGCGGTTTGGTCAGCAGCAGCAGGTCGCCCTCCCGGGCGGCATTATTTTTCTTGAGGCAATGCTCGGCCACGACGCCCGTCACCGCGAGGCCAAAAATGGGTTCGGGGGCATCGATACTGTGGCCGCCCGCCAGGGCGAAACCCAGGCTGTGGCAAACGTCCCTGCCACCTTGAACAACTTGATTGGCGATGTCGGGCCCCAGTAAGCCAACGGGCCAGCCGAGAATCGCAATGGCCATTATCGGTGTGCCCCCCATCGCATAGATGTCAGAGATGGCATTGGTGGCGGCGATGCGGCCAAAGTCGTAGGGGTCGTCGACGATGGGCATAAAAAAATCGGTGGTGGACAGCACCACTTTTCCGTCATCGAGTCGGACTGCTGCGGCGTCGTCGCGGGTGTCATTTCCGACCAGCAATGAAGGGAAGAGATCCTGTGCCGATTGGTCCTGCCTGCCGAGAATCTGAGACAAGACGTCAGGCGCGATTTTGCAGCCGCAGCCGGCGCCATGGCTGTACTGTGTCAATCGAATGGGGTTGTGATTCATCTGGCCGATTTCATCAAAACGATGGAAAGATGCTAACGCTTTATGATTGAAAAGCAGAGGCTGACGTTACATTCTTCTTGCCGTGATGATGAAACGTTTGTGTGGTGGGTTTGCGTCAGCACTGAGCGAAGGTTGGCTCGGGTGCGTGATTGCCCCGCTCGTGTTGAGCTTTGTTGCAGTCGATGCGCAGGCCAGTGGCGATGAATTGCCGGCGCCCGAACACTGGGCAGAGCAGAGGACGCTGTATCAACAAGCCGCAGCCGAGCTGGATTCAGGAGCGGGCAACCGCTACCAGGAAATGAGAGACGATCTCGCCGGATACCCGTTGCGCGTGGATCTGGACTTTTCTGTCAAGCTCGGCCAGTTGCACGATATGACGGCCGAGCAGGCACGCTTGTTCTTGGCTGAGGCGGATGGCACGCCGCTGGCCGGTCGTTTCCTGGTCGCCTTCCTGCGACACAAGGCGCAAGACCGTCGCTGGCGCTCTTTTCTTGCAGTGTTGGATGCCGTTCCCGAGAGTCCGGAGCTGCAATGCTATTACTACCGAGCCCTAAGGGCGACGGGAGATACGGCTGCAGCGTTCGAGGGGGCCGGAGCGCTGTGGAATGTGGGATATTCTCAAGACGACGCCTGCGATCCGTTATTCGACAGCTGGGTACGGAGCGGGGGTCCCGACGACGAACAGATCTGGTCTCGCGCTTTGCTGGCATTCAAGGCAAATAACGGGCACCTGATTCGCTACGTAAAGCGATTTGCGAGCCCAGAGTTGCAACGTGATCTTGACGAATTGGCCGCCATTTATCGACGACCGGCTCGTATCGAAGGCGACCATCACAAAACGACTGAGCGCCATGCAGACATCGTCGTGGCCGGTCTGGTGCGCCTCGCCCAGTTGAATCCCAACAGGGCATATCAGGCGATGAATAGCGTTCGCGGAGGCTATGCGGGCTCGACAGAGCGCGCACAAATAGTGAACCGGGCGATCGTGCGTCACAGTCTGTTTGCCGAGCGTGCGAGCGCGCCCGAGGTCTGGGTCACGTCCCAAATAGCGGCGTTGAAAGACGACGAGCTGACGGTGATATGGCTTCGGAATGCCATGGCGAATAGCGACTGGCCGAGCGTCGTGAGCGGCATTAGTTGGCTGTCTCCCGAGCGTCGCGCTGAGGATCGGTGGCGCTACTGGTGGGCGCGGGCACATGAAGCGCAAGGTCAGGGGGACATGCAATCACTCTGGTCTCAGCTGGCCGAAAGTCGCAGCTTCCACGGATTTCTGGCGGCAGACAGGCTCGGTCGTCCCTATGCCATGAGCGCCTCATCAGGTGCCACGCCACCGCCTGCCACTAATGCAAAGATGAACTTGGGGGTCGGGCGGGTTCAGGAACTGTTGGCATTGGGTGACGGGAGGCAGGCCAAAGAGCAATGGCGGCACACTCTGAACCAGTTGCCGGCTCAGCAACGCGCGTCGTTGGGCGACTTGGCGCTGAGGAAAGGGTGGCCAGATATGGCGACCGATGCGGCGAACGCTGGCAGAGCGTGGAATCGATTGGACCTGCGTTTTCCAAAAATCTATTGGGAATTGTTTGAACGCGCCGCAAAAGCGGTCGAGCAGGACGTTTATGACTTAATCGCAATCGCCCGCAGAGAGAGCGGCCTTTGGGGGCAAGCGCAGTCTGCGGTCGGTGCGCGGGGTTTGATGCAAATCATGCCTGCCACGGCGCGTAGCGTCGCTCAGAACGAAGACATTCAATATCAGGGCGCTTCCTCGCTCTTTGAGGTCGAGCTCAATATTCAATTGGGCGCCGCTTATTACTCACAACTCGTCGCTCGTTATGAGGGTAATCGTGTCAAAGCGCTGGCCGCGTATAACGCGGGCCCGACTCGCGTAGATCGTTGGGCAGATGGCACACGCGCGGTGGATCAGTGGGTTGATTCTATTCCCTATGCCGAAACGAGAGAGTACGTTCAGGCGGTGCTCGCTTATGCCGTCATCTACCAGACGCTTGACGGTCGAGCCGCGACCTTATTAGCGGAAGCAGAGCGGGTCGCGGAATTTTAAAAAATGCCGCCTACCCACTCTGTTTGGTCTTATATTAATCCCGAAAGCTCGGGGAGGAGTTCTTGTTGAAAACGCTACAAATGCAGTCCTGCGTGCACGAAAACGGGACAGTTGAATGCGCTTTGATTGAGGTGTCGATCCCTGATCCCGGGGCCGATGAGGTGCTGGTGGCAATGGATGCCGCGCCCATCAATCCCTCGGATCTGGGGCTCATGTTTGGCGCTGCGGACCTGTCCAGTGCTCGCGCTGCCGAGCGGGATGGGCAACCGGCTTTGGTATTGGATGTGCCGCCTGCTGCAATGAGGGCCATGGCGCCCAGAGTGGGTCACTGGCTGCCCGTCGGCAATGAGGGCAGTGGTCGGGTGATTGCTGCCGGATCGGGGGAGGCGGCACAAGCCTTATTGGGTCGGCGCGTGGGCATGTTTGGGGGGGAAATGTATGCCGGGTATCGCTGCCTCCCCGCAGAGCAGTGCCTTGCATTCCCGGACGTGATTTCGGCAGAGCAGGCCGCGTCTTGTTTTGTCAATCCCATGACCGCCCTAGGATTTATGGAAACCCGAGACATGGAAGGGCAAAAAGCGATTGTGCACACCGCCGCGGCCTCCAATTTGGGGCAGATGTTGCATCGCCTCTGTCACGCCGACGGCATCCCACTGGTAAATATCGTGCGCTCGGACGAACAGGTCGCATTACTGCAGTCCATGGGGGCTGAGTGGGTGCTCAATAGCCAGGACGAGCACTTTATGAAGCGGTTGATTGACGCGCTGGTGGCAACGGGTGCGACGCTCGCTTTCGATGCGATCGGAGGCGGTAAGGGGGTCAATCGCATCCTGACGGCCATGGAGATAGCGGCAGCCAAGACGGGCCCGTGGTCTCGGTATGGATCTGAGGAACCCAAGCAGGCTTACATTTATGGCCAGCTCGACCTGGGCGCAACCGAGCTAACCCGCGGTTATGGCTGGGTGTGGTCAGTCAGCGGCTGGTTATTAACGCCCTTTATGAAACGCGCTGGACCAGAGCGTGTGGCCAAGATGCGTGCAAGGGTCTTGAATGAAATCGACACTACTTTTGCCAGCCACTATTCTGCAAAGATGAGCCTCGAGGAGGCGATGAAGGTCGATAGTGCAGTTCTGTATGGTGCAAGAAAAACCGGCCAGAAGACGCTGCTGACATTGACGGATTCAGCCTCCTGACAGTTTGACCTGGTAACCCATAGCGACGAGCAATGACTGACAAATCATTCGTTGGTCGCCCTGGAGTTCGATGTGGTCACCCTTGACGGCACCTCCTACTCCGCAGCGTTGCTTGAGCTGTTTGCAGATCGCTTTCAGTTTGTCCGGGTGCTCCGGAATATCCGCGACCACCGTCACGGCTTTGCCGCCGCGGCCCTTGGTCTCCCGGCGAATACGGACCACGCCATCACCGGCCGAGGCCGGCCGACCTTTGCCACAAACGCAGTCTGAAACCGCACGTTGGCACTGGGGGCAGAGGCGCCCCAAGTCAGTGCTGTAAACCGCTCGCGATGTATGCCGGGGACTCAAATCGGGGCTCCGGTTGGGTTGATGGCGCCGTATACTAGCACCCGTGACTCAGGGTGAGAGGCCGCACAATGAGTGGTACCGGAAATCTAGAGGCGCAGTTGGCATTTGTCGAGGATGCGCTGCAGACACTCGATGCCGCGATGGCATCTCAACAGCAGCAAATTCTGCGTTTGGAGCAGCAGATTGACGTGTTGCAGCAGCGGCTCAAGGAGCAAGGGCACCGGCTTGACAGCATCGCGGAGCCGGATGCCGAGCCCCCCCCGCCTCATTATTGAGCGATAAAACGTGATGGATGGTTTGAGAGGTCACCTATGAGTTGGCGCGTTGGTATTTTGGTTTTAGTGGCCTTTTTGGGTGGGCTGGGTGTTTTGATGGCAATCGTGACCCGCCCGGTCGTTGCGCCGCCCCATGAGCTCTACGTTAATGGACACGTACTGACGATGGACGCGGCCGACACTGTCGCCGAGGCTGTCAGCGTCAGGAATGGCCAGATCGAAGCCGTCGGCCGATCAGAAGTGCTTCTCGAATTGGCCGATGAGCAGACCTCAGTTGTGGATCTCCGGGGGCGTACTTTGATGCCCGGTTTTATCGATGCCCACGGTCATTTCCCGGGCTCGGGCCAAACAGTGTTCTCTGCTGACCTAAACAGTCCTCCCATCGGCGATATCATCAACTTGCCCCAGCTTGTTGACCGCCTGCAGCAGTTTGCCGCCGCCAGAGGGGATGGATGGATTGTGGGTCATGGCTATGACGACACATTACTCGCAGAGAAGCGCCATCCCACGCGAGATGATCTCGACCGCGTCTCTGCAGTGCGACCCGTGGCTGTGGTGCACGTGTCGGGTCACTTGGCAGTGGTCAACTCAGTTGCGCTGGCGGAGTTGGGTATTGATGAGTCCACCCCCGATCCAGAGGGGGGCGTCATCGTGCGAGATGCTGGGTCTGCAGACGGTCGCCGCCCCAATGGCGTGTTGGAGGAGACGGCTGCGCGAGCTGTGTGGGAGCACACCCTGGATTTGAGCATGATGGATGCGTTACGCATGACAACCCAGGCGGCTGAGGAATACCTCGCGGTGGGCGTGACAACCGCATCAGCAGGCGGCATGCCCACTTCCGTCGCGACGCTATTAGGCGTCTTGAGTAACTGGAACCAATTTCCGCAGCGGGTCGCGCTGTTCCCTCTGTTTGAGGAGGTAGGGGAGGCGCTGTTCTTGGGTGAGACCGCCCTCGAGCAATTCGAAGCCGGGAGGGTGTCGGCGCCGAGGGTCAAGATCATTGCTGATGGCAGTATTCAGGGGTACACCGGCTATTTGACAGAGCCCTACTACGTTCCTTTCAAGGGCGATGCAAGCTATCGCGGCTATCCCTCAGTATCGAGAGAAGCGCTTTTTCGTCAGGTCGCCGGACTGTATCAGCGGCGGATACAGGTCGCGATTCACTGCAATGGTGACGCGTCCATCGACGACGGTTTGGATGC
>JADHQG010000032.1 GCA_016778045.1 Luminiphilus sp. | reverse complement strand
GCGGACACGTTCGTCGCGGGTTCGGCGATTTTCGGTCAACCCGACTACGCCGCTGTGATCGATTCCATGCGGCAAGCTTTAGCCGATTTATAGGGCTCGCTGACCCGTTATGGATGCGCAACAGTTTCAGACGCTGGCCGCTGAAGGGTACAACCGTATCCCCGTCACGCGCACTGTGCTTGCCGACACCGAAACGCCCGTTTCGACCTACAACAAGCTGGCGCGAGGCACGCGGTCGTTTTTGTTGGAGTCCGTGCAAGGCGGTGAACGCTGGGGTCGTTATTCGATCGTTGGCTTATCTGCACGCCACTGGCTGAGTGTTTTTGGCGACACGGTGCGTGTCTTCGAGGGAGAGCAATGCACCGAAGAATCCCAGTGGGAGGATCCATTGGCGTTCGTCGAGCAATTTGCGGAGCGCTTTACCGTTCCCGAACTGGCGGGGTTACCGCCTTTTTCAGGGGGATTGGTCGGCTTCTTCGGATACGACACCGTGCGTTATGTCGAGCACAAGCTGCGTGACAGCTGTCCGCCGGATGAGCTCGGCCTCCCAGATGTGAAGCTGTTGTTGGCAGAAGAGCTGGCTGTTTTTGATAACCTCAGCGGCACGCTTCAGCTGGTAGTGAACACTGATCCGTCGCAAGCACGGGCTTATGACGCCGCTGTGGAGCGATTGGATGAATTGGAGGCTGGGCTAGCGCAGCCTGGCCCGCCACTGCAGTCCGTTTCACTTGGTGATCTGTCGACTGACAGTCTAGAAGCGACCATCTCGCACCGTGCCCCAGAGCAGGACTTTAAGGCGTCTGTCAGTAAGATTCAGAGCTATGTGTTGGCGGGAGATGTCATGCAGGTCGTGCCTTCACACAGGATGTCCATCGACTTTGATCGTGATCCCCTGACGCTTTATCGCGCACTGCGCAATTTGAATCCCTCTCCTTATTTGTATTTCTTGGATATGGGCGACTTTCAAATTATCGGCTCCTCTCCCGAGATCCTGGTGCGCTTCGAAGAAGGGGAGGTGACAGTGCGTCCGATCGCCGGCACGCGTCGTCGCGGGAAAACGCCCGAAGAAGACGAGGCGTTAGCGGCCGATCTGTTGGCTGACCCTAAAGAGATCGCCGAGCATTTAATGCTGATCGATCTTGGTCGAAACGATGTGGGCCAAATTGCGCAGTCGGGCAGTGTCTCGCTCA
The DNA here is from genome assembly GCA_016778045.1 of Luminiphilus sp. GTDB lineage: Bacteria > Pseudomonadota > Gammaproteobacteria > Pseudomonadales > Halieaceae > Luminiphilus. Next base: position 19,207 of record JADHQG010000032.1, on the reverse strand, counting down.
CCGAAAAAATGGTGATTGAGCGTTACTCACACGTGATGCACATCGTCTCGAACGTCACGGGTCATGCGCGCGAAGGCGTCAGCGCTATGGCTGCACTGAGAGCCAGCTTGCCTGCGGGCACATTGAGCGGCGCACCCAAGGTGCGTGCCATGGAGATCATCGATGAATTGGAGCCGGTGAAGCGAGGCGTTTACGGTGGTGCGGTGGGGTACCTGTCTTGGTCAGGCAACATGGATACAGCCATCGCTATTCGCACGGCCTTGGTTAAAGATGGTCAGCTCATTATTCAGGCAGGTGCCGGTGTGGTGGCGGATTCGGTGCCGGAAAACGAGTGGGAAGAAGTCCTGAATAAAAGCCGCGCCATGTTAAGGGCGGTCACGATGGTGTCGCATTAATTAACCAACAAGACCTGCACGGCGACAACCACGCAAAAATCCCAGCATTACAAGGTTTGAAGTTATCAGGGACTGGGCTGGTGGCATTTGCACAGCCAAGTAAAACGCGCTACTCGGGCCTAGTGCGATCAATCTTCACAATCTCAAATTTTTGAGATCGCGTCTGCCACTGCAACTCGATGTCGTAAGACACTCCGCCAATCGAAACTCCTCGAACTGTAATGCTCTTGCCTAAAGCAGATGCATAAGACCAGTCCATATTCGGGGTGTCAGCGGTTCCGATGTATCCCTTTTGGAATCTCACAACCTCGAATGACGACGAACGCTCGGTGCGATTGCCAAATCTGTCGACGACGACGACATCAAGGGTATGTTCTCCCGCAGGTAATGCTGAGAAACGGTAAGGGACTGAGAATCCAGAAGTCGCTGCGGCCTCTGAGTCAGGGAACTTCGCCCCGACATCGGGACGTGGGTCGCCGTAGGGGATATTAAAGGCGTACTCTCCATTCAGATGCACTTCGATGCGTTCAACCGGCTCCTCTGATACCACCCAGCCTCGAATCATGCCGACCCCAGCCTGAGTGCTTCGATTGAGGGGCTCATCAAGGTTCATTTGCTTGGGTTCAACGGCGGTGTCGAACTCGATCACGTACATCAGCGCGTTACCGGGGTCGAGATCATTCCACTGCCCCGCTGCGCCGAGATCGTAAAAAGGTTCGGGCCAGTCACCCAATCCCATGGCGAGCGCATCCTCGCTACCGGTCGCATCATCAGGTTGCACGCCCCAGTTATGGTAACGGCCACCCACCGACGAGCCATTAAAGTCGCCAAGCCAAAACGGGTCGCCATTATTTAGCCAGCGCCAGTCGCCCTCTGAGGCAGCGTCGGATCCGCCCAGCCAAATAAAGGCAGTACCTGACCCATCATTGGGGGTCGTTGCGTCTCGTTGTTCTGAAGAGAGGCGGCCTGAAACGATGTCAAATATCGCCCTGTTCTCAGCTGCCGAGTCAATTCTCGCCAGATACCCGCTGTGACCACCCAAGGTCATCTTTTCAGCGACGTTATTAGCCTGTTCCCAGGTTGCTGCGCTTTCGATGAGCTTGTAGGTGTGGCCGTCGTGCTCAAAAATCAGGTCGGCGTGGGCCCCTGCAGAGAGCAGCGTCAGTGAAAGTGCAGCAATAATCCTGTTCATGCTGTCCATCCTGAGGGTGAGCTGAGCATGGGTAAATCGGCGTGGAGCGGGCCGGTTGTCATACCCATCTGGTTTGTATTGACGCGACAACAGTCGCTTTTATTCCTGCGGCGGCGGCTAATACCGCTCTCTATCGGGTATTTTTGCAGGATATGCTGGCTTTATAAAGTTAGTGTGCGCTCACTTATGGTGATGGTGCGGTGTCTCGCGGTTGGCAGGCCTGCTGAACTCCCAGAAGTGGATCTGATGTGTCTGACACTTGCCGAATAAGGTTTTCAAACGTGTCAGAGGGCTTATGGCTTGTGGCTAAGGGTGCGGACGCATTGAACTGCAATGATCGAAGTGGCTGAAAGTTGCCGGATCACAGGCCCTTACTGAATTACCCCTTAGGAACATGGCTAGTTAGACGCCCGCCGCTTAAGGCCGTCATATCAGCAAGCGAAGTGTCGCGAAGCGACTGGAATGGTCCCAATGGCGTTGTGCAGGCAGTGCGCGACACGTTGCCATAAGTGAGCAAGAGCAGGGCAATGACAAATAGACGATGATCGATGAGCCGGCGCGTTGCTGCCTTGCTTTGTCGTCGGCGCGACTCTTGGCGGCAAGGGACTAGCACCACGCTTCCCTTGCCAAGAAAAACTGAATAATATCTATTTTATAAGGAGATAGCATCATTTTCGGCGATTTTTGGCTAATTTACCGATTTTATGATGCATTTTGACGTCATTTAGCGTAAAACGCGAGGTCTTCGCCTCGAGAAATCATCACTCTGCGCTTACCACATGATTTTAATGATCGACAACTATGACTCCTTCACTTGGAACGTGGTGCAATACCTGTGGGAGCTGGGTGCTAATGTAGAGGTGCATCGCAATGACGCCATCAGTCTCGAAGAGATCGAGCGCAAGGCGCCCGCAGGCATTTGCATCTCTCCCGGGCCCTGTTCGCCGACCGAAGCCGGCATTTCCATGTCGGTGATCGAGCATTTTGCCGGTCGGCTGCCCATCTTTGGTATTTGTCTCGGTCAGCAAAGTATCGGCGCCGTTTTTGGCGGGCGAATCGTGCGAGCCCGCAATGTGATGCATGGCAAAACCAGCCCCATTCATCACATGGGCCAGGGGGTTTTCGTCGATTTGCCTAGCCCGTTAACGGCGACGCGCTACCATAGCTTGGTGGTGGAGCACGAATCGCTACCAGACTGTCTCGAAGTGACCGCCTGGACGCAGGACGCCGCCGGGGAGCGAGAAGCGATTATGGGTTTGAGACATCGCGAGTGGGACATCGAGGGTGTGCAATTTCACCCGGAGTCCATTCTCTCCGAGCATGGCCACGCGATGTTGGCGCAATTCTTAACCCGCTGCGCGTAATGTGCTATTGGAAGCAGTGATGACCTTTCAAGACACGCTCAACCGGCTTGTTGGCGGCAACCATCTCTCCCGGGACACCATGCGCGACGTCATGATGAGGGTGATGACCGGTGAGGCAACCGATGCACAAATCGGTGCACTGCTGGTGGCATTGCGCATGAAGGGTGAGTCCATCGAAGAGATCGCGGGCGGCGCTGAAGTCATGCGCGAACTCGTGACCCCGGTTCATGTGGGCCATGACAACCTCATTGACCTTGTGGGCACTGGCGGTGACGGCGCGAACTTGTTCAACGTTTCCACAGCTGCGACCTTTGTCGCGGCGGCCGCTGGCGTGAAAGTGGCCAAGCACGGCAACCGATCGGTTTCCAGCAGCAGCGGCTCATCCGATGTGCTGGAGGCGCTGGGCGTGAGCTTAGCTTTGAGCCCGGAGCACATCACACAATGCATTGATGTGGTGGGCTTGGGTTTCATGTTTGCGCCGGCACATCACGGTGCTATGAAGCATGCTATTGGCCCTCGTCGGGAGCTTGGCATGCGGACTTTGTTCAATGTGCTAGGCCCATTGACCAACCCTGCCGGCGTCAAACGGCAGGTGCTCGGTGTCTACAATGCCGAATTATGTGAGCCGATGGCCAACGCCCTGCAGCAGCTCGGTAGCACGCACGCGCTGGTCCTGCACAGTGAAGATGGACTAGATGAAATCTCCATCGCTGCGGCGACGCGCGGTTTTGAACTCAAAAGCGATGACATTGTGCCGGTGACGATTGATCCTGCCGACTATGGGCATGCCCATGAATCCCTGGAGGGGTTACAGGTGACTACTGCCGAGGGGTCAGCGGCGTTAATTCGTGCCGCCTTTACTGGTACTGAGGAAGCGTCGGCGGTTAAAGCCCGGGCGATTATTGCGCTCAATGCCGGTGCGGGAATCTATGTATCGGGCGAGGCAGGCAGCCTCGCCGAAGGCGTTGATCGGGCCACTGAGGTGCTGACCTCGGGTGCGGCGGCGGAGAAGCTCGCCGACTTTGTGGCATTCACCCAAAGTGTGACGGCAGGTGTTGCCGAGGGTTCGGACTCGTGACTACTAAACTGGCTGTGCCTACTGTGCTGAAAACCATCTTCGATCGAAAGGTCGAAGAGGTGGCCGAGCGCCTTCAGCAACGGTCGCTGGTGGATCTGCAAAGCGTCGCGGCGTCGGCCGATGTCCCGCGCGGATTTCGCGCCGCGCTAGCGCAGCGCATGACGCGTGGTGAGCCGGCAGTCATTGCCGAGGTCAAAAAAGCGAGCCCCAGCAAGGGCGTCATCCGCGATGACTTTCATCCGGCGCAAATTGCGCAAAGTTACGAAGCGGGCGGCGCAGCCTGCCTGTCGGTGCTGACTGACATCGACTTTTTTCAGGGTGCGGATGAGTATCTGCAGGCCGCACGCGCGGCTTGCTCGTTGCCCATCTTGCGCAAAGACTTCACTCTGGATCCTTATCAGATCTGGGAGGCGAGAGCGTTGGGCGCCGATGCCATTCTGTTGATAGTGGCGTGTCTGGAGCTGCCGCACCTCAAGGATCTCTATGAGTGTGCGGCAGAGGCGGGACTCGACGTACTCGTCGAGGTGCACGATGAGGCAGAGCTTGATGAGGCGCTGACGCTTGGGGGAGATCTCATCGGCATCAACAATCGCAACTTGCACACCTTTGAGACCAGCTTGGACACGACTTACCGCTTACTGGAACGAATACCCGCAGGCGTTCAGGTCGTTACAGAGAGTGGCTTCAGCTCGGCTGAGCAGGTAGCGGAAATGCGCCGCCGCGGCGTTCAGACGTTTCTGATTGGTGAAACGTTTATGCGCGCATCGAATCCCGGCGCGGCGCTGGCAGAGATGTTTGCGAGCGCGTGACGGCACCTCAGCGTCAGTAGGCTGAAGCTAACATTTAGGTCCGGAGCCTTAGATCCAGTAAGTCGTGCGGGTCATCACCTGGCTGGCCAGCGTCATCACGTCTTTGACGGGCCGCGGGAACTCTTCGCCGCCGTGTTCCAAGGCTTCTTCGCCGTGACGCTCTTCATCAGCCAGCATTTGCTGCAGGATCAGCTGTGATTTGCGATCCTCTCCAGGCAGCGCCTTGAGGTGGTCTCTGAGGTGAGTGGCCACCCGCTCCTCTGTTGCATGAACAAAGCCGAGGCTGACTTTGTCGCCCGCTAGAGCAGTGGCGGCGCCCAGAGCAAAGGAAGCGGCATAAAACAGTGGGTTCAGTCGGCTGGGCTCCGCATCGAGTTCCTGTAAGCGCGACTCGCACCAGGCTAAATGATCGGCTTCTTCCTGCGCCGCACTCAGCAACTTTTGCCGGGTATCGTCCGACCGCGCCATCAGCGCCTGCCCTTGATAAAGCGCCTGTGCACAGACTTCACCCGTGTGGTTGACGCGCATTAGCCCTGCCGCGTGATCACGCTCGCGGGTGCTTAAAGCGGGTTCGTTATGTCCTTTCGCGGGCGAGGGCCGAGCGGTCACGTCGTGGCTGCTACTTGCGTCGCCTGCGAGCTGCCGCAGTCGGCGATCGACTCGACTGAGCAATCGATCCAGGCTGCTAAGCGATCTGCGAGATGAGGAGGTGTTAGCCATGCGCCAAGCTTAACGGTCTGCGGCCCGCCAACCAATATCCCGTCGACAGACCATGCCTTGCCAACTGATGCGATCGACCCCAGCATAGGCGCTGGCAATGGCGTCAGTTATGGATTCGCCCAAGGCGCTCACACAGAGTACGCGCCCTCCCTGCGTCACAATCGCGTCTCCGGATGTTGCGGTGCCTGCGTGAAACACCTTGGTGGTCGCAGGCCAATCGCCACCCAGACCGGAAATTTCGCGGCCTTTTTCATAAGAGCCGGGGTAGCCTTCTGCCGCGAGTACGACGCCTACAGCAGGTCTCGGATCCCAGCTGACCGAGACCTGATCGAGCTTTTTCTGAAGCGCCGCTTGGCACAGCATCCCCAGATCACTATGGAGCCGATGCATGATGGGCTGGGTTTCCGGATCGCCAAAACGACAGTTAAATTCGATCACCGATGGGTTGCCATCGTCGTCAATCATTAATCCCGCGTACAGAAACCCGGTGTACGGATGGCCTTCCGCCGCCATGCCGCGCACCGTCGGTAGGATCACCTGCTCCATCACTCGGTCATGCACGGCATCGGTGACCACGGGGGCGGGGGAATAGGCGCCCATGCCGCCCGTATTGGGGCCCGTATCGCCCTCGCCGATGCGTTTGTGATCCTGTGACGTCGCCATGGGCAACACATGCTCACCATCGACCATAACGATAAAGCTCGCCTCCTCGCCCTCAAGAAAGCCTTCGATGACTACCCGCGCCCCAGCATCACCAAACTTGTTATCGGCGAGCATGTCGTGAACGGCAGCTTCTGCTTCTTCAAGCGTCATGGCCACGATGACCCCTTTGCCGGCTGCCAGGCCGTCCGCTTTGACCACGATCGGTGCGCCTTGCTGGCGCACGTAGTCGAGGGCCGCTTCCACTTTGGTGAAGACGGCGTAGGAGGCGGTGGGGATGTTGTGACGCGCCAAGAAGTCCTTGGTAAAGGACTTGCTCCCTTCCAACTGCGCAGCACCTGCGCGAGGACCAAAGCAGGGGAGGTTGTGTTCGTAAAAGTGATCGACGATCCCGGCAACCAATGGCGCCTCGGGGCCGATCACGGTCAGCGCGCAATCATGCTCGGTGGCGAAATGGGCCAAACCCTCGATGTCCATGGGATCCAGGGGCACATTGGTCAGCTTGGGTTCAAGCGCTGTACCGGCGTTACCGGGTGCTACGAAAACCTGCGCCACAGTCTCGGGCTCGGCGAGCTTCCAGGCCAGTGCGTGCTCGCGACCGCCACTGCCCACAACGAGAATATTCATACTCGTACTCCGTGTTGCGACTCGTCAGTAGTCAGTGTCTGAAGTGCCGCATGCCCGTGAAGACCATGGCCATGCCAGCCTCGTTGGCAGCGGCGATGACTTCTTCGTCGCGCATCGAGCCGCCCGGTTGAATCACCGCGGCAATGCCGCGTTCAGCGGCGTTGTCGATGCCATCACGAAAGGGGAAGAACGCATCTGAAGCCATGACGGCGCCTTTGACTTCGAGACCCGCGTGCTCAGCTTTGATTGCGGCGATGCGAGCAGAATTCACCCGCGACATTTGACCGGCGCCCACGCCAATGGTGCGTTGGTTGGCGGCGTAGATGATGGCGTTGCTTTTTACGAACTTGGCCACTTTCCAGGCGAACAATAGATCCTGCCACTCAGCGTCTGTCGGCGCGCGCTCGGTGGCCACAGTGAGGTCGTCACGGTTCACCATGCCATCATCGCGTTCCTGTATCAGCAGACCGCCATTGACTCTCTTGAAGTCCCGCGAGGCGACCGGTGATGTCCAAGCGCCGGTGCGAAGCAGGCGGACATTTTCCTTCGCGGCGACTGCGGCAATCGCCTCTTCAGAGACCTCGGGGGCAATGATGACTTCAACAAATTGCCTTTCAACAATGGCGGCCGCCGTCGCGCCGTCGAGCTCGCGATTGAACGCGATGATGCCGCCAAAGGCTGACTCGCTGTCGGTATGAAAAGCGAGGTCGTAGGCGGCGCTCAAATTCTCTGCCACCGCCACGCCACAAGGGTTGGCATGTTTGACGATCACGCACGCCGGCGCTTCAAAGCTTTTCACACACTCCAGCGCAGCATCGGTATCGGCCACGTTGTTGTAGGAGAGCGCCTTTCCCTGAAGTTGCTGGGCGCTGCTGATACCGACTTCAGCGGGCTCAGGCTCCCTATAAAACGCGGCGCTCTGATGCGGGTTCTCGCCGTAGCGCATCTCCTGCACTTTCTCGAGCTGCAGGTTGAACGTACGTGGGTAGTGGGCAGAGCCGCCGTCAGTCAGACAGCCAAAATGATTGGCGATCATGCCGTCGTAGGCGGCGGTGTGCTCGTACGCTCTGATGGCCAAATCAAATCGTGTCGCCATTGTCGTACAGCCGTTGTGCGCCTCGAGCTCGTTAATGACTCTGTCGTAGTCACTGGCTGAGACAACAATCGTGACATCGCGATGGTTTTTAGCCGCGGCGCGCACCATCGTGGGTCCACCGATATCGATATTCTCTACCGCTTCCTCCAAGGTGCAGTCGTCTCGCGCGACGGTCGCTGCGAACGGATAGAGGTTGACGACCACCAGGTCAATGGGCGGAATATTGTGGTCGCTCATGACCTGATCGTCTGTACCGCGGCGCCCAAGAATGCCGCCATGGATTTTAGGATGAAGCGTTTTGACCCGGCCATCCATCATCTCGGGGAAGCCGGTGTGGTCGGAGACTTCCGTCACGGCAATACCTTCATCGCGCAGTAGCCGACAGGTTCCGCCAGTGGAGAGAATCTCAATACCCCGCTCAGCCAGCGAGCGGGCGAAGGCCACGATGCCGGTTTTGTCTGAAACACTGATGAGGGCGCGCCTTAGAGGGGCCAGTCCCGCTTCACTCATGCCTATCGCTTCCTTTTTGCAGTACTGTGTTTTACCGATGGGCGTTGCACGCGAGTGGCTCGCCGTCGCTTCGGCGGTTCAGCCTCGGCCAACAGTCCATGCTGGCGGAGCTTTTTTCGCAACGTGCCGCGATTGAGTCCGAGCATTGCAGCGGCATGGCTCTGGTTGTGTTTCGTGTAGTCAAGCACGGCCCTGAACAGGGGTTCCTCCACCTGATGCAGCACCATGTCATAGAGTTCGCTACAAGGTTCTCCATCGAGCGTGTCGAGAAAGTGGCTGATGGCCTCGCGCGCGCTGTCTTTGAGCGGCGGAGGGCCTGCCTTACCCTTTTTGGCTTTTGTCTTTGTCTTTGTCTTTGTCTTTGTGGCTGTTGGCTTGGGCGGATTCATGCCGCCAGCGCCAGCATTGAGCTTCGTCGAGTGCCCATGTGGTGCAGATGCGACTGCTGTGCCTCGGGCGTCTCCAGTGCGTTGAACCGCTGCCGGTCCGCTCTTGCGGTATCGGTATCGAGTAGCTGCTGCGACACGAGTGATTCTAAAAACCAGGCGTGATGTTTGCGCGCAATTCTCGGGCCCATGACATCTCCGTAGAAGGCGTGCAGTGCGTCGATGTGTCGATGATGCAGCGTCAACTGTTCAGTCGGTGACGGCGCTCGTGCCTCAAGGTCGCCTGTTGCAAGCGCCTCTGCAATCGCACCCGGCAGCCATAACTGCCCTTGCGCGCCCCGGCCAATCATCACACCCGCAGCGCCTGTCAGCGCCAACACTTCGCAGGCCTTACGCGCAGAGTGAATGTCACCGTTGGCAATAACCGGTATCGAGACAGCTTGGACAATGTGGGCAATGGTGTCGTACTCGGCGGCGCCCTTGAATCGATCGGCACGGGTCCGGCCATGTACTGTCAGCATCTGAATCCCGGCTGACTCAGCCATGCGGGCAATGGTGACTCCATTGCGGTGTTCGGGGTCTGTGCCGGTTCGAATCTTGAGCGTGACAGGGATCTCAACCGCATTGACCACAGCTTCTAGGATGCGCCCGACTAGTGCTTCATCGGCGAGCAGGGCAGACCCCGCTGCTTTCTGGCAGACCTTTTTAGCAGGGCAGCCCATATTGATGTCGATGATGTCTGCGCCCAGTTCGGCATTGAAGCGTGCTGCTTCAGCCAGTTGTTGCGGGTCGTAACCGACCATCTGCACAGAGCGCAGTCCAGCACGAGGACTGTGCTGTCGTCGTTTGAGCGTTTTGCGCGACCGCGCCAGCCGGAGGTCGGCCGTTTGCATTTCGCCCACGGCCAAACCGGCACCCAACTCGACGGCGAGTTCGCGCATGGGGAGATCAGTGACCCCTGCCATAGGCGCAAGGAACACATTATTTGAGGGCTTCAAGCCGCCAATCTGCATCGGGAAAGGACTCAACGTCGAGTGCGAGAGTGTAAAGGAGCGTGGCCGAGTCGGGAAGATAGGCTGGACACTTTTTGACCAGTGATCACGCTGAAGCCTGACTGAGTGAGCTCACTATGGCACTGGGGACAGCAGTGAGCCTACGGAGGGCAGCCGAATGAATCCAATCAGGCTGCTCGAAAGAATCGTGATACGGAAAGCTCTGCTCGAAAGAGCGCTCCGCTTAAGAGAGGGTCCTCGCCCGGTAGCTGAAGTACAAGCGGTGTCAGGTAGAAGATTTGTCTTGGCGCGTGCATTGACAGCGGGTTGCAGTCAGCCGGCAAGCCTGTCAGTTTTTACCTAGCACCTAGCACCTAGCACCTAGCACCTAGCACCTAGCACCTAGCACCTAGCACCTAGCACCTACCACCCACCACCTAGCACCTACCACCCAGCACTGCGGATGAGGGCCATTGGTGATTTGCAAGGTAAGTAAAATCACTAAACAGAGGGGTAGGGGCGGTTAATCCAGAGTCAATTTAGTGGCGAATTTGCGGCTAACGTCCGTAAAAATCGGTCAAAACACCAAAAAAGTGGACTCTGGGCTGATTCTGGGACACACTCCCGCCCCATATTGGCACTTCGGTAGGCGAGCCCATGGCGGCAATCCTCGTATTACACGGTCCCAACCTCAATCTCCTCGGTACACGTGAGCCTGAAATCTATGGATCAGAGACCCTCGATGAGATTAACCACCGGTTGCAGGCCGAGGCCGAGCGGGCAGGAGCGACCCTGACTTGCCTGCAGAGCAATGGTGAGCAGGAAATGATTGAGGCGATCCATCAGGCCAGAGCTGACGGCACTCAGTTCATCATCATTAATCCGGCTGCCTTCACTCACACCAGCGTTGCGTTGCGTGATGCCCTGGCCGGTGTCGATATCCCGTGCATCGAGGTACACATTTCGAACGTATACGCTCGCGAACCTTTTCGGCATCACAGTTACATCTCGGACATCGCCGAGGCGGTGATCTCAGGGCTGGGTAGTTTCGGCTATGACTGCGCTTTAGCCGCAGTCCTGCAGTCTCTAGATACCCACTCAACGACCCACTAAGGAATCAAGATGGATATTCGCAAAGTCAAAAAACTGATCGAACTGCTGGAAGAATCGAATATCGGTGAGATTGAGATTAAAGAGGGTGAGGAGTCGGTGCGTATTAGCCGCCACGGTGCCCAGCAGGCTGCGCCGGTCGCGTACGCTGCCCCTGCACCCGTTGCCGCCGCACCGACACCTTCGGCACCCGCACCTGCTGAGGCGCCTGCTGCAGAATCCGCCGCTCCTGCCGCGGCACCCGTGGCAGACAATGCAGTGCTGTCACCGATGGTCGGCACCTTCTATCGCTCGCCCAGCCCGGAAGCACCGTTTTTTGTTGAAGTAGGGCAGACAGTTCGAGTCGGCGACGTGCTGTGTATTGTCGAAGCGATGAAGATGATGAATCAGATCGAAGCCGATCGCGCCGGTACCGTGACCGCGATTCATGTTGGAAACGGCGAGGCCGTTGAGTTTGATCAGCCCCTGATCTCCATCTCCTGAAGCGTGGGTCAGTCACCCCAAAAGGACATCTCCCATGCTTGAAAAAGTATTGATCGCCAACCGCGGCGAAATCGCGCTCCGCGTCTTGCGTGCCTGCAAGGAGCTGGGCATTAAAACGGTTGCAGTGCACTCCACCGCAGACCGCGACCTGAAACACGTGCGTCTCGCAGACGAGGCAGTGTGCATTGGTCCACCGCCTTCGGCACAAAGCTATCTCAATGTGCCGTCGATCATCAGCGCAGCCGAGCTGACTAACGCCGATGGCATTCACCCGGGCTACGGTTTCCTCTCAGAGAACGCGGATTTCGCCGAGCAGGTGGAGAAGAGTGGCTTTAAATTTATTGGCCCGACGGCCGAGACCATTCGTTTGATGGGCGACAAGGTGTCGGCCAAGCAGCAGATGAAGCTAACGGGTGTGCCGACGGTGCCGGGTTCCGAGGGCGCGCTGCCTGACGACCCTGACGAGATTCTGCGCATCGCGCGCGAGATTGGCTTCCCGGTGATTGTCAAAGCGGCCGCCGGCGGTGGCGGACGCGGCATGCGTGTGGTCCACAATGAGGAGGTGCTGCTTTCCTCGATTCAGGTGACCCAATCCGAGGCCCAAGCCGCTTTCGGTTCACCTGTGGTGTACATGGAGAAATTTTTGCAGCGTCCGCGTCACGTCGAGATTCAGGTGCTAGCCGACGGCCAGGGCAATGCTGTTCATCTTGGCGATCGGGACTGCTCTTTACAGCGCCGTCACCAGAAGGTGATCGAAGAGGCACCGGCGCCGGGCATTGACGACGCGCTGCGCAACGATATTGGCGACGCCTGCGTGCGCGCCTGTCTCGACATGAATTACCGGGGTGCGGGCACCTTTGAATTCCTGTTCGAGGACAACGCGTTTTACTTTATTGAGATGAACACCCGAGTACAGGTAGAGCACCCTGTCACGGAGATGATCAGCGGCGTAGATATTGTGCGAGAGCAGCTGTTGATTGCCGGCGGTGCGCCGTTGTCGATCAAACAGGAAGACGTCAGCCTAAAAGGGCACTCGATTGAATGCCGCATCAACGCCGAAGATCCGCGCACCTTTATGCCTTCGCCGGGCACCATCAAAACGTTTCATGCGCCCGGTGGTCATGGCGTCCGCGTCGACTCCCATGTCTATAGCGGCTACACAGTGCCTCCCCACTATGACAGCCTGATTGGTAAGTTGATTACCTTTGCCGATACGCGTGAAGCCGCACTGGTGAAGATGCGCCAGGCGCTGGATGAGCTGGTGGTCGACGGCATCAGAACCAACGCGGCACTCCATCGAGAGTTGGTCACAGACAGTTCGTTCATGGCCGGTGGCGTCAGTATTCATTACCTCGAGAGCAAGCTGGAACACGAGCATTGAGTTCCAGCGCCGCTTGGCAGGAACTGCATTGCACCGCTAGCAAGGATCAGGTTGAGGCACTAGAGGACTGGTTTTTTGAGGCCGGGGCGCTATCCGTCACCTTGGAAGATCAAGCAGACCAGCCGCTACTTGAGCCCGGCCCCGGTGAGACACCCTTGTGGGACGCGGTGCAAGTGACGGCACTCTTCGCCGGTGACCAAGATCTTCAGCCAGTACTGGTGGCTGTTCCGGCAGACCTGGTCACCGAGGCCCCTCAAACCATTGTGCCCGTCGCTGATCGCGAGTGGACCCGCGTCTGGGAGAATCAGTTTCAGCCTATGAAAATGGGCAATCGGCTATGGATCTGTCCGAGCTGGACACCCCCTCCCGAACCCGATGCGGTCAATCTGCTACTCGATCCCGGTCTTGCTTTTGGCACGGGAACCCACCCGACCACGGCTATGTGCTTGAGGGCGCTGGATGCGGCATCGCTTGAGGATGCCCGCATTGTCGACTACGGATGTGGTTCGGGCATTCTGGGTATTGCGGCGGTGCTACTGGGCGCGCAGCAGGTGCTGGGTGTCGATAACGACCCGCAGGCAATCACTGCCAGCCACGATAATGCGAAGCGTAATGAGGTGCCGGTTGCACAATTTTCGGTGCACTTGCCCGCAACGTCAGCACTGGAAGCCTGGCAAGGCTCCGCCGACTGGGTGGTCGCTAATATCTTAGCGGGACCGCTCATTGAGCTGGAGCCCGTGCTGACGTCACTGATGGCACCCAAGGGTCGCTTGCTTCTGGCTGGCCTCCTCGAAGAACAGGCCGAGCAGATCATTGCGGCTTATGCGCCCGAGGTGACCCTTACCGTGGCTGATCAGCAGGAGGAGTGGATGCTATTGGCGGGTCAGCGCCACTGATCCACCAAGGGCATCAACGCCCCTGTCACTCACGATGTGTGGTGGCTGAGTCGGAGGTGTGGCTTGGCCAGCGTGTGGTGGTACCGAGAATTCAGCGCTCCAATCGCTATCCTTGCGCCAATAACTCCCGCAAATCGATCAATGCCGCGTTAGCGCGCGAGATATAGCTGGCCATGACCAGCGAGTGGTTCGCCCACAAACCAAAGCCAGAGCCATTCAGAATCACGGGGCTCCAAACAGATGCCTGCGCGGCCTCAAGCTCTCGGATGATTTGGCGCAGGCTGACGGTGGCATTTTTCTTGGCCAGCACGTCGGCAAAATCCACCTCCGCAGCTTTGAGAAATTGGGTCAGCGCCCACGCGGCGCCACGGCTCTCGTAGAAAATATCGTCGATTTCGCGCCACGGGGTGCGAACAACCAGCTCCTCCGGAGCGTTGGTCGATTGTGCCGCAGCACTGTCGCCTGCAAGGTCAGTGTTCAATCGCCGTTGGCCAACACTGGCCGACAAGCGCTGTGAAAGACTGCCCAGACGTTTCTCAATCATCCCAAGCCAGTGGCTGAGGTTATCGGCGCGGGCATAAAACTGCGCACTGTTTTCACCTGTCACTGCCAACCGGGCGCGATACGCCTCCAGGAATCTCAGCGCGTCCCCGTACTCGCTCTCAGAGGCCGGCAGAATCCAGCTCTTGGATTGAAAATTGATGCGGGGTTCTGCCAGTGTGAGGTCGACATCCTCTTTTGATTGCGATTGGGACCGGCTCAGTACCTCGCGGAGGGCACGTGCGAGGTCCCGGCTCTGCACCAGCACGCCGTACTCCCAGTTGGGCATGTTGTCCAACCAGACACCCGGAGGGAACACATCGTTGTGCAGGTAGCCGCCCGGTTTTTCCAGCAGTATGCGAATGACTTCCTGCAAAGCGGCGACGGTCGTCGTGCCCGTGACCACTTCTTGTTGAGTGTTAGTGGCATAGCGCGCTGCGTTCTCCCTGACATCAAAATGGTCAGGTGTGCCGCTCCAATAGATGCCGAGGCCAGTGGTCACCAGCAGATAGATACCGATGATGACGCCGCTCCATTTGCCCAGCTTACGGGGATCTGATCCGGCCGCATCGGGTTTAAGGCGGGTAAGCCATTGGCGCCAGCGACTGCCTGCGCGGACTTCTGATGGGGTCTCAGTGTCGATAGGGGATTCCGTCATCAGTGATCATGACCGCTGTGCGTATCGTGATGCTCGGGGGCCTGTCGCCTGACCTTGGCTTGCGTACACGCTCGAGTACCCGCCGCACTCTCTGCACAAAGTTCGATATCGCTGCGCTCGGCGAGTGTCTCAGTGACACCGATCAGCATGATGTGGCGACCACCCGGTTGAAACAACAACGATTCGCCCGGCGCAATATCGACGGAAGGCAGGTGTACCATGCGCCGCTGATCGCCTTCGCTCATCACGTCATGCATTTGCGCCTCGTTACCCAGTGTGCTGCTGATGTTGGTAATACTGACAACCTCAGCTCCGTGGTTCATGAGCGTGCCGTACGCTGCGGTCACCTCAGCACCGGGCGGCAAGCTCCGTACCCAGGCGCCCTGCCAGTGCAACATTTCCTCTGCCGCGATTGGCGAGCCTGCCCAAGCGATGGTGAGCATGAGCATCATCGCATTGGAAACGGCTCGTCGTCGTGGTCGGGCATAATTCATGTCGTCGGCTCCTCTGATTGATAGACGTCTGCGGCTCGGCCTGCATTCCCTCGTTACTCTCGAGTCCGTGCTGGTTGAGCAGGTCTGACGGCGTCCGGTGACATCGCCAGACGGCTCCGCACGCTATCGAAGCGGTCTCACCGTGAAACGCTTTGTAGCGCGTCGCGAACGATCCCGGTGGTCAATATTTGCGGCAGTATCAAGGGTGCAGACTGTAGATTGCCCGCA
Source organism: Luminiphilus sp. (assembly GCA_016778045.1). Lineage (GTDB taxonomy): Bacteria > Pseudomonadota > Gammaproteobacteria > Pseudomonadales > Halieaceae > Luminiphilus. The sequence continues at coordinate 3,588 of JADHQG010000032.1, read as the reverse complement.
TACATGACATACAGCGGTATACCATTGCGCCCATGCTCACGAACGAAGGTACCGATTTCGGGGTCATAATTGGTCCAGTCGGCCACCATGTAGGTCACGCCAGCGTCAGCAAAGGCGCGGGTCATCTCGTCGGTAAACAGCACGGCCTGCTCGTTGGCCAAACAAGTAATGCACCAGTCTGCGGTGACGTCGACAAATACCGGGGTGCCCTGAGCTCTCAGTGATGCAAGTGCTTCGGGCGACCAGCGCACGGTACCGTCTCGCTCGTCTGTCACCGTGGCGCCCGCATCACCTCGCACGCCGCCCAGCAAGACTGCACCGATAAGGCAGGCGGCACCTGCGGCACGCGCAACGGTCTGACCCTGAAGTAGCGTCAATCCCAGTGCCAACATCACCAGGCCCGCTGCCGCGGCGGCCATGGTGTCGACCCCGCTCTGCTTGCCGGCTACCCACAGCAGCCACACGGCAGTGAGATACAACGGGAACGCCATCACCTGCTTGAGCGTATCCATCCAGGCCCCAGGTTTAGGAAGCCATGCTCTGGCGGTGGCACTGCTACTGATGGCGACCATGGGTAGGGCCATCCCCACACCCAAAGCTGCAAAAACGCTGAGCGCGGCCAGCGGCGGTTGCGTGAGTGCGAACCCGAGCGCGCTCCCCATAAATGGGGCCGTACAGGGGCTGGCGACAACCACCGCCAAGACGCCGGTAAAGAAACTGCCTCTGGCACCGGGTGCGGTCGCTAGACCTGCTCCGAGATTCATCCAGCGGCCACCAATGAGCACCAGTCCGGAGAGCGACAGACCCATCAGGACGAACAGGTAAGCCAGACCAATGACAAACCCGGTCGATTGGAGCTGGAACCCCCAGCCAACCCAGCGTCCGGCACTCTGCAAGCCGATGAGTACCGCGGCAATCAAAACAAAAGAGCTCACTACGCCCGCTAGATAGATTAATCCGTGCCGGCGGTGCTCGTCAGGGTCACCCGTCGCAAAGCTCAGCACCTTGAGTGACAGGATCGGAAAGACGCAAGGCATGGCATTGAGGATGAGCCCCCCAAGCACAGCGAGGCCCATTGCGAGAAGCAGAGTCATATCCGCGCCGGTAGCCGGTGGTGTAGTTACACGAGCGGGTTGCTTGCCAGGGTCAGTCGCAGTGACCGTGCCGTTGGTCACATCCACCTTCAGGTAATCGGTCTCAGGGGGATAGCACAGCCCCGCATCTGCGCAGCCTTGATACGTGACTGCCAGGGTCAGCGGTGCATCGACACCGGACAGCCCGACGGATAGATCGGCCTCGTCGTAATACACCGACACATCGCCAAAGAACTCATCGGTTTTCGCAATCGCTGGCGGAAATTCGATCGCCATGCCCGGCGCACCCGGGCTATCGTAATCTCTGACTTTAAAGGCGTGCTGATAGAGGTAGTACCCCTCGGTGATCCGCCAGTAGAGACGCAGTGTTCCGTCTGCGGTGACTGCACCATCGAGTTGATACGCCTCACGAACGGGCAAGAATTCGCTTTGTTGTTGCAGTGCCTCAGCGAGGCTATTTTGTGCGTGGGCTGCGGGTTGACCCGCCAAGAGCAACAGGGCAGTGGCAAACCCGGCGAGCCACACGCTGATCGCCGCACGCCGCGGCGTTGCTGAGGCATCCTTGCCTGTCATAAGCGGTTAGTCCCTGTGATAGCGCAAACGTGTGCCATGATCCAAAGAGAGCCGAATCTCATTGGCGCTGAGTGCCTCGGGAAAGTAAACCCCCGAGACCTTGGCATCCATCAAGCTGGCACCTTCCAGATTGGTCTCCCGAAAGTCGATGCCACTCAAATCGCAATTGCGAAAGTAGGCATTGGAAAAGTCGAGCCCGCGGGCATTCATTCGCCGCAGATCGCGGCCACGATAGTCACCACCCGTCAGCTCGCCAGTATCCAGCGAATCCCGGTTGGCATTAAAACTGTCTACATCCTCCTGCCGCAGCATCTGATACAGCGGATCTGCTTTGATGACAGGTTTGATTTCTTTATCGCTCATGAACCGTTGTTCTTCCCGTTGGGGGTGCTGAGAGCTCAGTCACCAAAAAATTCGCGGCGCAGGCCGAGACAAGCGTCTCGATCGAGCCGTGGACCGAAGTATTTTACTACTTCCCCCGCTGCGAGGGTGGCAAATTCGGTGGCGCGCAGATCCGTCTCACCCCGGGATAGCGCGTAAAGAAATGCGCCGGCGAACATGTCGCCCGCGCCGTTGGTGTTGACAGCGTTAACCGGCTTGGCGGCGATCCGATGCAGCGCTTCGCCATCCCATGTCACTGCGCCCTCGGCACCCAAGGTGATGACAAAACGTCGTGCGACCGCTTTGATGGCCTCAATCGCGGTATCGAGATCGTCACACTGTCCCCATTCGAGTGCCTCGGATTCATTGCAGAACACCAACTCCACGCCACCTGCGACCATGGCCGCCATGTTGTCTCTAAAAAATTTGACCATGCCTGGGTCAGAGAAGCTGACAGCGGTGCGCACACCATGTTGCTCAGCGAGTGACTTGGTTTTCAATGCGGCGGCGTGTCCGGTCGGCGAAGTCACCAGATACCCCTCGAGATAAACCCACTCGGAGTCCTTGATGGCGTCTTCATCGACCTCGTCGGTCGACAGCGTCTCCGAGATGCCCAGGTGGGTATTGAGTGAGCGCTCGGCGTCGGGGGTGATCAGCACAATGCACTTACCGGTGACCCCCTCTTTGCGTTGGTCGTTCAAACCATGAGCGACCCCCGACTGTTCCAGATCCGCGAGGTAGATATCGCCGTCAGCGTCTTGCGCCACCTTGCAACTCATGTAGGTGGGCGCGCCCATCAGGGCGGTGGCAATCATGCTATTCCCCGCACTGCCACCCGATGCATGACTCGCTCGAATAAGATGGTCAGAGAGCTGCGCCAGCATGTCAGCCTGCCGGTCCTGGTCGACCAGCGTCATCATGCCTTTTTCAACATTCATAGCGGCGAGCTCTTCGTCGGTGACCTGAATTTCGGTATCGACGAGTGCTGCACCAATGGCGTAGGCCGCGTAGGGTTTCACCGAGTGGTACCTGTGGGTAGTGGAAAGCGATGCATGATACCGGAACACCTGCTCGGATGCGTCACAACCGATCATCTGTTTCAGCCGCTTTGCCAGTAAATATCTAACTTGTATACGATGCGTTGCCTCATCACTGCGCAACACGTGCCGACATTGGCCTTTTTGGGCCAAATATCCCTAGGAAATAGATGCGAGACCTGACCCGACAACTCGAGCGCCGCTTGCAAGACTTCGCCAAGGAGGAAGCCGGCGCCGCGCCAAGCGCTGGCCGAGCCGCTGTGGCCATTATGGTGCGGGAGGGCGTCGAGGCGACTGAGATGCTCATGATCCGCCGGGCAACCCGTGAGGGAGATCCCTGGTCGGGGCACATGGGCTTTCCAGGTGGACGACGGGATCCGGGCGATCGCTCAAACCTGTCGTGCGCGCTGCGAGAAACCCAGGAAGAGATCGGCGTTGACCTTGAACAGTGGGGCACGCCTTTGGGTGAGCTGTCGGATGTGAACACCGGTTGGCGCAAAGAT
>JADHQG010000031.1 GCA_016778045.1 Luminiphilus sp. | reverse complement strand
ATTCCACGGTCTCTGTCAGACATTGGCGTGGCGGCAGACGGTGCAAAAAGCCTTGCCGAAAAAGCGTATCTGGATGCCGCGGCGGCTACTAATCCCCGGCCTGCGGATGTGGAGACCATTGAGCAACTCATTCTTGAAGCCATCGTCACTGGACGTGAGTAGGGTCTTGGGTTGATGCGTTCCCAGGGCGGATACGTTCATGCCGACGATATTTCTCTCACCCCTGGTGCTGTTGATCCGTGAATAGCTTTCAGGCGGGGATCGTCATCAGTCTGGGCTGTTATCTGGCTATCGGCTGGTACGCCGGTAAGCGGGTCAAACACCTCGAAGACTTCTTTGTCGCGGGGCGCAATGCGCCCACGGTGTTGATTCTGGGGACGCTGGTAGCCAGCTTTATGAGCACCAATGCCTTTATGGGCGAGGCGGGCATGTCGTATCAAGGTCATGCTCCGTTGGTCATCATTATGACCTGCTTCAACTGCCTGGGTTATATCGTCGGCGCGGTGTTCTTTGGTCGGTACCTCAGGCGAAGCCGGGCACTCACGGTCCCTGATTTCTTTCGCTCCCGGTTCAACAGCCGTCGCATACAGGTCTTTGCCGGCGTTTCGATTGTGGCCGGTTTGTCTGCTTATCTATTGGCCGTGACATGGGGCATGGCGCTGATCATTACTGAAGTCACGGGCTTTAGTGAGGTGATCGCGATACTGATGGTCTGGGCCAGCTACACGCTGTTTACGCTGTATTCTGGGTCCCGTGGCGTCATATTGACCGATACGGTCATGTTCTTGCTGTTCTCCAGCATCATTGTGGTCACCGCTTTTTTTATTGTGCAGGCAGCCGGTGGTTGGTCCAGCGTTATCGACTCACTGGCGACCTATGCAGATAAGCCCGGGATCATCGCCTGGCACGGGCGCGTCGGCCCAGATGTCTACTGGCAAACGCCTATGGAGGCATTGGTGTGGGCCAGTATCCTCGGTGTGGCTTGGGGCATTGTGGTGGCTGTCAGTCCCTGGCAAACCAGTCGCTATCTGATGGCGCGCAGTGAGCACGTGGTCATCCGGTCGGCATGCGGTGCCCTGATTGCCATGTTGCTGCTGTATTTAGTGACGAACTTTGCCGCCGCCACCGTCAACCTCATCAACCCCGACATCTCGCCCCCAGAGAGCACCATGATTTGGGTCTCCATGAATCTGCTACCTACCTTGCTGGGCGCTATCTTGATTTGCGGCGTACTGGCAGCGGGGCTGTCTTCGGCGTCGACTTTCTTGTCGCTGGTGGGCTTCAGTGTCAGCCACGATATTTTCGGTAGTGCTGAGGAGAGTGCTGAGGAGAATGCCGAAGAGAGTAACGACTCTGGGGCGAGCGAGGATCAGTTGTCACAGCTCCAGGGGGGGCGACTGCGGAACGCGCGAGTGGCGATGCTGTGTGTCGGTGTGACCGTGATCGTTTTGGCGCTGACGTTACCCCGCAATATTTATTGGTTGACGCACTTCGCCGGGCCGCTGTTCGCGTCCTCGTGGGGTGTGGTTGCGTTTATGAGCATATGGAGCCGTCGCATCACTGAATCTGGCGCATTTTGGGGAATGGCGGTGGGCTTCGCGGTCAATGTCGGCATGAATGCCTTGTCTCTGGCCGGACTCATGGAATGGCCGGTCATGGCTGACCCGATTCTCGTCGGCGTTGTCTGCAGCTACATCGCTGTGGCGATTGTCTCTCGCCAAGGCACTGTAACGGCGACGGAATCTGCCTATCAGGAAGGCTTGCATCTCATGCCAAGTGCCGAGCGAGATCCTGCGACAGTCAGGCAAACACTCTTATGGCCCAAAGTGATGGTGGCGATGGGCGTTTTGATCGCCGCTTTAATGACCCTGTTTTACGCCTTGCCCTATCAAGAGGCTGTGGCAGGTGTCTTGCCCAACCTCGCAGGGCATTTGCCATGAGCGGTGAGCTGATTTTGGCCATGTCTTACGGGCTGGTTCTGGTCGGCGCAGGTTTATGGACGTGGCGCCGCGTGCTCAAAGACTATCGAGATGATGATCACTGATTAGACCGCCCGACCGAGTGCTGTCTCAACACCCCGCGCGACGTTGAGCAGCGCCTGATCGCTGTCCGAGGGCATCATGATCTGCATGGCGGTCATATGCTGTGGCGACAGACCCGGAATCGGCATGGAGATCACCGGCAGGTTGCCTAACGAGGCCGGCAGACTGACCTCCAGCCAGCGATGATAGGTGTCTAGAGAACGGCCATGAATCTGCTTCGGGCTGCCGTCTGCCGATGCAAAAGGGTGCACCTGACAAGCGGGTGCGATCAACACATCGTATTCGCTGAACAATCCGCCTAATTCTGCCCGCCATGCCCGTTGGGCCTGTTGCGCCGCACTGATGTCATCCCGACTCAGCAGCGCTCCCTGCTGTATTTCCCACTGCCAGTTGTCGCTCATTAACGGGCGCTTGCTCGGATCCTGATAAAGCGCATTTCCCGGCGATAGAGCGGTTTGCCGGAGCGCCAGCCAACACGGCCAAAGATCGGGAATCTGATAGGAGATGCACGCGTCAACCTTCGCGCCGGCAGTGGCAAGCACCGCCAGCGCCTGTTCACAATAGCGAAGAATCGAGGGTTCGATCGGCCAATAGCCTCCGGCATTGCCCAACCAGCCGATTTTTAATCCCGCTAGCGAAGGTTCCGGGGGATTGTGGGCAGACGTCTGTGGAGCGCGCCCTGACAGGGTGGCGAACAGGGCGTCGGCGTCGGCCACGTCTCTTGCTATGGGGCCGATGCTCACGAGGCCAAGCTCCATTGGGTCCATTTCAGGGGCAAGGGGCACGACGCCGGGGGTGGGTCGAAATCCTACGAGGCCTTGAAACGCCGCTGGTGTCCTCAACGAGCCCATCATGTCGCTGCCGTCTGCGATGCTCAGCATGCCGCCGGCCAATGCGCTTGCAGCGCCGCCGCTGCTGCCGCCCGCGCTCAGTCGGGGGTCGTGGGCGTTCCGGGTTAAACCAAAGACCGGGTTGTCGGTGTGTCCACCTAATCCCCACTCTGGCACGTTCGTTTTGCCGATAATAATGGCGCCAGCGGCACGCAGATGGGCGACGTGTGGATCGTCGTAGGTGGCGATGTCGTCCTGAAAAAGCGGTGAGCCGCAGGTTGTGGCCAGTCCCTTTGCTCTGGATAGATCTTTCACTGCTATCGGAATTCCATGCAGCCATCCAGGCCCTGCATCAATGCGAGGAGCAGCGTCGGCTTCCCTGGCCAGTTTCAAGCATTCATCGCGGGGTATGAGGTTAACCAACGCGTTCACGTGCGGGTTTAAAGCCTCGATTTTCTCGAGAAAGGCATCCATGACCTCAACGCAAGAGGCATCACCCGCGGCGATGGTTTTGGAGAGCTCAATGGCAGACAGTGCGGTGAGATCGGACATAGGCCTACCATACCAATCCCTCTTCAAATGACCCAGCTTGATCGCTGTCCCGGGTGCGCGCAGTGGAGCAGCCGGTCGGTAGCGAAAGTCACTGCGGCAAGGTGTGCAATCGCCGAGGATAGCGATACAGTGGTGCCGCAGGAACGAGGAGTGATTGGCCATGAATGAACTGCTGACTTTTGATGACGAAACTCAGGCCTATGCCGAGATTGAGGCGATGGGCTACCACGCCATGGCACTGGATTTTCCTGCCGAGGAGAATGAGCTGCATTGGCACGACTTTGATTCTGTGGTTTACGTCACTGGAGGGGAGTTGACCGTCGCGGTAGAGGGTGAAAACGAACCGGTGACCTGTGGCCGCGGTGCAAAAATCGTCGCCACTGCGGGGGTGGTGCACAAAGAGTCAACACCTGGATATAGCGCGATCATTGGTTTCTCCCAGCCCCCCGAGTCGCTGACCCAGCCGGTCAACAAACCTCTGCCGGTCTCTCTGTGACGCCCGGGGCGCGCTGATACGGCCCAAGGTGTTTTTAACCACAAGGATTCCGTAGCGATGCCGCCTGCTATCGACTCGCCTCTCACGTGCTCCGTTCGCTGGGTGACTCAATGTTTCGTAGGCTGGCTGATCCTGGGGCTGACGCTGCTGGCCATGGCCACTAACGCACTCGCCCAGAGCGATGCCGAAGAGAGCGAACTCGCCTATCACGTTGACTCACCGTTGGTGACCACCTGGCGTAAGCCCGATATCGAAATCGGCGGGTGGGTGTGGATTGGCAAGGACGATCCGATTGCACGTGTGGAAGTGGAGTCGGGAGACTGGTCCTACCCCATGGACTTTGGCCTAGATCGAGGTGATGTGGCGGCCTATCTTGGTGTGGCAGAGGCCAACAAGACCGGATTCCATGCGCGGGTCACATTGCCAGCGTCTGTCAGACCCAATAGTCAGCTTGTTATCGCGGCCTACAGATCCTCCGGCGAAAAAATCGTTCTCAAAAAAATTCGTTATCGCCCGGTGCGTTTGTCACAGCAGTGGCGCCCCTGGTTGGCGAAGCATCCCGAATGGCTGGAGGATCCTTTTTGGTTTGTGGTGGGCACAAGCGGTATCTCGCAGCGCGGTGATCAGGGCTTCTCGGATGTCTATCGACCTTATAAAAGTGACACCTTTCGTTTGGGTTTGCGTGTGCCCATTCTCTACATGCGCGCCACGCGTGGCGCGGCAGAGGACTGGCGTTTCGACCCAAGCCTGGGGCCCATCCCAATACACACGGGATTCTTTCTGGTAGATGACTGGCTCGATGCGGTCATCAAGATGTCAGTCGATCAGCAGGTGCCCATTTTATTCACGCTCAATGGCGGTGTCTGGGGCGACGCGAACGGCTCTGTTCCCGAGTTTGATTTAACCGATCACCTCGAGTTGGATCCTATGAATTGCCAGTGGGATCAGGACGACAATGTGTTCCCCGACGATTTGATTGCAGGATTGCCGGGATCGCTGATGTCACCCGAGTTATCGCGAACCCTCACCTTGAATGCTTACAATGAGACCGTCCGGTTCTATAAAAAGCGCAACCTGCAGTTAGCGGGTACCCGGCTGGTGACCTTCGCGGAGGAACATCCGCACCTTTTTGCCGGGGTAAATCTGGATCCTGATGTGTACATGAGTCCCTTTGTGAGGGGCAGCTGGCACGACTTTAACCCTGACACGCTAAGGCAGTTTCGAGACTGGCTGAGCGGCGGGGGACTCTACGCCTCGGGCGCGCTGCTTGAGGATTATCCCAGTCCGGCGCTGACGCTGTCAGAGATCAATGAGATCAGCGAACAGAATTTTTCGCGGTGGGAGGAGGTGGAGCCGCCGAGAGACATGCCGCGACAATTTTTGCCGGGCCCGTCTGAGCCTTGGATGTTTCTCTGGGAGCGGTTCAGGCGGCACTTGGTTGACCTGCATTACGATGACCTCAGCCGTTGGTTGGTCGAAACGGGGCTCGATCCGGCAAAGATTTTCTCCTCTCAGGGGTTTATGGCACCGCGCAAACCCTCAATGCCGTTCTCGGAGCGCCTGGACAGCGACATGAAGAACTTTGATTCGGCGGGGATGACCATTGAGGGCGCGATACCCACACCGGGACATCTGGGTGTCATTGTTTATGGCAAGAGCGCGCTCAACGATATTGCTACCGAGAGTGGCCGGAGTTTATTTTCTATTTTCTATGAGGCTGACCCTGATTGGGGCATTGTTGAGCACAACACGGCAGACTTCAGAGACCCACCTGGATTGTTACCCAGTTACGAAGATGGATACCGGTCGTTGCTGCAGCTATTTAACCACCATGCCCGACTCCTCTCACCTATGGCATGGAATGGGAGTAATGGCGACTATGCTGACGATCCCGGGTTCCACGCTCACGCCGCTTATTTGAACACCCCGCTGGAAAATGCGGTCACGGATTTCTTATCGGAATACGCTTATCTGCCGCGAAACGCCTTGTACTGGCCCTTCGGTAATGAGGGACATCCCAGCGTCGACGGATGGCAGGGTGATGAGGCAGGGTCGATTCTTTGGGCTGAGGGCGGGGTGCTGCGATGGCGTCACCCCGCCTCAGAGCTGAGCTTGGTCAGCCCGGATGCACTGGCGATGGACGTGACGCAGCACACCACGTTGGTCATTGGGCTCGATTCGCAGGCCGTGACAGGCATCGCGGTCGACTTTCAATCAGCGGCCGATAGTCCGTCGCAGTGGAGGTCGCTGGTGCCGATTCGCGCACTCGACGCTCTGGATCAGACGGAGGCCGGCGTTGCCATTCCGTTACCGTGGCCCGGCGAGGGAGATCCGAGCCGCATCAGGATCAGATTGCAAACTGATACGGTGGGCGAGTCGCGGATCAGGCATATTGCGATTCTACCAACGCGCTAATGATACGGCGCGCTCACATATGGCACTGTTTCCGGCGGACCCGGTCGCTGGGTGTGCTTTGGGGCGTGGTAGCGGCCTGCTATTTAACGATGGCGAGTGCCAACATTGCCGAAACTATCTTGCCCGGCGATCAGTGGCTGTATGCAGATCCGGCGTCGGTCGCAATAGATCCTGCGCCCCTGCAGGCGCTCGATGCGGAAATACGGGCGGGGGAGTACGGCAACATCGACTCGATGACGATTATCCGTCGCGGCCAGATTGTGTTTGACCGTCGATACCAATGGGACTACGACGCCCAGCATGCGGGTCTCGTGTACCCAAGTCCGCCGCCCTGGGATTACTTCAATCCACGCGCCTACCCATTCCACGGAGAGACAGACTTACACAGTCTTCAGTCAGTCTCGAAGAGCGTGATGTCTGCGCTGATCGGCATCGCTATCGCCCGGGGTGAAATACCGGGCACTGACGCCACGCTCGGCGATCTACTGCCACACCGCCAGTTCTCGGACCCTGCCGTCAAAGCGGTGACGCTTGAGAATGTACTGAAGATGACGGCGGGCATTGATTGGGAAGAGGAGATCTCTTACTTCAGCCAGGAGAACGATGCCACCGCGGCCGAGTCGACAAATGATTGGGTCGGTTATCTTTTAGAGAAGAGTATGGCTGTAGAGCAGGGCACTCTCTTTGATTACAACAGCGCCTCGAGCCAGGCACTGTCTGAAATCCTCACGACAGCCACTGGGGTGCCGACGAACGAGTATGCCGAGCAGCTTTTATTTGGGCCAATCGGCATCACTGACTATTTTTGGAATAAAGCGCCAGAGGGCTTCACCAACGCTGGCGGGGGACTGTTCCTCAGTGCCCACGATTTGGCGAGGTTTGCGCTGTTATTTTTGCACGAGGGTAGGTGGGGCGAAGAGCAAGTGGTGCCAAGGGATTGGGTTCGCCGCTCCGCAACGTCGTGGGTCCCTATTGATGCCAATGACCCCGACGGATGGGGTTACGGCTACCAGTGGTGGGTTTACCGCCATAAAACAGAGGCTGGCCCGAAGATGTACGGTGGTTGGGGATGGGGCGGGCAGTTCCCGTTGATCATCCCTGAGTTGGATCTAGTGGCGGTCTTTACCGGCTGGAACATTAAAGAGGACGCCGACTACGCCTATGCTTTTGACTTGTTCTACGACAGGGTGGTTGCGTCAATAGCGCTTCCCTAGCCTTGTGATCTCAGGCGGCTGCCCACCGAATCGCGTTTTCCAGTAGCCTGCGATAGTGCGGTGAGGCATAGGTATCGGGTCCGTCGCCAGGCTGTAAATACACGATGCGACTTTTGTCGTGCTGTTTAGTCCAGCCAATCAGCGAGCTCCCCTCAGGGTGCGGCCAGTCGTCGTTACAAAACATCTTTCCGGTCACTGCGTGGTGGGCTGAGTAGAAATGCTCACAATCAAAGTGGTAGTCGCTACTGATTAACGGGGTGACGTCGTTCTCAAACACCTCATAAAGATACAGCTCGTCCGTGAGTGGAAAGCTCTCGGGCAGGTGGTTGACGATGGGATGGTTTGCATCTTGGACGCTGACGGTATGAGCCACGTCGTGACGATAACCCGAGTCGAGTACTGGCGTGCTGCGACAATCCGAGGGCCGGTAAAAGAAGCGCCCTCCAATCACCTCTCCGTACTCTGGCCAAAGCGGCCAGCCAGCGATGGCGTGATGTAAAAAGACCAGTCCTTTGCCCGCTTCCAATAGCTCCATAAAGCCCGTTTTCACCGCTTCGCTGGGTGCCACCAGTTGAGGCGGCTGTGTACTGAAGTCAATGCCGGGCATGTCATAGAACACCAGCACATCCCAGGGTGCGGCGGCGTCGGGATTCAAAAAAGTCTGTGTCGCGGGCTGCTCGACGAAGGTGTGTCGTATGCCTTCGAAGGACTCAAAGACAGCGGCAAAGGCGTCGCGCTCGTAAGGATGGCCTTTAACGGAGACCAGAATGTTGAGTGGACTGTGATAATCAATGATGCCCAAGCCAGTGACCTCTGCACCTGCCGAGTGACGAGCATAACGGGCTGGGGGTACTGCCACCAGCAGTGTCGATAGGGGGTCGACGCTTCTGCAGACTACTTACCAGCGACCTCGGCGATCATACGGTGGTAGTGCTGCACAGCAGGCTCGTTGCGACCGATCAGAAAACTGTCATTGGCACCTGAGCCCAGAGCGCCCTGCACAGTGGCGACCAGGACATAGTCTTCGTCGCGCACTGCCTGCAATGTCATCTGGCTGAAGGTTTCGATTGCCTGGGTGGCGTCTTCGGTTGCAGGCACTTCAGCGCTCAATATCAGTTGCCGCGTCACAGTGGTGGTGCTGGTCTCGCCGGGAAAGATAAACCCAACCAGACAGTGCCCGCCGAGAATGGCTGAGATCGACAGGTTGGGGAACACCGAGTGCACCACTCGGATAAATGATTCCGGCTCTTTCCATTCGGAGGGGGCGGAGTCATTCAGTTCGGTGATATTTCTCCGCGCAAAGGCCATGCGTTGATGAGCGCCCCAGGTGTCATGCACCAATAGATTGCCGACCGTGTGAGGGCCAACCGTTTTGCCGTGCACGCTATCGTGATGATAGACCTCGAGATAGCCGTCCATCGTGGCTTTCCACCCCGAGCCGTCGAGATACCGTTCGGTATACAAGTGCCAGTCGGTGAGCTGTTGGTCACCCAGCTTGCCGACGAATTCACCGAGCCAGTGGTCAATATCAAATGCCTTGCCTGGCGTGAGGCAAACGAAAATGACGCCCGCCCGCTCTTCGCACGCCAATTCGGTGAGACCCATTGCCGCACGATCTACTTCGCCGAAGCTGTCTTCGCCATAAACTCCGATCAGTTCCCCTTGATTGCTGTAGGTCCAGGCATGGTAGGGGCAGCTAAAGCGCGTCTGGTGTCCTTTATCTTGCTGGCAGACCTTGGCGCCGCGATGACGGCAGACGTTAATAAAGCAGTGGACCGTTGCGTCGCGATCGCGGGTGATTAGCAGCGGCACGCCCATGACAGTTTGCGTTTGAAAATCGCCGGGCTCAGGCACCTCCAGCGACAAGGCGATGGCAATCGGTGACTCGAGAAAAACGGCCCGACGCTCCGCTACGAAGCGGGATTCGTCGGTGTAGGCGTTCAGGGGTATGCGCATCTGCGAGGGCGCGCAATCGGTGGTGCCCTCGTTAAAGTGCTCAAGCGCCCGCGTCGCCAGTTCCAGCGCGTCAGACATGGTGTGCCTATTGAGGTGCTCTAAACCCGCACTGTATCAGAATCGATACGTTGCACTCGCGGTAAACAACCTTGGATGCCCGTGCGTGCCGATAATGATTTCGGCGGGCTCGGTTCCAATGAGGCCACCAAAGCCGAAGTTGGGAAACGGTTCCAGATCTGTGTAGTAACGCTCATCGAAGGCATTATCCAGATTCAGCATCAATTCCCAGTTGTTGCTTGCCAGACCGACCTGAATGTCCACGACGGTGAATTCGGGATTTTGGACTGTACCTCCCGACGGTTTGCCACCCTCCATGGTGCCGTTATGACTGAGTTGAAGGTTACCAATCCAGTCGAAATCTCCAAAAGCGGGCATCTGAAAATTCGCAGTGACCGTCGTGCTGTGCTCAATGATTTGCGGTGGCGTTTGACCGCCGAGGTTGGCGCTACCATCCGGAAGAATGGTGTTGCTATCCCATTCTGCGTCGATGTAGCCGTAAGCCGCGGCAATCTGCAGATACTCACTGGCTTGCCAAGTTAGTCCGAGCTCTATTCCTGTCTGTTCCGAATCACCGATGTTCTCAATGCCGTCAATTAAAGTGCCATCGCCACTTGGATTGGGCAAGATAAACTCGAATTGACGGTTGTCGTAATCAATGAAAAACAGTGCAGCGGTGGCTTGTAAGCGGCCATCGGCTAATGAACCCTTCCAGCCGAGTTCGTATTGGACGGCTTCCTCAGGGTCAAAGCCGGCCAGGGTTTTTTCACCGTTGGGTCCGTATACAGGGGGTGCGCCATCTGCAATGCCTACCCAGCCCCCGGGCTCGAAGCCCTTTGAGATGGTCGCATAGACCATGGAATCGTTGTTGAAGCGACGAGTCAGCGAGATTTTGGGCAATATCTCTACGTCGTCTTTCGATGCGGAGTGGCCAATATCAACGGCTTCCTCATCAGATTCCCAGCGATCAATTCGAAGCCCTAGGCCCCATTCCCATGCCCCTATTTCGTAGGTGAGGTTACCGAAGGCCGCCAAGTTGCCTTTTTCCTCTCGACGGGTCTCGAAAGGCACCTGCACGTGGACTGAGGGGTCGTCTGCCTCAAGGATGATCCATCCGAAATCGAGGAAGGAATTCATGGTCTCTTCAAAGTCCATGAAATAGACCCCGCCAACCCATTGCAGGGGTCCCTCTGAGTTGGAAGAGAATCGGAATTCCTGCGTGAGTACTTCCATCGTCTCAGGGCGGAAAGTATTGAAAAACCAGAGCTGCGTCAGATCGACATCGGTATGACGGTCGCTCTCGGTGTCGGTATAGGAGGTGATGCTCTTGAAGTCGAAGTGATTGAACTCAGCGTTGATCTCAAAGCGTGCACCAAATGTTTCCCGCTCGTGGGTTGGGTTGAGGTTGGTGTCCAGCGTGAACGGATATTGGAGATTGCCGGGTGTGCCCATTTCTCTGGCCCAGTTGTTTACGGGGCCATCGTATTCGTTGTATCGAGCCGAGGCGGTAATACTGACCCGATCACTAATGTCGCCATGCAGAACCAGTCGTCCGCCCGATTCCTCATAGGCACCAACATCCTCCGGTTGATTGGAGTCCACTCCAAAAACGGGGGAGGGCGAACCTGGGTTGGTCATAAAGCCGTCATCTTCGCGAGTAAAAGCAAAAGCCCGCAACGCCCACTTATCTGACAGTGGGACATTGACGTCACCCTCAATGTCCCAGATGCCTTGCTCGCCGGCCATGACCTTGAGCCTGCCACCGAATTCTTCAGTAGACGGTGTTTTGCTGACATATTTGACGGCGCCACCAATGTTACTGCCGCCATACAGCACGCCCTGGGGTCCCTTGAGTACCTCGATCCGCTCAATGTCACCGAAACGTGAGGACGCGTCACTGAAAAGCTGCACGTCATCTAGATAAAAACCAACGCCTTGCGTCATGCCGTAGGCGCCAAGCCCGCGAATGGTGACATTCGGGTATCCGTCTGTGCGCATGGAGAGATTTAGGTTGGGCACCGCCAAGCCGATTTTGTTCAGCCCTTTGATATTGCGGCGTTCAACTTCAATAGCACCAATGGCGGACACTGATTCGGGTATGTCCATCAGGTTTTCGTCGCGTTTTCTGGCAGTGACGATCACTTCTTCAAGAGCGGCGCCTTGTGCGAGGGCGGCCGGGATGCCGTCCATGCCCGCACCCAGCGAGATGGCCAAGATGACAATGGGTAAGCGTATAAAAGTAGGAGATGACTGAGCAGACATAGCTGTTCTCTCTTATTAAAGTATGAGCAGAGTGGGTGTCGACTCATTGAGTATAGGCACCCATGTTGCGCTCGCATGTGCCCAGAGAGACAGGCGGTTTTTCTCTGCGTGAAAGGCTAATTTGGCGCGGTGTGGTCGGTCGCTGACTTGACCCGCCCACGTCACTTGATACTGTTACCAGATGACAGGGCTAATAAGATAAATAAATGAACTGTTTCGTGAGAGAGTCCTGGGACTCTGGCGGCCTTCGGGGCGCAGATGCTTACGAGGCTTGGGTAGACAAGCTGATGTCTGCGCAGGGCTCTGACTGGTGTCCGGGCAAGACCCCCAGTGGCACCTTCAATGCCGCTCTGCGGCATAAGGTCATCGGCGATATCAATGTGATTGAGAGTCGCTGTGACCCTTGTTCCGGATATCGATCAGAGCGCTATGCCGAGCAGGTTGAAGAGCCGTCGGTCATATTGCTCAGCTACCTTGAAGGGGGTGAACACATCGAGTTCGGCGGTGAGCGCTACACGGTTGCTGCGGGTGATACCTTTGTTTGGGACAGCTCAAAGGCGACCGACTTTGAGGTATATGAATCGCTTCACAAGGTCGCACTGGCAATGCCATCACGCCTCCTCAGTCACAACACGCTTTCGGCGTTAAACAATATGCCGCGCAAATTCGCCCCGTCCTCAGGAAGTCGATTTTTATTGAACAATTTGATCAGGGCGGTCGCAGACCCTGACTTTGATGACGCGGAGGTTGAGACCGATACCATACTGGACGCGGTCAATGCCTTTATTTTGGGTGCACAGCCAGGAGAGGCGCATTCCGATAAAAGCCTTCGTGAGCGGCAGCGTCATGAGATTATGCGTTACATCGATCAACATCTCCCTGACCCCACCATGACCGTGACCCAAATCGCAAACGTTCACAGGATTTCCAAGCGTTACTTGCATTGGCTGTTCCGCGACCAGTCGGTGACCGTTAACGAGCTCATTATTCTCAAACGTTTGGCAGGTTGCGAGAGAGATCTGGCAAGTTTGAGCGGTGCGCACTTGCAGGTGGGTCAGATCGCTTATGCCTGGGGCTTCTCCAATATTTCGCACTTCAGTAAGCGATACCGCGCGCGCTATGGGGAGTCACCCACGGAGACTCGTCGACGTGCTTTGGCGTCGACAGGCTCGGGCTGAGTAAGTTGGGAGATAACCCGCGACTCAGTGGCCCAGGGTTCCGTGCTCACCGATGAGCGCTGTGATCGAGTCGGCATTTAATATTTCGATCCAGTAGCCATCCGGGTCTTTGATAAATGCCAATCCCTTCATAGAGCCGTCGTTGGGTTTTTTGACAAACTCTACCCCGAGCTGCTCGAAGCGCACGCAGGCCGCGTCTACATCGGGCACGGAGATGCCGATGTGGCCGAAGCCGCGTGGATCGGCATTGCCGTCGTGATAGCCCCCAAAGGTGTCGTCGCTCTCTGTCCCCCAGTTGTGGGTCAGTTCCAGCAGGGCGCTTTGCCGAAAGGTAAAGCGAGACCGATCGGCCGCAGAATTAGGGAGTGCTTCTTCCACGTGGTTGGAGGGGTACCCTAGAAAGTAGAGAGAGAAGGCCATCTCGGCGAAATCAACCCTTTGGTATAAGGTCATGCCGAGTACATTCTGATAAAAATCCAAAGAGGGCGTGGGATCTTTGATACGCATCATAGTTTGGTTGAATACGAAACCATCGGTGGCTGAAGTCTGGTTGGTCATGTGCGTTGGCCAGTGAGGTGAGTGAACTTCAAACTAAAGCGAGGCGGTCTCCCTGACAAGCGGCTATTGTGCTGACGGTGCAAGTTGGTCTTGCCGGTAAGGAAAACGATCTGGTTTAGGTGGTCCGTGTCTTTTGGCGGGTGCCGGAATGCGTTAGCTTTAGGCGTAACGATTAAGAAAGGAGAGCGTCCATGAACGAAGGATCTTTAGCCTTCAATCCCGAATTCGATCCAGACGGCGCCGAGGGTGGAGTCGATACCAACCTGCTGCCTTGGTTGCCCCTAAGCGGTGTCGATGGCCTAACTCTGAAGCCCCTCCGCGCCAGTATGGAAAGCGGCATGTTCAGTATGATCGTGCGACTCGAAAAGGGCGCCGTCCTGGAGCGTTTACTGTCCCTGTCGGGAATGGATCTGCTGGTTCTCTCTGGTGCACTGGACTATGCCGACGACAGCGGGGAGAGTCATCTGGAGCCTGGCATCTGGGGGTACCTCTCTGCCAACACTTGTATGGAGCGCCTCACCGCGGCTGAGGAGTCTGAGCTACTGGTAAATTGCTATGGCGCCTTCGCCATGCTCACGCCGGGCAATCAGGTAGACCGTCTGGTGACCAGTGCTGACATCCGGCAGATAGCGATGCAAGCCGGCATTAGCATGGTGCCCAACACGCTGGCTGAGTGCATGGTGGAACGCGAGCCTTATACTGGTCAGGGCGCCCCTTTAGCCATCGCCGGCAAGAAGTCAGGCCATCTCGTCGCTAGCGTCACCACAGCCACTGCAGACACCTTCCAGCACCCTTACTTCATCGACTGTCGCGCCGTGCCTTGGGTTGTGAATCCAGATCTGCCAGACATTGGCTTAAAGGTGCTGCGTGTTAGCCAGGAGACGGGATTTATCTCGCTGATGGTTCGTCATAACGGCGTTGCGGCGCCCCATAACCATATTGGCGGCTCAGACTTTCTGGTACTCGAGGGTGCGCTGGGTGTGCGCGCCGGGCCGCCGGAAGGTTACGGGCCGGGCACCTGGTTCTATGAACCCTCCGGTGCGCGACACGATGCCACCCAGCGGGTCTCAGAGGACGATCTGATATACACCGCAAATGTGTATGGTCCGCTGACCTTTGATACTGGGCCGGGTACACCGATAGTGGCGGTCGTGAGTTGGATGGACTATGTGGCCCTCGCCGAGGCGGGGGGTATCAAGCTGGTGCCCAATACCTTCACCAATGACAGCAGTTTGTTAGCCTGGGCGCCGGTGGGTCAGTAGCTGACTGACCACGGGGCGGAGAATCAGTGTCCGCCCTCATATTCTTTGGGGTAGCGCCCCAATAGCAGGATCAAAACCACCGAGACCATGAACAGCCCAGCTGCCACAGAGTAGCCCAGGTCGTAGCTGCCTGTGGTGTCATACACCGAGGCGAAAATCATGGGCGCGGTGCCTGAGCACACCGCGAGCGTGGCATAAAGAATCGAGTAAATCTTGGCATAGTGGGCCAGCCCAAAATAGCGTGCCGCGAGAAAGGCCATCAGGTCCAGTTCCGCCCCGGCCGCAAAGCCAATCAGAAATGCAGCGAGTGCTGCGGTCTCAAAACTCTGCGAGCCATGGAGCATCGTCGCGCCCGCGGCGGGAATGGCAAGGCAAAAGGCCGCCACGCCGGGCGCCCACAATCGATCAACTAAGTAGCCGACCACCACGCGGCCTACGATGATCGATATGCCGAATACGCTTTGAACAGATGCTGCTTGTTCTCGGCTGAAGCCATCATCTGTCAGCGAAGGCAGTAAATTTGGCCCAATGCCTGAGAAACCCTGATAGGCAAATAGAATCGAGAGCAAAAGCACCCAGAACCGATAACCCCGTATGGCTTCACCCAAGGTCATGCCCGTCTCAAGAGCGGCTGCGGTATCAGGCTCGTGATTTCCCGCTTCGGTGTGGAGATCGAGCGGCTTGAACAAGAAGTACAGCATGGGCCAAGCCAACAGTAAGGGCACCAGAGACAGGCCGATATAGGCGCCGCGCCAGCCGAACTGATCCGTCAGCCACACCGTGTAGTGAGGCGCGACCGAGGCGCAGATGCCGGTTCCTGTGAGCGCCAGTCCCAGTGCCAAACCCCGTCGCTTGAAGAAGCTGGTCGCGATAGCGCGCGTCCAGGTCACAGGTATCGTGCCGGCACCCAGCAGCGCCATCATGCCGTAGGCCAGAAACAGCATCCACAGATCGCCCTCAATCTGTGAGGCTGTTAGCAATCCCACAGACAGGCCGATCATTGAGGGCAGGGCGACTCTCCTCGGCCCATATTTGTCGTTTAGCCAGCCAATGAGTGGCGATGTCAGCGCACCCAAGCCCGAGCTAAACAGAATGGCAGCCTGAAACTGCGCCCGGCTCCACCCGAATTCTTCGGTCACCGGCGTCAGTAGCGCACCGATTGAGTAATAGGGCAGCACGAAGGAGCTGCTGATGATGCCCATGCAGGTTGCCATAATCAGCGGCCAACGCTGGGCAAGTTCTCGCTCGGTTGATCCCGTCACCTTAGGTGCTCACTCTCAGCAGGCGCTTGGCATTATCGGCCATTGTCGTCGCCAGTTCCGACGGCACATCTTGCGTCATGGCATGCTGGTCCCAGCCCGAAAAATTGGTGCCGAGTAGCAGTTTTTCAGTTCCCATGATGTCGATAACCCAATTCAGTACGCGCGAGTCGTGAACATGGGTGTCAAACCAAAGCTGCTGCAATGACTCTTCAAAGGCGCCCTCATGCTGGAGATGCTCGGGTACCCATGGCCGCTTGGTGCACGCGCGGTTAAAACGACCAATCAGCGCGGTCATGGTGCCGCCGGCGTGACTCAGGCAAATATCGATATCGGGGTGTCGATGCAGGACGCCGCCGAAGATGAGCGTTGCCACCGCGATCGACTCTTGGGCCGCGAAGCCGGTCAACAGATCGAGGTCAAACTGTTTGAGATTCGGGTCGCCTGCCGGACCGTCTATTCCAGCGGGGGCAGGATGGATCATCAGCGGCACAT
Source organism: Luminiphilus sp. (assembly GCA_016778045.1). Classification (GTDB taxonomy): domain Bacteria; phylum Pseudomonadota; class Gammaproteobacteria; order Pseudomonadales; family Halieaceae; genus Luminiphilus. The sequence goes on along the minus strand of JADHQG010000031.1, from coordinate 3,963 downwards.
TGAGTTGCACCACCTGCTCATAGAATCGGTCCAGCGCCGGATCGTTGAGAGGCCGGCCAATGTCAGTGCCGATATAGGCACCCAGCAAGTCGAGCTCTTGCACGGCGCGCTTTAGTTCTTCGCAAGCGGCTTCAATATCCTGCATGGGCAGCGCTGCGAAGCCGGCGAGCCGGTCGGAGCGAGCTGCCACCACATCGGCCAGCGCATTATTGTGCTGCTGGCAAAAGCGCACAGCATCGCGGGGACTAATGTGATGAAAATACGTAAGGGGGTTGGGGGAGAGCACCTGAAAATCAATGCCCGCAGCGTCCATATTGCCAAGCCGGACGTCGGTGTCCATGAACGGGCTGCCTTCGTAGCGAACGCCATCGAGCCGATAGTCTCCCACCCGGAACCACGGTGCGCCCGCCTCGGTGTAGCCAATTTCAGGTCCGTGTTCTCCCGCCGTGCCCATCGAGCCCGCGAGGACAGCGTGGGCATGTATGTCTATGGATTGGGCGTTGGCGAGTGCGACGCGATCAGTCACGAGTTGGCTCCTAGGGTCGGTACTAAAGCCGTCACAATCTACCGATTATTCTTCTGGTGCGATGGTGAGGGGCATGCCGTCTAGCTCCGGGCCCAGCTGCAATTGGCAGCTGAGGCGTGAGCGCTCCGGGTCGTAGTGCTCGGCGTATTGCAGCAACATCAGCTCGGCTTGATCTCGCTCCGGCAGCTTAGCCATCCACTCGGGTTCGATGAGCACATGACAGGTGGCACAGGAGGTGCAGCCCCCGCAAATGGCCTCGACGCCAATATCCTCCTCGTACAGCACCTGCATGAGTGTGTCGTGCCCAGCACCCTGCGTGACGGTTCTCAGCTCTCCCTCGCGGGTGGTGACATTCACACTGATGGATTCACTCATGTTTACTGCTCTCCTTACTCTTGTTGATGGCGGGATCTGCGGTGATACCCAGACCCAGGCCTCCATCGATATCAATCATGGCGCCCGTGACCCACTCGGCGCAGATCAGGTAAGCCATTGCTTCTGCGATTTCTTCTGTGGTGCCGATCCGGCCCAAGGCGTGCAAGTCTGACATCCCTTCCAGCCTTTGCAATGCGGTTTCATCGTCCATAAGCCCCGCGCGTTGGTTGATTTCGGTGAACACCGCGCCGGGTAATAAGCAGTTGACGCGAATCTTTTGCTCGCCCAGTTCAGCCGCGAGCACGCGGGTCAAACCCTGCACTGCTGCCTTGGTGGCGGCATAGGGGGAAGCACCAGGAAACGCGCGGCGGGTATGAATAGAGCCGACGAATATCACCGCGCCTTGCTGTCGCGCAAGACTGGGTGTGCACAGGCCAGTCAGCATCATGGCTGCAATCACATTGGTGTGAAACACTTCCTGCAAGGCGGCTTCATCCAGTTCAGTGATCGCGCCTCGATACATATTGCCTGCGTTATTCACCAGTGCATCCAGTTGGCCGCCATGATGGAGCGCTGCTTCCAGTAGTTTTTGTCGATCAGCCGCGGCGGTGATGTCAGCTGCCACGGCGTGGCAGGCGTCGCCCAATTCAGCCGCCGCCGCTTGAATCTTGTCTTCACGACGACCACAAATCGTGACTTTTGCGCCGCGCTCAATGCAGTGCCGCGCCGTGCCTAATCCGATACCCGAGCCGCCGCCTGTGACGAGTATCGACATGCCTTCGAGAGATTTCATTGCACATCAGCCTTGTCGAGTGCCCAGCTCACCGTTTCACGGAGTAGCTGAGCGTGAGCGGGGTGAGACAGCGATTCGCTATCGTGGCCCAATGCGTTATAGACCACGCGGCCCTCGCCGACAGTATGAGACCAGACGATGGGTTGCGATGTTGGCATGGCTGCGCTGCGGCCATAGGCCAGCACCTGAGCCTCTGGCTCGAGCAGCAGGTCGGTATAGAGCTCATCGTGCACCTCAAAGGGTGTCAGATGTGCCAGCCTAGCGCTCTTGTCAGGTGTCACAGTGATTGTCTCAGGCGCCGGATGCCAGCTGGTGCCCCACACCCAGCCGCCACCTAAGAGTGATCCCCACTCTGGCCAATCTGAAAAACAGATGCTTGCGGTGTGGACACCGAGGAGCGCTCCCCCCGCTTTCAGATACGTGTCCAGGCCAATCCGGGTCTTGCTTGGAGGAGAGTATGCTTCCGCGTCGCGGTAAGGGTCGTACTTCTCGCCGATCATTTCCCAGCGCAATGCATTGATAGTCAACAGGTCGACTGGGTTGTCAGCGAGGCTGGCGATGCCGGCATCGATATCGGCCTCGATGCGTGATTCGATGCCGAGCGGTGCCAGTGCCGCTGCGAGGGCTTCAGCCGATGCGTGAAAGTCGTGGAAGATGCCGCCGACGAGAATCAGATTTTGCCGAGTAGATGTCATTCGCGTGGGAGGTGGGCCATGACGCTGGTGGAGACGCCGCCGTCTACCACCAGTTCATGACCGGAGATGTATTTCGCGCCCTCGGAGTCGAGAAAGAGAACGGCTTCTGCGATATCCGCTGCTTCGCCCAAAGTACGCAGCGGCACGCCGCCACCTCGCACCGCACGCACCTTTGGGTTCTCAAAAATCGGCTTGGACATGCCCGCGTCGATCATGCCGGGAGCGATGGCGTTGACGCGGATCCCTTTTGGACCCCATTCAATCGCCATGGCCTGAGTCATGTTGGCCATGGCAGCTTTAGTAGGGCCGTACATGCCGACTCCTGGTGCGGGATGAATACCATTAATGGATGTAAAGTTGATGATATGCCCAGACCCTCGTTCCATCATGGCGGGTGCAATCTCCCGGGCGCAAAAACAGCTCCCCAGCAGATTCACATTGACCACGTCAATGTAGTCTTGCACTGACTGCGCTTCCATCGCGCCGAAGCGCACGATCCCGGCGTTGTTCACCAGAAGGTCCGGCGTCTCGCCGAAGGCTTCGAATGCTGCGGCAATCTGTTCCGGGGAAGTGACATCGGCTTCGATACCCACCGCATTGTTGAGCTCAGATGCGGTCTGTGCGACGCGCTCGGCGCCCAAATCAAAAATGCCGATGCGATAGCCCGCCTCACTCAGGCGACGTGCAACGTCGGCGCCCAAGCCGGCGGCTCCGCCCGTGATCACTGCTGTTCTCATGTTGGCCTCGCTTTTTATACGTTCTGGTGACAGAGGTGACGGTTTATTTTGAGCGGTCCCAAGCCGCCACTCATGTAACTGGCCCGTTTATGCGGGGCTTAAGGAGTGAGTCCCATCGACTGCACCAGCTCCTTGGTCAGTATGCGCTCCGAATACTCGCTCACCCGCCAGCCAGGCAATTGCCAGTCCTTGGGCAGGGGTGTGCTGGTGTCGATCAGCCGGCCGTCCTTGATGATGTGGCGGAACCGGTCGGCGTCTCCAAGCTGAGTGATATGGGTTTCGGGCTCACCGTCAAAAATCAGGATGTCGGCAAGATAATCGGGTTTGATGCAGCCCAGTTCGCCTTCCAGCTTGAGCGCTCGGGCACCTTGCTCGGTGGCGCTGTTAATCGCTTGCAAGGGCGTCATGCCCAGATCGTCGACAAAAACCTGAAGCTCGCGGTAGTGCCAGTCACCGTAGGGCGTCAGGCTGAAGCCGCTCTCGCTGCCGGTCGCGAGTGGCACGCCGGCGTCAAAGGCCGCGCGCAGAGTCCCGACGCTCTCGGTAATTTCGGCGCGAAAGACGTCTCGAAGAGTCTCATCGGAGCCAATTGCGGCGCCAAAGTCCGCCAAGTTAGCTTGGAATGTAAAGGTGGGCACCAACGGCACTTTGCGGTCCACCACGGCCTTTAATGCCTCGTCATCCATATAGGTGGCGTGCAGGATCATGTCGAAGCCAGCGATGGCGGCATCTCGCGTGCTGGTGGCGTTGCGGCAGTGGCCGACCACCGGGATGCCAAACTGATGTGCGGTGTCACAAACGAGCTTGAGCTCGTCCAGCGTCCAGGTGGAGATTTCC
>JADHQG010000030.1 GCA_016778045.1 Luminiphilus sp. | reverse complement strand
CCTCGACGTTCTCCTGGTGACAAACCCAAGGGCAGCACCTCGCCGATGGGATGGTGGTAGTAATCTGCCGCCCATGTCAGCAGTGCGAGCAGTTTTCTTGTAAATAGAGGCTGTTCATCCAATGCTGCTGTGACGGCTTTTAGCTTGGAATCCTTGATTGACGATTCGCCTGCTACCGATTCCACGATGGCAGTGACCGTTCGTCGGCCAAAAGGCACTTTGACTCGGGTGCCTGCAGTCACAGTGCCTTGCCAATGGGGGGGCGGAAGATAGTCGAACACCCTTCTCAGGGGGGACGGCACAGCGCAACGCCAGATCGACGGATCGGGGCGGTTGTCTTCGGATTTCTGGCTCAAGATCGGCTCGGTGCGCTGCTCAACAGGCTCAGTGTACTAGAGCGCGTGGCTGGGCGTATTCCATGTTGCTATCGGAGCCCGCTCTGGTATTATCCGCGCTCTTTTTCATACGACAGGTGCTGAGGGAGCTTGGCATGAAACCAGACATTCACCCCGAATATCGGGACGTGCTTTTTTATGACACATCAGCTGATACTTACTTTGTAGTGGGCTCGACGGTGCAGACCAATGAGACAAAAGACTATGAGGGGCAAACTTATCCTTACATGACTCTGGATATCTCCAGTGCATCACATCCGTTTTACACCGGCAAACAGAAGGTGGCGCAAAGTGATGGGCGCGTAGCAAAGTTCAACAAGCGCTTCGGCGGTCGAAGTTTGAAGGGTTAAGTGACAGCAATGTTAAAGACGTCGGCATCAGCCGGCGTTTTTTTTGCCTCAGAAAATTTGTTCCAGATTACCGCCACTGCTCTGATCGCCCGCTTCGGTATCCCACTCTGGAAGGTGCTCCTCCAAAAAATACTCCATGATACTGCCCTCTGGCTGGCCTCGAACCCGCAATCCGGAGTCGCGATCTACGCGCAGTCTGACGATCCCTGGCGGCATGGGCGCGGTGGGTCGGGCAGGGGGCAGCGCCTGTCGCATGTAATCGATCCAGATGGGTAAGGCCGCGGTGCCGCCAAACTCTCGTCGCCCCAAGGGCGCGTAATCATCAAAGCCCACCCAAGCGGTCGTAATCAAATCGCTGTTAAATCCTGAAAACCAGGCATCTCTGGGACCATTTGTGGTGCCCGTTTTGCCCGCTATGTCAGTTCTCTCCAAAACTTTTGCGCGTCGGCCAGTGCCGCGCTGAATGGCGTCATTGAGAAAGGAGGAGACGATATAAGCGACCCGCGGGTCCATGACGCGCTCCGCAACGCGTACCTCCGGGACCGAGGTGCCCAAAATATCCTCCATTCTGAGCTCTTCGGTAGCGTCTTCGGCGGTGGCGTTATCATCGTTGTAGAGCTGGTTGCAGTCAGCGCAGGCAACCTCTGGGTCAGCGGCGTAAATCACCTCACCCTTGGCGTTTTCAATTCTCTCGATCAGCCACGGCTCCACCTTGAACCCCTCGTTGGCCAACAACGCATAGCCGGTGGCGACCTCCAGCGGTGTGAACGTATGAGTGCCCAGGGCGAGCGTCAGGTTGGCCTGAATGCCCTCGGTATCAAAGCCCAAAGTCTCGACGTAGCGGATGAAGGATCTGACCCCGACCCGCTGCAAGACCCTGATCGAGACCAGATTGCGCGAGAAGGCGAGCGCATCACGCAGTCGGGTCGGGCCATAAAACTTGCCGCTGTCATTCTCGGGGCGCCAGATTTCGGCCGCCGCCAGGTTATCGAGGACTACGGGCGCGTCGTTAATGACCGTTGATGGAGTGATGCCCGCCTCTAGCGCACTGGCATAGAGGAAAGGTTTGAAGTTAGAACCCGGCTGGCGCTTTGCCTGGGTAGCCCGGTTGAATTTCGACAGTTCGAATCCCATGCCGCCGACCAGTGCGCGAATAGCGCCGTGCTTGGGGTCCAAAGAAACCAGCGCAGACTGTGCCTTGGGTACCTGCGTCAGGCGCCATATGCCCGATTCTTCTCGAATACGGATCAGATCGCCGGGGGCGAGCAGAGCCGACAGGGTCTTCTCGGGGGTGGCGGTCTGGTTGACGGACCGATAGCGACGCACTTTTTCGAGATCCCCTGCCCAGGAGAGCGACACGGATTCTCCCGATTTGGTCAGCACGGTTGCCTGCGACTCGCTGATATCGGTGACGATGCCGGGGGGCAGTTTGGCGATGATAGGCATAGCCCGGAGCGCCTCCTGCCAGCGGGCCAGCGTTTCTTCGGCGGACTCATCTTCCCGCGGCGCCAGTCTGCGCTCAGGTCCGCGCCAGCCATGCCGCCAGTCATAGGTTCTCAGACCTTTCAGCAGGGCGTCTTGAGCAGCCTGCTGTAGATCTGCTCTGACGGTCGTATACACCACGTAGCCATCGTTATAGGCAGCGTTACCGAAGCGCTCCACCATTTCCTGGCGGACCATCTCGGCAACATAATCGGCGTCGACTTCGACGACCTGCCCATAGAAAGATGCCGTGACCGGCGCGCGCTGGGCGATTAAACGCTCGCGGTCGCCGATCATGCCGAGACCGGCCATGCGCCCCAAAATCCAGTCTCGCCGTACCTTCCCCTTGTCAGGGTTGCTCAGAGGGTTATTGCGAGAGGGTGCCTTTGGCACGCCGGCGAGCATAGCGTGTTGCGCGAGATTCAGTTCGGAGAGCGGCTTGCCGTAATACGTCTCGGCCGCAGCCTCAAATCCATAGGCGCGATGCCCTAGAAAAACCCGATTCACGTAGAGCTCAAAGATTTCCTCTTTGGTCAGCCGCGCCTCAATTTCAAAGGCCAGCAGGATCTCCGTAAATTTTCTGAGAAAGGTCTGATCTAGGGTCAGAAAATAGTTGCGCGCTACCTGCATGGTCAGTGTGGATCCGCCACTGCCTTTTTTACCGGTCAGTAGCAGCTCGGATACCGCTCTCATCAAACTCAGTGGTTCGATGCCGCTGTGTTCAAAGAATCCGTCGTCCTCAGCAGCCAACAAGGCGTCGACGAAGCTCTGCGGTATGTCATCGAAACGCAGAGGTTTTCGTTTTTGTTCGCCAAACTGCCCGATCAGCGCGCCATCGCTACTCAGCACCCGCATTGGCGTGCGCAACGTAATGTTGCGCAACGCGCTCTCCTCCGGGAGGTTCGGACTCAAATAGAGATATAAGCCGGCCAGCCACCAGATTGCCGCACAAGCAAGCAAGGCGATATATCGCGTCAGTGTGAGAGCTGTCGACACTCTGTGTTCTCCGGCGTGATCCGTTTCAGGCTGGGTTCACGGTACCTGTGAAGCGATCTGGGGCGATTCCAGATGCCTGAAGGCCCAAACATATCAGGGCTTTTGTAGAGATTTCACACAATTGGCGGTGTTAAGTGACCTTTTACCGACTTTGACAGGCTAGAAAGCGGAGAGCCCATCGTAGTATTGGCCTCTTGATAAAAGGGATCCCTCTCGGGGGTCACATCGACACACGCAAAGGAATGACAGGTGTTGAGGAGATTTGGCACGGCCAAAGGGTCACAGGTGCTTGGCATCGACATCAGTTCGACGACAGTCAAACTGCTGGAGCTCAGCCGGGAGGGCGACCGCTACCGAGTCGACAGCTATGCCGTAGCGCCGCTCCCTCCAGAGGCGGTTGTTGAGAAGAACGTCAATCAGGTCGAGACTGTCGGCACGCTCATCAATGATCTGGTGGTCCGGTCCAAGACACGGACAAAACAGGCGGTGGCAGCAGTTTCCGGTTCGGCCGTTATTATTAAAACGATTGCCATGCCGGCCGGGTTGTCTGAAGAAGACCTAGAGGCCCAGCTGACTGTCGAGGCCGATCAGTACATTCCATACCCCCTGGAGGAAGTCTCGCTCGATTTTGAAGAGCTGGGGCCGGTTCCGGGTCGTGAGGATCAAGTCAATATTCTGCTGGCCGCCTGTCGTCAGGAAAATATTGAATCGCGGGTGGATGCGCTCGAGGTCGCTGGCCTTACGCCTGCGATTATGGATGTCGAAGTGTTTGCGATGGAGCGGGCAATGGCATTACTGCAAACGCAAATGCCGGCCAGCGGGCCGCAGACCATTGCCATGGTTGATATCGGAGCCAGTATGACCACGCTGTCGGTATTTGCCGATGGCGAATCGGTGTACACCCGTGAACAGCTCTTTGGCGGCAAGCAGCTTACCGATGAGATAATGAACCGCTACGACCTGTCTTTTGAGGAAGCGGGCCGTGCAAAGAAGCAGGGCGGTTTGCCAGAAGACTACGAACGTGAAGTATTGGAGCCATTTCGCGAGGCGGTCGTTCAGCAGGTGAGTCGCTCGCTACAGTTCTTTTTCTCCTCCAGTGAATACACGCAATTAGATGCCATTGTGCTCTGCGGCGGCGTGTCGGCGATTGAAGGGCTGTCGAGTTTGATTGAGGAGCGGCTGAACACGCCGACGATTGTTGCCAACCCCTTTGCAGATATGTCGGTTGGGCCACGGGTCAACGCTCAGGCGCTTGCCAAAGATGCGCCCGCCATGATGGTGGCCTGCGGGTTGGCCATGCGGAGCCTGCGCTAATGGCTAACATTAATTTGTTGCCCTGGCGTGAGGCCCAGCGTCAGGAGCGCAAAAAACAGTTTCTGGTGGGTCTGGGTGCCACGGTAGTCGGCGCTGCTTTGGCAGTATTGCTGTGGGATGTCATGGTCAATGCCCAGATCGGCTATCAGCAATCTCGCAATCAACATCTGCGCACTCACATCGCGTTGCTGGATCAAGAGGTCGCAGAGATCAGGGATCTGCAGCGCAAGCGTAACCAATTGGTAGAGCGCATGCGCGTCATTCAGGCGTTGCAGGGGAATCGCCCTGTGATTGTTCGGCTGCTCGATCAACTGGTCAGAACGGTGCCTGATGGCGTGTTTTACACGTCGCTCGAGACCAAGGCCAACGTGGTATCGATTGAAGGTGTCGCTGAGTCCAATAACCGCGTCTCGAGCTTGATGCGGCGTTTAGATGCCTCGGATTGGCTGGCAAACCCCAACCTCGATGCCGTTCAAGCCGCACCCGAATACGGAGAGCAAGCGACGACCTTCAAGCTGACGGTGAACCTCGAGCTCTCCGATGCTGACCAGGAGTTGTCCCTGTGAACGTCGCTGAACACATCAAGGCGCTCAACGAGTTTGACCTGGCCGATCTCGACATGGAGAACATCGGCAGTTGGCCTGCAGCCTTGAAAGCGATTTTGTTGGGGTTGCTGTTCACGCTGATCGTTGTCACAGGCTTTTATTTTCATATCGACGACCTTAATCAGCAGCTCGCCGTTGTTGAGAAAGAGGAACAAACCCTGAGACAAGATTTTGAGAAAAAAGCCTTCGAAGCAGCAAACCTTGATGCCTATAAAGCGCAGCTAGTGGAAATGGAGGCGCGATTCGGTGCTTTGGTGGCGCAGCTCCCGTCCGAGACCGAAGTGCCTGGCTTGCTGGAGGACATTACGGATAAAGGCGAACTCAACGGCCTCAGTATCAAGCGCATTGATCTATTGGATGAGCAGGCCCAAACCTTTTACATCGAGCTGCCGATCGCTATTGAGGCGGTGGGGTCATACCACGACTTGGGTGCATTTATATCCGGGATGGCTGGATTGCCGCGCATTGTCACCTTGCATGATTTCGACATCACGATTGACGCTGATGCGGCGCCCATGCTCGAGATGAGCATTCTTGCCAAGACCTACCGTTATCGAGAGGAAGACGATGGCGCGTGATATGACAAAGTCTGCGCTTCGTTTGTTGTGCCTGTTGCTACTGGCGCCTGGTTTGCTCTCGTGCGCTGATCGCGGCTTTAGCGATCTAGACGCGTTTATGGCGGAGAAGCGAGCGCGTCCCGGTGGCGTTATCGAACCGATTCCCACTTTTAAGGCCTACGAAGCCTTTGCTTACGCCGCGACGACGTTACGCAGTCCTTTTGATCGGCCAGTCGATATCCGGCAGTTGGCGGCGTTATCTGCGAGGGTTGCATTGCGCCCTGACGATAATCGCCCGAAAGAGTACCTGGAACGCTTCACGCTTGATTCGTTGCTGATGGTAGGGTCGCTGGAGCGAGGCGGGCAGGATTGGACCTTGATCAGGGACCCCGACGGTGGCATTCACAGAGTGCAAGTAGGTAATTTCCTTGGGCGGGATCACGGCAGAATCGTAGCGATGGGTGATACTTTTATCGCGGTAATCGAAATCGTCCCGGATGGAACCGAGGATGGTTGGGTGGAGAGACCCAGAACAATAGAGCTCTCAGGGATGTGAGCGAGGGAGACACGGAATGAAAAGTGCTAACGCTACGCATCGTAAAGGCAAATTCTGGCGCGGGACGCTGTGTCTGTTCCTAGGCCTAGTCTGGGCTAAAGTCGGTGCGGCGCAGCCGGTGATGATCGAGGATATTACCTTCACGGCTCAACCCGGAGCCCAGTTAGAGGTGCGCCTGAAGTTTAGCGCGCCTCCCTCGGCCGATATTGAGAGCTACACAATTGAAGATCCTGCTCGGATTGTCTTGGATTTTCCTGATACCCAAAGCGGTCTTGAAGAAAAGCGGTATGCGCTCTCACAGGCCAACGCTACCAGCGTGATGGTGCTGGAGTCGGGTGATCGGACCAGACTGATTGTGAATCTTGTCGAACTGGTGCCCTTTAAAAGCCGCGTCACAGGCCGCGAGATGACATTGTTGGTGGGCGAGGACGATGGCCCGATGGTTGCTGCCTCATCTGCTACCGACATTCTGCGGACTGACGCCAACCGGGTTGAACGAGTTGTGTCTGAAATTACGGACCTGGCTTTTCAGCGCTCGCCTGAGGGCGAGGGGTTGTTGATTCTGACCCTGACCAATCCGGGAGTCGATGCGTCGATCTTCAGCGAGGGTGGGGATATCACCCTGCAATTTACGAACACCAATGTTCGCGAGTCTCTGATTCGGCGCTTTGACGTGACCGACTTCGCGACGCCGGTGCAGGGCATCGAAGTGAGCACGACCGAGCGGGGCACGCGTCTCAAGCTCAGAGCGGATGGGCTCTATGATTACCTGGCCTACCAGACGGGTGATGAGTACATCCTTGCTGTTGCGGCGCTGAGTGAAGAGGAAAAGCGCGAACGTCTGAATGAGTTTGATTACGTAGGCGATCGCATCTCGCTCAACTTCCAAAACATCGAGGTGAGGGCGGTACTGCAGCTCATTGCTGACTTTACTGAGCTGAACCTGGTGGCGTCAGATTCTGTTTCCGGCAGCATCACGCTCCGCTTGCAGAATGTGCCCTGGGATCAAGCGCTTGATCTGGTGTTGAAAACACGCGGCTTGGACAGCCGGCAGATTGGTAACGTGCTGATGGTGGCGCCCGCTCAGGAGATCGCGGAGCGGGAGCGGCAGGAGATCGAAGCGAACAAGCAGCTGGCTGAGCTCGCACCGCTGCAATCTGAGTTCATCCGGATTCGCTACGCCAAAGCGACCGATGTGGTCGAACTGTTTGAGGCAGGTTCCGAGGAGGGTGGCTCACTGATCTCCGAGCGAGGTTCGGTCGTGGTCGACGAGCGAACGAATTCCATTGTCGTGACGGATACCGCGGCAAAGCTTGCAGAAATCAGGGGCCTGATCGACAAGGTCGATATTCCCATTCGGCAGGTCATGATCGAGGCCCGCATTGTCATTGCCTCGTCCAATCTTGACGAGCAGCTGGGCATTCGCTGGGGTGGCGGATATCTCAATGTTAACGGGGATAAATTCACCTCAATTGCGGGTGATACGGCGAGCGTTACGGACCTCAATAGCCAAATGATCGGGGGCGCTAATCCGGTAACGATGCCGTCTGCGCCTTTTGTCGATCTGGGTGTGGCAGATGCAACCTCAGGCTTTGCCGTAGGCTTTACGTCCACAGATCTCTTTCTAGCGGCCGAATTATCTGCGCTGGAAGCATCGGGCGAAAGCGAGGTCGTATCCCAGCCAAAGCTGATTACCGGCGACAAGCAAAAAGCTACCATCAAATCGGGTACTGAAGTGCCGTATCAGGAGGGTGCTGCCTCGGGCGCCACTACGACGGCATTCAAGGAGGCGGTGCTCAAGCTCGATGTAACGCCGAACATCACGCCCGATGATCGAATATTGCTGGATCTGGTTGTGAATCAAGATTCCGTGGGGGCTCTGGTTCCGAGCGGCAATGGTGGCCTGATCCCGACGATCGACACGGTTGAGCTGACTACACAGGTGCTGGTGGGTAATGGCGAGACCGTTGTCTTAGGTGGCGTATTCAAGAACGAGGAGTTGGTGAAGGTCGAAAAGGTGCCGGTGCTGGGTGACATTCCCTACCTGGGCACACTTTTCAAGAGCACAGCCAATAACCAGCAGAAAACCGAGACGCTGATTTTTATCACGCCCAGAATTCTCTCTGAGGCGTTGGTGAACTGAAGACCTGACGATGTCCACGCAATCCGGGGCCGTAAGGCTTTTTTTGGTTGGGCCAATGGGCTCTGGCAAGTCCACCGTCGGCAGGCATCTGGCAGACCTGTTGGGCTTCACTTTTATTGACTCCGACAATGAAATCGAACGCCGGGCCGGCGCGGATATCCCCTGGATATTTGATGTGGAGGGCGAGGCGGGTTTTCGGCGGCGTGAGAGCGCTGTCTTAGAAGAGCTTGCCCAGCGCAATGAGACTGTCATCGCGACCGGAGGCGGCGCCATACTGGCTGGGGAAAACCGCGAGCTAATGGGTCGCAGCGGTGTTGTCGTCTTCCTCAATGTCTCGGTAGCCCAGCAACTGAAGCGCACGGGGTCCGGTGAAGGGCGGCCCCTGCTACAGCAGGGAGACCGGGAAGCAACGCTTAAAAAACTGATGGCAGAGCGTGAGCCGCTTTACAGAGCGCTCGCAGATGTCATCATTTCAGCCGGCGGCGGCAATGCGCGTAAAGTTGCCCGACAAATACACAGCCAACTGCTGGAACGTGGACTACTATCCAACACTGCTGGCTAGTTCCTAATTCGAAGGCACCGATAAACCATGCCTGATGTGATGCACACCCTTAAAGTTGATCTGGGTTCAAGAACCGATGATCGCAGTTACCCTATTTATATCGGGCGGGGCCTACTCTCGGACAGTGCGCACTGGCAAACGCTCGTTGAGCATCGCGGCGTGGTTTTGGTGACCGACAATCACGTCGCACCGCTTTACGCTGAGCAGCTGAAAGCCGCACTGGGTCCAATCTCACTGATGACCGAAGTCGTGTTGCCCGCGGGTGAAGCTCAGAAAAACATGGCGTCGGTGCAGCAGATTTTGGATGCGTCGCTCGAGGACCGCCACGAGCGGCAGAGCCTGTTCATTGCGCTCGGCGGTGGTGTGGTCGGCGACATGACCGGTTTTGCCGCCGCCTGTTTTATGCGCGGCGCGGATTTTGTGCAGGTGCCCACCACGCTTTTGGCGCAGGTGGATTCCTCCGTCGGTGGCAAGACGGGTGTGAACCACGCCATGGGCAAGAATCTTGTCGGTGCGTTTCATCAACCGATACAGGTGCTGATCGATTTAGACACGTTGCAAACTCTTTCAGAGAGAGAGTTCGCAGCGGGGTTGGCTGAGGTCATTAAGTATGGCCTGATTCGAGACGCCGCGTTTTTCGACTGGTTGATCGGTCATGTTGGGGAACTTAAAGCGCGTGATAGCGGCGCCCTCGCTCACGCCATTGAGCGCAGTTGCCGCATCAAAGCGGGCGTTGTCGCGGAGGATGAGCGGGAAGGCGGCGTGCGTGCACACCTTAATTTTGGCCATACCTTTGGTCACGCCATTGAGCGTATCCAGGGCTACGGCGAGTGGTTGCACGGCGAAGCGGTGGCAGCGGGAATGGTGATCGCCAGCCGCCTGTCGGCGAGTCGCGGCACGCTCGAGGCGTCGGCGGTAGAGCAGCTCATTGAGTTTAATGAGACGTTGGGCTTACCGACCTCGCTTCCCGCTGGCATCTCAAGCGCCCAGCTCCTGAGCGCTATGGGGAGCGACAAAAAGGTCGCAGCCGGAAAAGTTCGCTATATTTTGCTCTCAGCGTTGGGTGAGGCGATAGTGACCGAACGCGTCACGGAAGACGATATTGCCCGCGTGATCACCGCCTGATCGGCGACGTTTACGCTCATTGAGCGCCCGTTTTCGGGCGTGTACACTACGCACCCTTTTTTCTATGCCCCTTGCGGGGTGGTTTCGCCGGTGTTGTGCGCCGGTTCAAAGGCGAAACAATCTATGAATCATGCTGTAGATGCGAGCGGCATCGATCGTCAATCGATGCCCTCCAGAGGTCTCTACCGCCCCGAAGAATTTCGGGACAATTGTGGCTTTGGTCTGATCGCTCACATTGAGGGCGAGGCCAGCCATCGACTGCTGCAAACAGCGATCGAATCATTGACCTGTATGACCCACCGCGGCGGTATTGCGGCAGATGGGCGCACCGGTGACGGTTGCGGGCTACTGCTGCAGATGCCAGATGCCTTCATGCGCGCTGAAGCCCAATCGCTGCTGGGCGTCGACTTGGGTCAGCATTACGCGGTCGGCATGCTGTTTCTCAGCCAGGATTCCGCACTGCAACGAACTGCCCGGGATGCGATGACTCAGGCGCTGACCGACGAAGGGTTGGCCGTATTTGGTTGGCGCGAGGTGCCCATTGATGAGGGCGTCTGTGGCGAGATTGCACTCGATCAGTTACCCCGCATCGAACAGGTCTTTGTCGATGCAAACGGCATCGGTCATGCCCACTGTTTAGGCAAGCTGTTTACTGCTCGCCGTCGTGCCGAGATGGCCCTTGTCGACGATCCTGATTTTTACATCTGCAGCTTGTCGGACCGCGTTGTTTCATACAAAGGGTTGGTGATGCCGGCCGACTTGGCGCGCTTTTATCCGGATCTGAATGATCCGACGCTGGAGACCGCCATCTGTGTGTTCCACCAGCGGTTTTCGACCAATACCTTACCCCGATGGCCGCTGGCTCAGCCTTTCCGCATGTTGGCGCACAACGGGGAGATCAACACCATCGAGGGCAATCGAAGTTGGTCTCGCGCCCGAACATCAAAGCTCGACTCGCCGCTGCTGCCCGATCTTCAGTCGCTGGCGCCTTTGGTCAATACCGAGGGCTCCGATTCCTCGAGTCTCGATAATATGCTGGAGCTGCTGACCACGGGCGGCGTTGAGCTGCCTCGTGCACTGCGCATGCTGGTCCCGCCGGCTTGGCAGAATATCGAAGGCATCGATCCGGATCTGAAGGCGTTCTACCAATACAACGCAATGCATATGGAGCCCTGGGACGGTCCCGCCGGCATCGTGCTGACCGATGGCCGCTACGCCTGCTGCCTGCTCGATCGCAACGGTCTGCGCCCGGCGCGTTGGGTGACAACCGATGACGGCTTCATCACGCTCGCCTCTGAAATTGGCACCCATGGATACCAGCCTGATCAGGTCATCGCCAAGGGCCGTGTCGGGCCCGGACAAATCCTGGTGGTGGACACCCAGGAAGGCAAGGTGCTCCACACTCGGGATATTGATGAGCTGTTGAAGGGTCGGCAGCCCTACAAGCAATGGCTAAGGCAGAATGCCCGTTTAATCGAGGGCAGCTTTGAAGGCGAGCCGGTGGCGGCGATCGCCGGCGCAGAGCTCGACTTTTACCAGAAGATGTTTCAGGTGAGCTTTGAAGAGCGCGATCAGGTGCTGCGCCCTCTGGCAGAGTCCGGCAATGAGGCGGTGGGCTCAATGGGTGACGACACTCCCATGGCGGTGCTGTCGCGGCAAGAACGATCACTCTACGATTATTTCCGCCAAAAATTTGCGCAAGTGACCAACCCACCTATCGACCCGTTGCGCGAATCCATCGTCATGTCGCTCGAGGTGGATCTGGGCCCCGAGCGAAACATTTTTACCGAGTCTGCTGAGCACGCGAGGCGTATCAGCCTTACCTCACCGGTACTGTCTCAATCTAAATTTCAGAACATTGCTGCTCTAGAGGAAGAAGGGTTTCGCAGTGTCGTGGTGGACGCAACCTATGATCCCGCCGAGGCAAACTTGCGCCAGGCTCTGGAGGCCGTGTGTTCGAGCGCTGAGGCCGCGGTGCGAGACAAGCGCAACATTCTGATCCTGTCTGATCGCAATATTGGCGATGAGCGCGTGCCGCTGCACAGTTTGCTGGTGACTGGTGCGGTGCATCACCACTTGATTCGGGTGGGCGTGCGCTCAGAGTGTAATTTGGTGGTGGAGTCCGCCACAGCGCGCGACTCTCATCATGTTGCCTGTTTGCTGGGCTTTGGTGCGACTGCTGTCTATCCTTATCTGGCGTACAGTGTGATCGAGGATTTGCTGGCCCGAGGCGAGCTCCTCGGTGATCCGCAGTTGTGTCAGAAGAATTTTCGTAAGGGCATGAATAAGGGTCTGTTGAAGATCATGTCCAAGATGGGCATCTCTGCGGTGAACTCTTATCGCGGCGCCCAGTTGTTTGAGGCGGTGGGGCTTCACAGCGAGCTGGTCGACGTCGCGTTCACCGGTGTCACCTCGCGCATCGGCGGCGTGACGCTGGATCAGTTGGAAAAAGATCAGTGGCAGGTGGCGAGCCGGGCGCGCTCGCGTCGAAAAACCCTCGATCAGGGCGGCTTGTTGAAGTACGTACATGGCGGTGAGTACCACGCCTACAACCCCGACGTGGTCATGAGCTTGCAGTCGGCGGTGGTGAGCGGGGAGTACGCCGACTATCAGCGCTATGCGAGCCATTGTAACGAGCGGCCTGTCGCGGCGCTGCGTGATCTGCTGACGCTCAAGCTGGCTGACAAGCCGGTGCCCCTCGATGAGGTGGAGCCGATCGACAATATCCTGCGCCGCTTTGATTCGGCTGGCATGTCTTTGGGGGCGCTGTCGCCAGAAGCCCATGAGGCGCTGGCCATGGGGATGAATCAGATCGGTGCGCGCTCCAACAGCGGCGAGGGTGGCGAAGATCCAGACCGCTTTGGTACCAACCGGGTATCCAAAATCAAACAGATCGCGTCGGGCCGCTTCGGTGTCACTCCGCACTACTTAGTGAACGCCGAAGTGTTGCAGATCAAGGTGGCTCAGGGTGCCAAGCCCGGCGAAGGCGGGCAGTTGCCGGGCGGCAAGGTCAACGACTTGATCGCGCGCCTGCGCTATTCGGTGCCGGGCGTGACCTTGATTTCGCCACCACCTCACCACGACATTTATTCCATCGAGGATCTGGCGCAGCTCATTTTCGATCTCAAGCAGGTGAATCCTGATGCGCTGGTGTCGGTAAAGCTGGTCTCTGAGCCGGGCGTTGGGACGATTGCCGCAGGAGTGACAAAGGCCTATGCGGATCTGATTACCATCTCGGGTTACGACGGCGGTACGGCGGCGAGCCCGCTCACTTCGATCCGATATGCCGGTTCTCCCTGGGAGCTGGGTATTGCT
This sequence comes from Luminiphilus sp., assembly GCA_016778045.1. GTDB lineage: Bacteria > Pseudomonadota > Gammaproteobacteria > Pseudomonadales > Halieaceae > Luminiphilus. The sequence goes on along the minus strand of JADHQG010000030.1, from coordinate 7,268 downwards.
GAGGTACAGCAAACCCTGCGCGGCAATCGCCTGCGCGGCAAGGTGCGGCTGCAGGCAGATGGCGGCATGAAGACCGGCCTCGATGTGGTGAAAGCCGCCATACTGGGTGCGGAAAGTTTTGGTTTTGGCACGGCGCCTATGGTGGCCATGGGGTGCAAGTATCTCCGCATCTGTCATCTCAACAACTGCGCGACCGGGGTTGCCACTCAGAACGCTCAGCTGCGTCAAACTCATTTTGTGGGTGACGTGGAGCGGGTCGTTAACTTCTTTACTTTTGTGGCGACTGAAACCCGGGAGTGGCTGGCCAAACTCGGCGTGCGCTCGGTGGAGGAGCTGATTGGCCGTGTCGATTTGTTGGCGTGTTTGCCGGGCGAGACGGCTAAGCAACAGAGTCTCGATCTGACTCCGATTTTGTGGGTCGATGAAGAAGCGACCGATCAACCCCAGTTCTGCGAGGTGGAGAGCAACGACCCGTTCGACACGGCGGAAAAAGCCAATCAGATGGTCGCTGATATGTTGCCGGCCATCGAGTCCGCGAGTGGCGGCAGCTTTGCTTACACCATCACCAACTGTGACCGTTCAATCGGCGCCCGCTTGTCTGGAGAGATTGCCAAGCGCCACGGTAATATGGGCATGGAGCCTTATCCGCTGACAGTGAATCTGACCGGTACGGCAGGACAGAGCTTCGGTGTCTGGAATGCTGGCGGCCTGCATATGTACCTTGAGGGTGACTGCAACGATTACGTCGGCAAGGGGATGGCTGGCGGAAAATTGGTGATTTCACCACCAAAGGGCAGCCGCTTTGAAAGCCGCGTCACCAGCATTATTGGTAATACCTGCCTCTACGGTGCGACCGGGGGCAGGCTTTTCGCGGCAGGCGTTGCAGGCGAGCGATTTGCGGTGCGCAATTCGGGTGCTCATGCTGTGATTGAAGGGGCAGGCGATCACTGTTGTGAATACATGACCGGTGGCCTCGTTACCGTATTGGGCGCCACGGGCGTCAACTTCGGCGCTGGCATGACCGGCGGCCTCGCCTTTGTGTTGGATGAGGACCGCGCTTTTATCGATCGGTACAACAGCGAGCTGGTCGAGATTCATCGCGTCGCTGCGGAGTCCATGGAGGCGCATCGCCATTTCTTGCGCGATAACATTCGCGAATTTGTCAGCGAGACTGGGTCAGAGTGGGGTGCTCACCTCCTTGATAACTTTGAAGACTACGTCGGAAAATTCTGGCTGGTGAAGCCCAAAGCTGCGGATATCAATCAATTGCTCTCGCGACTGCGGGATACGGACTGAGGCACTACACATGAGTACTCGCCTGGCCAACCCGTTTCAGTTCCTCGATGTTGATCGTAAGGATCCTGACAAGAAGGACATGGACACGCGCACTGAGGCGTTCGTCGAGATCTATGATCCTTTCACGCAGGTTCAGGCGGCGGAGCAGTCTCATCGTTGCCTCGAATGCGGCAACCCTTACTGTGAATGGAAGTGCCCGGTACACAACTTCATTCCCAACTGGTTGAAGTTGCTGGCCGAGGGCAATTTATTTGAGGCAGCCGAACTCAGTCATCAGACCAACACCTTGCCCGAGGTCTGTGGACGCGTTTGCCCTCAGGACCGCCTCTGCGAGGGAGCGTGCACGCTAAACGATGGCTTCGGTGCTGTCACCATTGGCAATTCGGAGAAGTACATCACCGATACCGCATTGGCGATGGGTTGGCGACCAGACTTGTCCGATGTGATCCCCACTGACAAGAAGGTTGCGATTATTGGTGCCGGGCCTGCTGGCTTGGGGTGTGCCGATATCCTGACGCGCAATGGCGTGAAAGCCGTGGTGTTTGACCGCTATCCCGAGATTGGTGGACTGCTGACCTTCGGCATACCGCAGTTCAAGCTCGAGAAGCAGGTGATGGAGCGTCGCCGGGAAGTGTTTGAGGGTATGGGCATTGAGTTCAAGCTCAATACCGAAATCGGCAAAGACATCACGATCGATGAGTTGTTATCCGATTATGACGCCGTCTTCCTCGGCATGGGCACTTATAAGGCCATGGAGGGGGGCTTTCCCGGCGAAGACCTGCCCGGCGTCTACAAGGCGCTCGATTATCTGGTTGCAAACGTCAATGAAAAGATGGATTACCCGCGCGACCCGAAGGAATACATCGATCTCAAGGAAAAAACGGTTGTGGTGCTGGGCGGTGGCGATACCGCCATGGACTGCGTGAGGACCGCGGTGCGCCAGCAGGCTGATCGAGTTTACTGTGTCTATCGTCGTGATGAGGAAAATATGCCGGGGTCGCGGCGTGAGGTCGCGAACGCCAAAGAAGAAGGCGTGCAGTTCTTATTCAATCGCCAGCCGGTAGAGGTGATGGATTATTTTGGCGAAGCGATTGGCGTCAAAGTCGTCGAGACCCGGCTGGGAGAGCCCGGTCCGGATGGCCGCCGGCGCCCGGAGACTGTTGCAGGCAGCGAAGTCGTGATTGAAGCCGATGCGATCATCATGGCCTTTGGCTTTCAACCGAATCCGGCAGACTGGTTCTCGGATGTCGGCGTGTCCTGTAATGATTGGGACGGCGTGATTGCACCGGAACACCAGACTTTCAAGTTCCAGACAGCCAACCCCAAGATCTTCGCCGGGGGTGATATGGTGCGAGGGTCGGATTTGGTGGTGACCGCGATCTGGGAAGGACGTCAGGCCGCAGAGGGCATATTGGATTATTTAGGCGTCTAGCATGCATGCTCGTGCCTAGCCGGCAGCGGGGGTTACACTAAGCCGCAATAAGAACCGCGGGCATTGGGGAGTGGCCGCGGTTAGTGATCCGGAATCACAACAGCAACATCAGCAAACTAAAGATAGAACAAAAGACATAACCAGAAGAGAGTCGATAGCATGGCCAGTCTTGAAAACGACCGGTTCCTCCGCGCACTGATGCGCGAACCCGTAGACCGCACGCCACTGTGGATGATGCGCCAGGCAGGCCGGTATCTGCCCGAGTACCGCGCGACCCGCGAAGTGGCGGGGAGCTTCATGGGCTTGTGCACTAATCCCGAGCTCGCCTGTGAGGTCACGCTGCAACCACTCAGGCGTTATGCGATGGATGCTGCCATTTTGTTTTCCGACATCCTGACCGTGCCTGATGCGCTGGGGTTGGGGCTCTACTTCTCGGAGGGTGAGGGGCCGCGATTTGAGCGCCCGATCTCCTCAGCCGCCGAAATAGCAGCGCTGGATCCAGATCGCGCTGCGAATGAACTCGGTTACGTGATGGACGCGGTGGCGCTGATTCGCAAGGAGCTCAAAGGCAGTATCCCCCTCATTGGTTTTGCCGGGAGCCCTTGGACGCTGGCCACTTACATGGTTGAGGGCGGATCCAGCAAAGATTTCGCCAAGGTGAAGTCGTTGGCATTTAACGAGCCCGAGGTGATGCACCAACTGCTTTCCAAGCTGGCCAAGTCGGTCGCGGTTTACCTCAGTGAACAGGTTCGCAACGGCGCCCAAGCCCTGCAGATTTTCGATACCTGGGGCGGCTCACTGAGCCACGATGCCTATCGAGAATTTTCACTCCGATACATGGCGGAGATCATTGAGCAATTACCCCGGGAAGCCGAGGGCCGACGGGTACCGGTCATTGTCTTTACCAAGGGCGGCGGACAGTGGCTAGAAGCGATAGCAGATTGCGGCGCCGATGCGGTTGGCCTCGACTGGACCACGGATATTGGCGAAGCCCGCGCACGAGTGGGTGATAGGGTCTGCCTGCAGGGCAATATGGATCCGACCTTACTCAATGCATCGCCTGAGCGCATTCGTTCTGAGGTCAGACAGATTCTGAGCTCATTTGGTGAGGGCAACGGTCACGTCTTTAATCTCGGCCATGGCGTCACACCTGGAATTGATCCGGAGCATGTGGCCGCGATGGTGGATGCAGTCGTGGAGCTCTCGCCCGCTTACCACTGAGACTCGGGAATGGCGTGATCCATGTCGAGTGCCGGAGAGTTGGTGGTGGGCTTGCCAACCACTTTCGCAGGGACACCCGCCACAGTCGTATGTGCCGGTACGTCCTGTAAGACAACCGAACCCGCTCCGACCTTCGCTCCCTCGCCAACATGAATGTTGCCGAGAATTTTGGCGCCGGCACTGATCAGCACCCCATCGCCAATTTTTGGGTGGCGGTCCCCGTCTTCTTTACCGGTGCCGCCCAGCGTGACGGACTGCAAAATGGACACGCGGTTACCGACCACAGCGGTTTCACCGACGACCAAGCCAGTGGCGTGGTCCAACATGATGCCGTGCCCAAACCGCGCTGCGGGGTGAATATCGATACCGAATTGCCGCGACATCTGGCTCTGGAGGAACAGCGCCAGTGGCTGTCGGTTATGTGCCCACAGCCAGTGCCCGATGCGATGGATCTGCAGCGCCTGAAAGCCTTTGAAGTACAGAAACGGAATGTACAGCTCATGGCAGGCGGAATCCCGATCAAGAATCGCGTTCAAATCGTCCCGAATCGCGCCTCTAATATCGCTGTCATCGCGCAGCGCCTCGAGGATCAGTTCGCGCAGCATCATGGCGGGTGCAGAGGGGTTATCGAGCAGGTTGGCCAGATGAAAGCTCAGTGAGCACTCGAGCTCTTCATGATTGAGGATGGTGGCGTGCAGGAAGCTGGCCAAAATCGGCTCAGCCGCCGCCGCTTCGCGCGTTTCCCTGCGGATACGATCCCAAATGGGGTCACCGTTTTGCATTTGCTTGATGCCGTCGCGTTGCGTGGCTGTCATCGAACTGCTCCGTACCCCGAGGGGTTTCATTGCAGGGAGGCGAAGGTTAGCGTTTTAGCGGGCGCTTCGCTAGTTGCCGCATTTACCGCTAAAACGCCACAAAGTCTGACCCCGCTGCTGGTATTTCCGCTCGAACAGGGTCATGGGCGACTCGGGTATGACTGTCTCGAGACTCCCTGACAGTCCAATCAAGCGGGTAGCCTGCGAGAATTCCCGGGCATAAATCTCCCAGTTCGTGCGCAGTTCTAAATCGCCACCTAATTTCGCGAGTATGGGAAAAGCGCCATGGCCATGGACGCGTCTTTTGAATTGAGCCGCTTTGGGCCAGGGGTTGGGGTAGAGCAGCCGGTGGCCTTGCAGCGAGATGCCGGCCTCTGTGAGGCATTGCCAAAATGGCTCGGCTTCAGCTTGCAGCAGCAGGTAATTGTCAGCCTCTGAAGATTGGTGCTTAGCGAGTCGATGAGCGGATTGATCGATGCCAACTACCCAGGCCTCAGGATGTCTCTCGGCAATGAGCGCCGTGCTCATGCCGGTGCCACAGAATGAGTCCAGTATCAGTGGCCGCGGTATCGCCTCAAGTCGCTGCAGTAATTGCTCGAAGGCGACACGCGTATGGTTTGGGCAGGGTTTTCGCCAAGGGTGGCGTACATGGTGCAAAACGATCTTTTCAAGATCAGGGTGGGGCCCGCACTGATCTGTGGTCAGCACCGATGGAGTGGCCTGCATAGGCCCAGTTTGCGGAGTGTCAATCACCTTGCCATGATACCGCGCAATCTGAATGGATCCCCTCGAAGCCAAACCCATGCGCGAAGATCTCCGCCCCTACTGGGTGAAACAAACCTATCTTGCCTTCCGCGCTCGCTGGATCGATTGGTTTGTGCGGCCTCGGTGCGTCCATCTTGGTGCTCACGCAACCATCATGTCGCCTTGGTATGTCGATATCTCAGGGCCGAATATCTCAATCGGCCATTCTTTCACCGCCATCAACACTGCCAGTCAGCGAGTTCAAATTGGTGTGTGGGGACGCGAGGCGGGGCAGGGGCGGATCACGCTGGGAAACGCCTGCTTAATGAGTCCTGGTTCACGGATCAGCGCCAGCGACGAGATCGTTTTGGGCGACGGTTGCATGCTGGCCAATGGCGCCTACATTACCGATTCGGATTGGCACGGGTTGTATGACCGCATCAACCGTGCGGCTGACCCCACGCCCGTAGTGCTCGGTGACAACGTCTGGGTAGGTGATCATGCCACGGTGTTGAAAGGCGTGAGTATTGGGGATAACAGCGTGGTCGCAGCCCGATCCGTTGTGACCAGTGACGTACCGGACAATGTTGTTGTGGCGGGCAATCCGGCCAAAGTGGTGAAAACCCTTGACCCTGACGCCCCGCGCTACACCCGTGCCGATCTCTACGCCGACCCCGACGAAACAGCGCGGCAGTTCAAAGAGCTTGATCGCTATGTGCTGGGAAAAAACCGCTTCTGGTTCTGGCTCTGGACACTGATCTATCCAGCTGCTCGAAGACGCCGGTAGTCGCCGATGGCTGGGCCGCAGCGCCGCTACAGCAAGCGAAGAGGTGGTTCCTCAAGGAGTGAAAGCTGTTCCCTGAGTGCCAAAATTTGGTCTGCCCAGTATCGCTCTTGACCAAACCACGGAAAGGCTGCTGGGAAAGCCGGGTCATTCCAGCGTCTGGCGAGCCAGGCGCTGTAATAGACCATACGCGCAGTGCGCAGTGCCTCAATCCACTTGATCTGCTTGGGGTCAAAGTCATGGAATTCTTCGTAGCCAGCGATCAGTTCGGCGAGTTGTAGTTCCCTTTGAGCCCGGTCGCCGGACAAAAACATCCATAAATCCTGAATCGCGGGTCCGGTCATACAGTCGTCGAGATCGACAAAGTGCGGCGTGTCGTCGCGCCACAAGATATTGCCAACATGGCAGTCACCGTGCAGACGAATACCCTCTCGAGGGTCGTAGTCACTCATCAGCCGGGATGCCCGATCGATCAAATCTTTGCCAAGTGTGCCCCAAGCCGGCCGGAGCTCGTTGGGCACCCACTGGTGCTCGAGGTAGTCGAGCGGCTCGATCAACCAGCGTTGCAGGGTGAAGTGAATGCGGTGGTTAAAGGGCGCGGCTTGCCCAACGCCATGCAGCCGGCCCAATGTGCGTCCGAGCCCCAACAGATGATCAAAGTTATCGAGCTCCGGTGCATGTCCGCCACGGCGCGGAAAAGCAGCAATCAGAAAACCCTCTGCCTCGTTGAGTGTGGCGCCCTCAATCGGCGTTGGTGCCACAACAGAAAGACCGTTATCAACCAGCTCTTGGGTGAAGGCGTGCTCTTCCAGAATTTGCTCGCGGGTCCACCGCTCTGGCCGATAGAACTTCACGATGACAGGGTCAGCTTCTTCGAGGCCTACCTGATAAACCCGGTTTTCATAGCTGTTCAGTGCGAGTAGCCGCAGGTCGCTTTGCAGGCCGATGGCTTCGACGCAGCTCACGACGCAATCTG
>JADHQG010000029.1 GCA_016778045.1 Luminiphilus sp. | reverse complement strand
ACCAGGGGTCCTGGTAGGCGGTAAGTCGTTGCAACCGATAAGGAGCGCTGACCACCATGACCGCCAATGCGACGGCGACCGCTAGCAACATCACCGCGACGTAAAGCAATTTGGCGCCGGCCAAAAACATCATGCCAACCACCATGCCGATCGCAATCACGGTGGTGCCAAAATCCGGTTCTAAAAGAAGCAACAGCGCGACAACGGCGAGAATCGCGATGAGGCGTGCGAGGCCGCTCCAATGGTATCGGACGGCGTCCTCCTGCCTTACCAAGTAGCCCGCGGCGTAGAGCAACAGCGCCAGCTTCGCGAACTCGGAAGGTTGCAAAGTCACGGGTCCCAACGGCAGCCATCTTTGCGCACCATTCACCTCGCGGCCGATGCCTGGCATCAGAACGAGAATCAACAGCGCAAAGGCAATGAACAGGCACCACGGTGAAAGCCGCTGCCAGAGATCAGTGGGCAACATGAAGGCGAGACCACCTGCAATGATGCCCATGATCAGATAGGTGACGTGACGCTCGGTATGATGCCACGGGTTACCAAAGTGAAAGTCACTGTATTCAATCGAGGCCGAGGCAATCGCAATCAGCCCGATGCTGATCAGTGCGACGCCCGATATCAGTAACACAGGATCTCCTCGGTAGACGGCCATGCGGCTTAATTGACTCATGCCGCCACCTCCAACGCCTTTACCGCGTCCTGGAAGCGGTCGCCGCGCTCTTGATAACTCGAGAACATATCGAGGCTGGCGCAGGCAGGAGAGAGCAGTACCGTATCGCCGGCGATCGCTTGCGCAGCAGCCTGCCTTACCGCCGCCTCAAGACTGTCAGCCATCGCGATCGACGCGACGTCTCCAAGCTGCCCTGCAATCTCTGCAGCAGCCTCGCCCAACAAGATGAGGCCAGCGCAGTGCGACGCTACCAGCTCGCGCAACGGCGTGAACGACTGCCCCTTGCCCTGCCCCCCCAGAATCAGCCAAATGCGGCCTGATCCGGACAGTCCTTGTAATGCCGCCACCGTCGCGCCGACGTTAGTGCCTTTGCTGTCGTCAATGAATCGCACGCCATTGACGTGGCCTACCGACTGACATCGGTGCGCTAATCCTGCAAAGCGCTTCGCGCCCTCTAACAAACCCGACATGGGCATACCCAGCGCAGATCCCATTGCCAATGCAGCGAGCACATTGGCTTGATTATGGGTACCGGGAATCCGGATCTCATCAACGCACATCAGAGGATTCAGTCCCTGGCATAGCCATCCAGTGCCGTCGATCTCACGCAGACCAAACTCATTCAGATCAGGCTCTCCAAGCCGCCACCATGTCACCGGTACGCTGTCTGGCAGAAGCGGAACAGTCAGCGGGTCATCGCGATTGGCGACAACGTGTCGGGCCTGCTTGAAAATGGCGTGCTTGGCCTGGTGATACTCCGCCATCGAGCTGTAACGATCGAGATGATCTGCTGAGACGTTAAGCACCGTCGCCAATTGCAGCCCCAGCGGTTCGGCTCTCTCCAGCTGAAAACTCGAGAGCTCGAGCACAAAGAGATCGGGGGCATCAGCCAGCAAATCGAGGGCCGGGCGACCCAAATTACCGCCGATAGACACGGTGATGCCGCAAGCATCGATCATCGCTCCCAAAAGCGATGTGACCGTGGACTTGCCGTTTGACCCAGTGATGCCAACGACCGGCGCAGTTGCGGCCTCCATAAACAGGTCAATGTCGCCGCGGATCCGACAACCCCGCTCGGCAGCGCGGGCAATCAACGGGTGGTCCAATGCCACTCCAGGACTGACAATCATTTCTGAACAGTCCTCAACGAGGCTTGCGTCGGGCTCACCAAACACCGCTCTGCTTGAGCCAATCTCGGCCCGCACGGCGGGGTGATCAGCCATTTCTTCGCGGGTATCCAGCGCGTCAAATACAACGCCTTGCTGGCGCCACCACCGGACAACGGATCGGCCCGTTTCACCCAGACCAAACACAAGGCGGTTCTCAGAAGTGGCAATCGTGGAGGGGTTCGCTGTCATACCATCACCGCAACTTCAGCGTCGCCAGGCCGAACAGGACCAGCATCACGGTAATAATCCAAAAACGGACAATGACCCGGGGCTCAGGCCAGCCTTTCAACTCAAAGTGATGGTGAATCGGCGCCATGCGGAACACGCGCTTGCCGGTCAGCTTATACGATCCCACCTGAATAATGACCGATAACGTCTCGAGCACAAAAATGCCGCCCATAATGAACAGCACAATCTCATGACGGGTCATCACTGCGACCACACCCAGCGCCGCACCCAGCGCCAGTGCACCCACGTCGCCCATAAAAATCATGGCCGGATAGGTGTTAAACCAGAGAAACCCCAGACCGGCGCCCGCTATAGCGCCACAGAACACCATCAACTCGCCGGTGCCAGGCAGGTAGGCAATGTTCAGATAGTCTGCGAACTCGACGTGGCCTGCCAGATAAGCAATCACACCTAAACCCGTCGCCACCATCACCGTCGGCATGATGGCCAATCCATCGAGCCCGTCAGTCAGGTTGACTGCATTGCTTGACCCCACCACGACGAAATAACTGAAGGGCACGAACAACCACCCCATTGTCCAGGCAACATCTTTGAAAAACGGCACGTAAAGCGTGGTTTCCTCAGGAATCAGTGCGCTGTCGAATAGGTACAGGGTGATGCCAAACGTGCAGAGGGACTGCCAGAAATATTTCCAACGCGCTGGCAAACCGCGAGTATCCTTACGCACCACCTTGCGAAAATCATCTACCCAGCCAATGGCGCCGAACGCCACCGTGGTGACTAACGCCACCCAAACGTAGCGACTTTCCAGATCCGCCCATAGCAGTGTCGACCCAAGCACGGTCACCAAAATCAGGGCGCCCCCCATAGTCGGCGTCCCCGCTTTTTCAAGATGAGAACGCGGACCCTCCTCGCGAATGGTCTGTCCAACCTGGAGCTGGTTGAGCCGAGCGATGACGAACGGGCCTACCATCATGGAGATCACCAGAGCGGTGCCAGCAGCCAGAATCCCCCGCAGCGTCAGATACTGAAAAACAGCAAAGCCGGGATCGATGGCAATCAACTGCTCACTGAGCCACATCAACATGGCGGCAACTCCTCCGACGCCAGAAGCCAAGCCACGGTGGCCTCAAGACCCGCTGCTCGCGAGCCTTTCACCCAGATAGTGTGTTCAGCGGGTAAAGCAGGAAAGCCAGCGCACAGGGCGTGCTGATCGCTGAAATGTAGTGCCCCGGAACCGTAACCTTCCGCCGAGGGCGCTGCCTCTTCACCGACAGTGAGTAGCTGATCAAGACCCGCTGATTTCGCGTAAGCACCGATCTCGCGATGGTAGTCCGCACTGTCAACACCCAACTCCATCATGGGGCCCAAGACCATGAGCCGGTGACCTGGCTCTCGGGCCAACACATCAATGGCTGCTCTGACAGCAGCAGGATTCGCGTTGTAGCTGTCGTCTACCACCCGTCCCCCGCCGGGCCGGAGAGCTAGGGCACCACGACCTGCTGCAGGCGTGACTGATGCAACCGCCGCCGCAGCCTGACAGGGTGTGACGCCTAACTCGATAGCCACTGTTAGCGCTGCCAAGGCATTACTGACGTGTTGCTCGCCCGCCAGCTGCAGTGAGACTGACTCGCGGCAGTCGGGCCCCTGCAGCTCGAAATGAGTGCCTTCAATTCCACCATGGCGGATGTTGCGCGCGCAGTAATCTGCGCCCTGCGATAGACCAAACGTCGCTTGCCTCGCGGACCCGGCTTGTTCACGCCAACCAGAAAGCCACGGCTGATCGGCATTCATGATGGCCAAACCTTCAGCGCTCAGCCCCTCGAAGATTTCACCCTTGGTGTTCGCAATAGCGGCGACACTGTCGTAGTTGGCAAGATGCGCGGCTGAGGCATTGAGACAGACTGCGACGTTGGGTCGGGCGATGTCACAGAGATAGCGAATATCTCCGGGCTGCCCAGCGCCCATCTCGATGACACCAAATTGATGAGCGGCGGAGAGTGCGGCGAGCGTCATAGGCACACCCAACTCGTTGTTCTGATTGCCCGACGTGGCATGTACCGCCCCCATAGGCGATAAGGCCGCAGCCATCAGAGTTTTGCTCGTGGTTTTACCAGCGCTCCCTGTCACCGCAATGACCACACCGGTGAACAACTGTCGCTTCAGATAACCAAAGCGTCCCGAAGCGGTCGTGACGTTGGACACCACCAACTGGGGAGACAATCCGTCGAGCCGCCGCTCGGTCAACAAAGCTGAAGCGCCTGCCTGCAACGCGTTGTGCGCGAAGTCATGCCCGTCGACCTGCTGCCCCTTGAGCGCGGCAAATAGATCTCCCTCACCGACGCGCCGGCTGTCTATCACCAAATTGCGCAGGGGTACTGACTCTCCAATCAGCTGCCCGCCTGTTTCGTCGGCAAGCGCTTGCAGGGCCAGGGCGCTCATCAAGCAGCACTCCGCAACATCAGCTGCTCTGCGGCATGATGCGCATCGTCGAAGGACAAGCGAACACCGTCGACCTCCTGATAGACCTCGTGGCCCTTGCCTGCGATGAGAACCGTATCACCGGCTTTCGCCCGGGAGACCACCAGGGCAATGGCCCGCGCCCTGTCCACCTCGACGTGCGGCGACTGATCGACACACCCCTGAAGAATGTCTTCAATAATGGCCTCGGGTGACTCGGATCGCGGATTATCACTGGTCACAACAACGTGATCGGCCAGACGACAGGCCACGGCACCCATCTCTGCACGCTTACCTCGGTCGCGATCACCACCGCACCCGAACAGCACCCAGATCTGGCCGGAGCGATCAGATTCCAGCAACGACTCCAACGCGCGTTCCAGTGCATCCGGCGTGTGCGCGTAGTCGATCAGAACATTGATATCGGTCTCGACGTCCACCGACTGCAATCGCCCGCGAACGGCCTGCACCGATTCAGCAGCTGCCAAAGCCTCTGTGATGGGCACGCCCAGCGACAGAACGGCGGTCAGCGCAGCCGTCAGGTTAAAGGCATTGAACCGGCCCAACAGCGTGGTGTTGATGTCACCCTCGCCCCACGGCGTTTGGACATTCAGGCCGAGCGGTGCGATCTGTCGCACGGTAAAGCGCACCTGAGCGCCCTGGCTGTTGGCCGATATCCCGATGCCACCGTCGCGCGATACGGCGCTCTGACCTGCGACACTCGGGTCGTCCGCATTGAAGATGCGCACCGCGGGATCAAACTCTTCAAACAGGCGCAATTTGGCCTCGCAGTAACGCCCCATCGAGCGGTGGTAATCAAGATGATCACGTGACAGATTCGTGAAAACCGCCACGTCAATATGCAAACCCCGGAGCCGCCCCTGATCGAGGGCATGACTCGAAGCCTCCAGCGTCACGTAGCGAACACCCTGCTCCCGCCAGTCCCGAAGTTGGCGCTGCAGCACGAAGCAGTCGGGAGTGGTGTTGCGCGCCTCCAATGGCTGCTGATCAGTTCGCATGCCGAGCGTCCCGATGGAACCGGTTTTGCCCGACGTCTTGCGCAGCATCTGCGCTGTCAGATCGACCACTGAGGTCTTGCCGTTGGTACCAGTAACCGCAATGAGCGTGAGGTCTTTAGAGGGCGAGCCATAGAAACGGTCCGCCATGACCCCAAGCCGAGATTTGAGCCCGGGAACGGCAATGACTCGCTTGTCTGAATCGAGCACCTCGGGGCCGGCCTCGGCGAGCACCGCTGTGGCGCCTTTATCGATGGCAGATGCGATGAACTGCCTGCCATCCTGAGCGGTACCCGGCACGGCAACAAACGCACTCCCTGGCTTTGCATCGCGGCTATCCAGTACCAAATCCGTCAAGATGACATCAGGCACGGTGGCGTCATCCAGCAAGGCTCGCAGACTCATGCTCACGAACCACCTCCCGCCGTGACTAACAAGGCACCCAATGCAGTTTGCTCGGGCTGCGCATTGCGAATCCGCAGGACTTCCTCGGTGATACGGGAATAGACCGGCGCCGCCGCCAGACCGCCTCCGTAGTGGTCGCCCCGAGGCTGGTCAATCAATATCGCGGTGACATAGCGCGGCGCGCTGATTGGCGCGATGCCAACAAATAGCGCGATGTACTGATCGTCCAGATAACCCCCGCTGCCAACCTTATGCACCGTGCCGGTCTTACCGCCGACCGAAAAACCGGGCACTTGGGCCAGCGTCGCTGTGCCGCCTGGCTCGGTGACTCGGTCTAGCACCCGCAACACATCGTCTGCGATACTGGGATCCAGCACGCGCTCGCCCGGGACGGGCTGGTCGGGCTCCTGCTTAAGCAATGTCAAAGGCCGGCGAATGCCGCCATTGGCGATGACGGCATAAGCTCGAGCCAGCTGTATCGGTGTCGCGGTCAGGCCATAGCCAAAAGCCAACGTCACTTTTTCGATTTCGCTCCAGCGCGCCATATCCGGAAGCTGACCAGCGCGCTCACCCGGAAAACCGGTCCCGGTCGACTCACCTAAACCGAATCGCGCCAACACATCGAGAATGGCCTCGTGGCCAACTGTTTGCGCCAGCTTGGTAACCCCGACCTGACTCGATTTTTCGATCACGTTTGAAACCGATATCTCGCCGTAGTTCCGGGGGTCATGGAGCATTTTAGAGCCGACGCGAATGCGTCCCGGCGCCGTATCGATCACGCTGTCAATATGAAACTGCCCACTCTCCAGCGCAGCGACCAGTGTCAGCGTCTTGATGGTGGATCCGGGTTCATAAGCGTCGGTAAGGGCTCGATTACGCGCGCCACCAAAGTCCAAGGCACCCCGACTGTTGGGGTTGAAGACCGGGTAGTTGCTGACCGCAAGCACTTCGCCGGTCCATGCGTCAACGGTAACGGCCGACCCCGCTGCAGCCCCGGTTTCCTTCATCGCGCGCTGCAGCTCCCGGTGCTGGGCGTACTGAAGGCGAAGATCAAGACTCAGGGCCAGCGGCTTGCCCGGACGCGGTTCGTCAATGACACCGAAATCCCTGACGGCATCTCCATGAAGATCCTTGATAAAACGCTTTTTCCCCGGCACCCCTTTCAGCCAGTCCTCAAATGCCATCTCGATCCCGGCGATACCTCGCCCATCGACATTGGTTAAACCCAGCACCTGCGCCGTGACTTCTCCAGCGGGGTAATAGCGACGATACTCGCGCTCTCCGCGCACACCGGGAAATTGCTCTCGCAAGATCGCTCTGGCGAAGTCCGGGGTCTGGTGACGGGCGAGATACATAAACTGCTTGTCACCATAAAATGCCAGCTTGTCCCGCAACCCCTGCTCGTCCAACTTCAGCATGTCGGCCAACTCGCCGAGCCGAGGACTGTCTTTAAGGTGCTGAGGGTTCGCCCACAGAGAGACCACGGGTGAGCTGACCGCCAGTGGCGTGCCATTTCTATCGGTAATCAGCCCCCGATAAACAGGGATTTCTGCCGAGCGGACTGTCCGCAAAGCACCTTGCTCACGAAGAAAGACCGCACCCTGCCCGCCATCGGTGACCTGCAACATCACCAGACGCCCCACTAAAACCATGGCAAGCAGCAATAGTGCTGCGCAAACAACGTGAAAGCGCCAGCGCGGCAATGCATATCTGGTTTGACTGCGGCTCACTCCGAGACGACCTGCGACAGGCTCAGATCCGGCGCCTGCATGGACAAGGACTCGGAGGCAATTTGGTTAATGCGATGTGGCGCTGCCCAGGTATTGATCTCCAGTAACAGCTGGGTGTAGTGCTCTTGTAGCTCCCACCGCTCGAGTTCGAGATGCTGCAACCGCGCGTAGCCCTCGCGCACATGATGCGTGCAGGCCACGACACCCAATGATGAGCCCACAAGCGCCACACTGAGCATCGCCAACATCAACATTGAAGACGTCACCGCACCTTTCATCGCTAACGGTCCGCGCCTCCCAGCAATTGCGATGCTTGTCATGCCAAACGCTCCGCTATTCGCATGACTGCAGAGCGCGACCGGGGGTTTTGGGCAATCTCCTTTTCCGAGGGCATCACTGCCTTGCCGATTGGACGCAGGGCACCTCGCTGCGCCTCGTGCTGAATCGGCACACCAGGAGGCACGTATTGCCCCCTCGCGGCGTCGCGGATAAACCGCTTGACGATGCGATCCTCCAGCGAGTGAAAGCTGATCACGACCAGCCGACCACCAGGCGCCAGTGCGGTCACACTCGCACTCAAGACTGATCGCAACGCATCCAACTCACCGTTCACCTGAAGCCTGATCGCTTGAAAGCTGCGGGTTGCGGGATGCTTGTGCTGCTCCCACTTGGGATTAGCCGCCGCGACGATTTCTGCCAGCTGGCCGGTGCGCTCAATCGGCACCTCATTTCTTGCCGCAACGATTGCTGCGGCGATGCGGCGAGCGAACCGCTCCTCACCGAACTCCTTCAATATCCCAGCAAGCTCAGCTTCATCTACATGGGCCAGCCAGGTCGCAGCAGACTCTCCCGTGTCGGGATTCATCCGCATATCCAGCGGTCCGTCATGAGAGAAACTGAAGCCCCGCTCGGGGTCATCAAGCTGCGGCGAGGAGACGCCAAGGTCGAGCAACACGCCCTGAAGGCTGGCGGGGGCGACGCAATCTGCCAGCGCACAAAAATTGACGGCTTGAAAAGCAAAGCGGGCGTCCTGCTGCACAAACTGCTCCGCCACTGCTGCGGCCTCGGGGTCCTGATCCAAGGCCAATAAAGATCCTCGGGGAGACAGAGCTTCGAGGATACGCGCGCTGTGCCCGCCTCGGCCAAACGTGCCATCCACGTATGTGCCATCCGTCGAAACCATTAATGCTGCAATCGCCTCCTCTAGCAGAACCGGCTGATGAACCCGGCTCATTAAAGATTGAGCTGCATGAGCTCTGCCGGTAGCTCTTCGGCAGAGTCGGTCGCCAGGGCAGCGGCACACTCCTTCTGCCAAAGATCCTCGGACCACAGCTCCAATTTATTGCCCTGTCCCACTAACACGGCGCGCTTTTCCAGCTGGGCGTAGTCACGCAGGGCAGGCGGCACCAGAATGCGCCCGCTACCGTCCAGCTGCAGATCAGTGGCATAGCCCAGCACCAATCTTTGAAATCGTTTCACTGCCGGATTCAGGGCCGGTAACGCCTGCACGTCCCGCTCAATGCGCTCCCACTCGGGTAGCGGGTAGAGAGCAAGACACGGAGCCTGAGTATCCACTGTCAGCACGATATGCCCCTCTCCTATCACGGAAAGGAGCTCACGCTGACGTGAAGGCACCGCCATACGGCCCTTCGCATCCAAGCTGATGTGCTGCACCCCACGAAACATGCCGCCCTACCCACTGACTTCCGCTGATCTCCACAAAGTGCTTATTTTTCCCACTTTGCTCCACTATTCGCCACTATACGCCCGGCCAGAGGGGTGGTCAACGCAGAAAAAATAAAAAATCGTGGCTTTTCAGTGCCTTACGAGCCTCGGATGGCTTCTTTTTCGGAGGAGA
Organism: Luminiphilus sp.; assembly: GCA_016778045.1. Classification (GTDB taxonomy): domain Bacteria; phylum Pseudomonadota; class Gammaproteobacteria; order Pseudomonadales; family Halieaceae; genus Luminiphilus. Next base: position 11,198 of record JADHQG010000029.1, on the reverse strand, counting down.
ATCGTATTCGGAAAAACGCAACAAAACAGCTTTTTAACCTCGCAAACGAGGTTTCGCATGAGGTTATATGCGTTTATAGAATAAAAAAATAATTTAAATCGTTATTTGTTCTATCAGCCCAACCTGAAGCCGCTCGGGTGGTGACCTAGAGGCCCACAAAGCGCGGCTAGCGGAGAGCAGGAATCCATGAGTCAGCGCCGATCGATCGATAGGGATGACTGATGCCTTAGACAATGATTGAGGAAGTGGAACCCCCCCTCATGGAGGGGGGTATAACGAGTCGGTCGATAAGCCGGGTTCTGTCGTGGACGACCATTCATCTGCGACGAACGTCACCGTTCGCCTGAAGCGACCTACCCGAATCCGCCGAGGGTCACGGCATAGGATTCCTATTTGGTCTTGCTCCGAGCGGGGTTTACCATCGCCACGGTTGTTACCAACCGCGCGGTGCGCTCTTACCGCACCTTTTCACCCTTACCTGCAAAGCAGGCGGTTTCCTTTCTGCTGCACTTTCCGTGGGCTCACGCCCCCCAGGCGTTACCTGGCGCTCTGACCCAATGGAGCCCGGACTTTCCTCTGCCGCAATGCGACAGCGATCGTCTGACCAACTCGACCGCGAGGCTACCGGTAAGCCCCCCAACCCGCAACCTTATGAATCGGTTTTTTGATTCAGCAACCACTGATAGAGCAACTTGGATGGCACCCCTGTCATGTCAGACACTACCGCCGCCGCCCTCCTCGGGGGCAGCTCATCAGCCAGTCTCTCCAACCACGCCCACGCCTCGGGTGGTACCTCAGATTCGCTAGGATCGAACCCGGCAACCAACACCACTGACTCGCCCTTTTGCTGGTTCGGATCCGAGCGCACAAACTCTGCAAGCCCAGAAAGGCCGTCGCGACGAATCGTCTCAAAGCTTTTGGTCAGCTCTCGGCAGAGGGCGGCCTGCCGATCTCCCAACTCGGCACACATCATCTCCAACGACTCTGGCAGGCGGCGTGGCGATTCAAAAAAGACCAGCGTTGCCTCCATAGTGCGCAAATCCTGCAATCGACGACGACGCTGTCCAGCCTTGGTCGGCAGAAAACCTTCAAAATAGAAGTGATCGGTTGGCAAGCCCGCCGCACTGAGCGCCGCAATTGTCGCGCTGGCGCCGGGGATAGGCACTACCGGAAAGCCCGCGTCCTGGCACGCCACTACCAACCGGTAGCCGGGGTCAGACACAAGCGGCGTGCCAGCGTCCGAAATCAGGGCGATCTTTTCGCCATTGCCGAGGCGAGTCAGCAAGCTTTCCAGCACCATCACATCGCTATGGTCGTGATAGCTGACCAACGGGGTTCGGATATCAAAGTGCTGCAGTAGCCTGACCGAGTGCCGGGTATCTTCCGCAGCAATCACGTCTGCCGCCATCAAAGTATCTACCGCCCGCTGGGTCATATCCCCGAGGTTACCGATGGGTGTAGCCACTATATAGAGACCCGCTGACACCACCTTTGCTCCATCTTGGGCCAAGCCGACCCGGTTGCGGCTATACTGCCGCGATGAAGGCGATAGGTCACCCCATGTGTCGACTGAGTCAGCAGCCCGGCGCACCGTCACGGCTAACAGTGCCCGCGCCATGGGCAGGACTGACCGGCAGGATGCTGCTACTGGCGTGCCTGATCCTGATAGCGGGCTGCGCGGGCGCGCCTTCCGAGACGCCCCAACCTGAGACCTCGTCCCCCGTCGTTGAGCTGGAGCCCATGCCCCTAGAGGGTGAGCAGCTAGACACAGACCGGGTAGAGCAAATTACCTCCCTCGCCAAGTCCACCTCCCTGCTGGTCGCTCGACATGAGCGGAATCTGTTGTCGTTGGATGACACCGATGCCTCAACACTGGTGGCCATCGACAGCCGTCTGGCCTGGTTGGAAGGCGACCTAGAGCGGACTGATCTGCTTCTCGATACGCTCGCACGTGACAACACGCTAGCCCGAGACTTTGTCTTGCGGGAGCGGGAGCTACACGCAGTGCTGGCTGAGGAATGGCTGTTAGCCGCTGAGCTCCTGTTCCAGCGAGCAAAGCGGGAGCAGTCCTCTTCGCGCGGCATCGGATCGCGCCGCGATACCAGTAGCAGTGCCGAGAGTGACAGGCTGTTTGGCTATTTACTGCGCGTTGACCTAGGGACACTGCGGCAACAGCGCGCAGGTAGCAGTGACCCCGAGTGGCAAAGCTGGCTTGATATGCTCATTGCCTATCGATCAGGCCAGCATTCCTTTGCAACCTGGCGCGCAAGCGCGGGCTTAGAGTCGGCGCGTTTGCCCATGCCTGCACACCTCATAAAATGGTCCGGCGCACGAGAAATCGGGCGAGTCGCGTTACTGCTGCCGCTTGATGGGGATCTGGCAACCGCAGGAGAGGCCGTTGTTGCTGGCGCCATAGACCAACTGTATCGGCTATACCCGGATCCCAGCGATCGTCCCGCGCTGAGCACAGTCGATGTGAGTCAATACGCCAATATTCGCGTCGCCTATGAAGACGCCGCGAACACCGGAGCCAATGTCATTATCGGCCCTTTGACCAAGGATTCAGTGGCCGACCTGCAAGCGCTGCGCTCGAGACGGATACCCGTTATCGCGCTAAACCAGCCCGACACGTCGCGCACAACCCGTCCAAGAAACTGGATGAGTCTCAGTCTCGCGCCAGAAGACGAATCGCGGCAAATTGCGGACATTGCCTTCGGCAAGGGCTGCAGGAATGCCATCGTCATGGGTCAGGACAGTATTCGAGGGCGGCGATTACTCGGAGCTTTTGAGGATCGCTGGCTCGCGCGGGGCGGGCAGCTTAGAGGCACCCTGCTGGTTGACGACCCCGCCGAAACCAATGCTGCCCTGGGAAAATTGCTGGGCTCAGGCTCCAGCGATCAGCGGATTCGTGCCGTCGAAAACGCGTTCGACTTACCCGTCGACGCGCGAGGCCGGGGCCGCAGCGACTTCGAATGTATCTTTATGCTCGCGCCTGATGCGGCCACAGCGAGAACGTGGCGCCCTCTGCTGGTATTCCACATGACGGGCAATGTCCCCGTGTACGCCACGTCGACGATCAACGACGGACTGGACAACACCCGAAATCGGGATCTGAACGGCGTGCTCTTTGTTGAAACCCCTGCCATGTTGCCGCCCAATACCCCTGATCGCCTGGGTCGTTTGCGCGCCCTGGGCAGTGATGCGCTGACACTGGCGCAACACTGGAATCAAATAAACGCCACTGAACAGTGGGTCGTTCAGGGTCAAACCGGCCTGCTGCGGCGCAAAACTGACGGAACGATCGAGAGAGCATTGGATTTGGCCACTTTTGATCGCGCGCACGTTCGACGCGAGCCGCTACCCTGATACACAAACTAATGTATGAGCGAGGACACTGTGCAGAAGACAGGCCTGCTCTGGGAACGACGCGCCGAGGCTTTTCTGTCCGAACAAGGGCTCACTTTTGTGGCGCGCAACTTTCGGGTGCCGCGCGGGGAAATTGACCTGGTGATGCAAGAGGCGCATCACTTGGTATTTGTCGAGGTGCGCTATCGGGCTTGTTCCCGACACGGAAACGCGCTGGGTAGCGTGACGCCGGCGAAACAACGCAAACTGCGGCAAAGCGCCGCGACTTTTTTGCAACGATATCCGTCGTGGAAGAATCACCCTTGTCGCTTCGACGTGATCGCTTATGATGGAGCCGTCACGCGGTGGGAACCGGTTTGGATTCGCGCTGCATTTGAATAGCACGCCAGGTGTATCACAGCGATCACACAGTGGATTTTTACCCCCTCATATCGGAATTCTTTCAGCGACACTTGAACACCGCAAGCATGGCGGTGGACGGTATAGCAGACTCATTGAGCGAGGCGGTCGTATCGGCTTCCGGCGCTATTTTAAATGACAGGAAATTGTTCAGCGTGGGACTGGGCGCTGACTGCGCCAGTGCAAGTGCCTTTGCCAGCTTGCTTCATCGCGGACTCTTGCGTGAAAGACCCAGCCTGCCGGTCATTGAACTGGCGGAACACCATATCGAGTCTGTGGAGACCGGGACAGTCTGGGCTAGCCAGCAAATTCAAGCACTGGGCCAAGCAGGTGACGTGGCGATCGTATTTGCCGCATCGTTGAGTGAGCAGGATATTTCACAGCTGCATCACGCGGTTGAGCAGAGGCAGATGCAATTGATCTGGATGGGAAACCTAGGTCCGGGCCTCTGCGTCAGCACAAACGAGGACAACCTGGAAACCCGCGTGACACTGAACCAGATACTGGCCGTTTGTTTGGCGCGCCTCATTGATATCAACACCTTTGGACCCATGGAGAACTAAACTGTGGCGAGAATGACTCACCTTGCAATGGCCATTGTGCTGTCAACGGCTATGACAGGCTGTGGCGCGATCATGTCGAGCGCCGGCGCCGGCCCCATCGAAGAGGACCCGGGAGAGCGCACGTTCGGCCAACAGATGACCGACGAAAGCATCGAAACCAAGGCCGAGGTCAATATTAATGCGGCTGATGAGGGCTACGACGAGGCACACATCAGCGCTGTATCCTTTAACGGCTTTGTGCTGCTTGTAGGGCAAGTGCCATCGGAAGAATTGAAGTCGCTTGCTACTGACGTGGTGCGCAAGATTGAAGATGTGCGCAGAATTTATAACGAGCTGGAGATTGGTCCCGCTTCCAGCGCAGGAACGCGCACCAATGACACCTGGATTACGACTCAGGTGAAATCAAAATTGCTGGCAAGCTCAGACACACCCGGCAGACGAGTTAAGGTCGTCACGGAAAACAGCGTGGTTTACCTAATGGGGCTTTTAACAGCAGAAGAGGCGGATCGGGTCGCACTGGAAGCCGCGGAGGTCAGCGGCGCAGAGCGCGTGGTGCAATTGTTCGAGCTGATCCCAGCTCCTGCTATTTAACGACCTTTAGACTCGGTCGCCCCTTGCCAGCCGGAGGGTCGGGGGGGACATCGGGTTCCTCGGCGGTATCGAACACCATGCCTTGGCCGTTTTCCCGCGCGTAAATGCCGAGGATCGCTCTGACAGGTACAGTAATGTCAGTAGCAACGCCGCCAAAACGGCCGTTAAACGCCACAGTCTCATTACCCATGTCCAGCCCGACCACCGCCGTCGGGGAAATGTTCAGAACAATTTGCCCGTCGCTGACATACGCCTGGGGCACGTCCACACCCTCGATTTCAACGTCGACAAGCAGATGCGGAGTGCATCCGTTGTCCACTATCCATTCGTAGATGGCGCGGATGATGTAGGGGCGGCTGGAATTCAAGTGGGAACGGCACCGTCAGAGGCGCATTTCCCGCTCTTGTATAGACAAGCTCTCCTGGAAGGCCTCGCGGCTAAACAGGCGGTCCATATAATCGAAAAGAGGCTTAGATTGTTTACTGGCCCGGATGTCGACGCCTAGGGATGGCAGGCGCCAGAGAATTGGCGCGACGCAGCAGTCAACCAAAGAAAATTCTTCACTCATGAAAAACGGCTTCTCTGCGAAGATCGGCGCGACGGCCATGAGGCTTTCTTTCAATTCCTTCGTTGACTTTTTAACGACGTTATCACTGCGCGACGACTGAATCGCATCGACCAGTGCAGACCAGTCGCGCTCTATTCGATAGACAAATAGACGGCTCTCGGCTCGCGCCACGGGATAGACAGGCAGTAGCGGCGGATGGGGAAATCTTTCATCGAGATACTCCATCATGACCTTGGACTCGTAGAGCACCAACTCGCGATCGACGAGTGTCGGCATAGAGTTGTAGGGGTTCAGATCTCCTAATTCGGCAGGCACCGCTCCGGACTCGGATTCGACCAGCTCAACGGTGACTCCCTTTTCGGCGAGCACCAACCTGACTCTGTGGCTGTAATGACTGGTGTTGTCTGAGAACAGGGTCATGGAGGATCGTTTTGAAACGATCCCAGAAGCATCATCTGACATAGGGTTTCAACTGATCAAAGGGTGGCGAAGTGTACCACTCAATAGGGGGCAGTGGTTGCCCCCAGAGGCTGAGTTCGTGCTCAGTGGACGTCTTTCCAATATTCCCGATTCAGCAACCAGGCGAAGATAAAGAACACCACTAGGAACAATAATACGTAGGTTCCAATCCGGATCCGGTCTGTTTTATAAGGCTCCGCGGTGTAGGCCAGGAAATTCACCAGATCATACATGGCGCCGTCAAACTGCTCCGCAGACATCACGCCGGCTGAAGCGACACTGACTGTCTTGCACTGCTCAGCTTTGGCGGCTGGAGATCCAGTCTCGTCAGAGCAAGCTGAGAGACCTTGTAATTCCATCAACACATGGGGCATGCCCACGTTGGGGTACACCCGGTTGTTCACACCATAGGGCCGCAACTCGTCCTCATAGAATGCTCGCAAGTAAGTGTAAAGCCAGTCTGGCTGTCTCGATCGCGCGACCAGGGTCAAATCGGGCGGGGTTGCACCGAACCACACCTTTGCCTCTCCCTTGTCCATACTATTCGCCATCAGTGACCCCAGTTTGATTTCGGGGTCAAAAACCAGATTGGCCTTGTAAAGATCTTCGGGGATTCCTAAATCCCGGGCGACTCGGTTGTGCCGCGAATACTGCAGAGAATGGCAGCCCATGCAATAGCTTGCATACAAAGCGGCACCCCGTTGCAGAGACGGCTTGTCTGTCGCATCCGCCTGAAATGCATCACACGGCATAGTGCCGCAGTCATAAGCCGACTCCGCACCCACCGCCTTCAAGGGCAAGAACGTCATAGCACCGATGAGGGCCAGCGTCGCCAGGCTCTTCCACATTGGCATACCGCCATCCATCGTCACGCGCTCGGGGACCGGCTTGTTCCGATCCAAGCGCGACCACCATGGCATGGCGAGGAAGAAGAAGAAGTAATAGATGGTGCAGATCTGGGCCAGAAAGGTTCTCTCTGGTGTCGGTGACTTGACACCAAGTACCCCGAGAATAATGAACGACACGACAAACAGTAGCAGCATGACGCGATTCAGCATACCCCGGTATCGCCAAGACTTAACTGGGTTGCGATCCAGCCACGGCAACGCGAACGGAATCACCACCGAGATCGCAAAGAACACAAAGCCCCAGAACTTGTCCGGGACAGCACGGAGCACCGAATAGAACGGCGTGAAGTACCACACGGGCGCAATATGCTCTGGGGTCTTCAGTCCATTGGCCTCCTCGAAATTCGCATACTCGAGGAAAAACCCGCCCATTTCGGGGGCGAAAAACAAAATACCGCAGAAGAAGAACAGGAATACGGCAATGCCCTGTACGTCATGGACCGAGTAATAGGGGTGGAACTTGATGCCATCCAGAGGCACGCCGTCCGATCCCTTGTGCTTCTTGATCTCAACGCCATCTGGATTGTTGGAGCCCACTTCATGGAGCGCAAGGATGTGCAGGACCACCAGCGCCAGCAACACGATAGGCAGGGCCACCACGTGCAAGGCGAAGAAGCGGTTCAAAGTGATACCCGAGATCAAGTAGTCACCACGAATCCACGTGACGATGTCTTCACCCACTACTGGAATCGCTCCGAAAAGAGAAATAATGACCTGTGCGCCCCAATATGACATTTGGCCCCAGGGCAAAACGTAACCCACGAAAGCCTCCGCCATCAGCACAACGAAGATCAGCATGCCAAAGATCCAGATCAGTTCACGTGGCTTTTTGTAGGAGCCATAAAGCAACGCCCGCATCATGTGCAGGTAGACCACGACAAAGAAAGCAGACGCGCCAGTGGAGTGCATGTAGCGCAGCAACCAGCCGTAATCAACGTCGCGCATGATGTACTCAACCGAGGCAAACGCTTCCTCTGCAGACGGCGTGTAATTCATGGTCAGCCAGATACCGGTCAATAGCTGATTGACTAGCACCAACAAAGAGAACACACCAAAGAAATACCAGAGATTGAAGTTCTTGGGCGCGTAATACTCGCCCATGTGCGTGTTCCAAGTCCGCGTCAAAGGTAACCGGTCATCAATCCATGACATCAAGCCTGTTAATGCTTTTTCCATCAGACAACCTCCGCATCAACGCCGATTACGAGGACGTTGTCGTTTTCAAATGAATAGGGGGGTACTTCCAAATTCGCGGATGCGGGAACGCCCTTGTAAACGCGCCCCGCCAGGTCGAATTTGGAGCCATGGCAAGGGCAGAAGAAGCCACCCAGCCAGTCATCGCCGCCCAGGTCCGCTGCGCCAACCTCGGGCCGGAACTTAGGCGCACAACCCAAGTGCGTGCACAGCCCGACGATCACCAAAAATTCGTCATTAATCGCCCTGCCCTCGCCAGCAATGTAGTCGGGTTGCGCCGAGGAGGCAGACTGGGGATCTTTTAAATCGTCGTTTAAGCCCGGCAGGCCTGCGATCTGCTCTGCGGTGCGCCTTAAGACGTACACGGGCTTGCCGCGCCACTCAATCACGACCATCTGGCCGGGCTCGAGCTTGCTGATGTCAGCGCGCACTGGGGCGCCAGCCGCCTTCGCTTTCTCTGAGGGGTTCCAGGAGCCCAAAAACGGGACCGCCACGCCGGCCACACCGCCAATACCAACGGCAGAGGTGGCCGCCGTCAAAAATCGTCGGCGGGTTTGGCTGTCGCCAGCGTCAGAGTCGTGGGCTTCGGTTGTATCGGTCATTTGTGAGCGTCTCCCGTTGGGTCATATCGCCTGCCATGACGCCCCACAAAAAAGCAGCGGTGCGGGGAAGTCAGTTTGGTTTGACACGCAAGATAAGTTCAGCGCGCGAAGTGTAATGGTCGTTACCGCCACCAGCAAGTTGAATTACGCGCGGCAATCTCCGGAAGATCAGCGCCCTCCCCCTTATAAGGTTATCGATTCGCCACGACGCCGTTCACCAGCACCACACCGATCACGATCATCACCAACCCGACGATGGCTCGCCACTCCAGCGCCTGTTCGAAGAACAGGTAGCCAAATACAGTAATCAAGAAAATACCGAGACCTGACCAAGTGGCATAAACCACCGCAATCGGCAGCGTATTCAGCGCAAAGGTCAGACAATAGAACGACGCCGCGTAGCAGGCGATCAGTGACAGGGTGGGGAGAGGCCGCGTGAAATTTTAACTCACCGGCAACAACATTGTGCCGCAAACTTCTAGCGCCACCGCGATCAGTAAATACAGGTAAGGCACGTTAAATCCCTCGCTTTTTTCGAGCGCCGGGCCAGCCGACATCGACATTACGGCCGGTTTCTGGGTTAGTGCTTCTGCAACCCACACACCGAACCTCACTTGCGCCCGGAGACTGTAGCGCCGCGATCTCGCGCCAGCGAGCAAAAAAAACGCCCGCATAAGCGGGCGTTTTGGTGTTTGTCTGAACGTTAGCGCTTGGAGAACTGTGGACGACGGCGTGCTTTTCGCAAGCCTACTTTCTTACGCTCAACCTCTCGCGCATCGCGAGTCACGTAACCGGCCGCTCGCAGGGTCCCGCGAAGGCTCTCGTCATACTCAAGCAAAGCGCGCGTCAGGCCGTGTCGGATAGCGCCTGCCTGCCCAAAACTGCCACCACCCGTCACCGTCACGTTGGCGTCGAAGTTACTGGTGTTCTCGGTCAACTCCAGCGGCTGTCGCACGATCATACGCGCGACTTCCCGGCCAAAATACTCGTCGATCGATCGGCCGTTAATCGTAATGTTGCCGCTGCCATTGCGCAGAAAGACGCGAGCCGTTGAGGTTTTACGTCTGCCTGTTCCGTAATATTGTGCGGTTGCCATCCAGACCTCCTCAGATCGTCAGTGGCTGCGGCTGCTGCGCCGAGTGTGGGTGCGTGGGGCCCGCATAAACCTTGAGCTTTTTTAGCATTGCGCGGCCCAGAGGGTTGCGAGGCATCATACCCTTCACCGCACGCTGGATGACGCGCTCAGGCGCGCGTGAGATGAGCTGCTCAAAACTGGCCGAGCGGATGCCGCCAGGGAAGCCCGTGTGGTGGTAGTACATCTTGTCGGTCTGCTTCGCCCCGGTTACCCGAATTTTCTCGCAGTTCACCACAACAACGTAGTCGCCCATGTCCATATGTGGGGTGTATTCCGGCTTGTGCTTGCCGCGCAGCCTATGTGCAATTTCAGTGGCGAGACGCCCGAGGGTTTTGTCCTCAGCATCAACAACCAACCAGTCGTGATGCACGTCTTCTGCCTTGGCGCTATATGTTTTCATGACCACAGCCCTGAGGGCGGTTCAAAAGGAGCGCGGATGTTACTGGAGACCCCAAAGCCTTTCAACCGTTATTTTGTCAGGCCGCCATCAGGGATGATGCTCTGCCTGAAGATACTCCTGGGTGCGCATTTCCTGAAGCCGCGATACCGTCCGCTCGAACTCAAAAGCCAGCCGCGTGCCAGCATACAGCGACTCGGGCGGCGCGGCTGCCGTCGCGATGAGTTTGACGTTGCGGTCATAGAACTCATCCACAAGGTTGATAAAGCGCCGCGCCGCGTCCTCTCTCTCTTTCCCGATGACAGGGATATTCTCGATCAGCACAGTGTGATACTCGCGGGCGATCTCCACGTAATCTGATGCACTTCTGGCATCCTCACATAGGGTGCCGAAAGCAAACCACGCCACACCCGTCGCACCGCCAATCAGCGGTAATTGCCGTTGATTCACCTCGATCACCAGTGAATCGCCCACAGGGCGGCCTGTCAACGAAGTGAAATACCGCTCGAGCGACACTCGGGCAGACGCCTCGTGGGGCACATGCCACAAATCGGCGCGGCTGAGCGTTCTAAAACGATAATCCGTCGCCGAGTCAAGATGAGTTACCCGCAGGTGTGACTCGAGCAGGGCGATCGCGGGAAGAAATCGACTGCGTTGAAGTCCGTCGCGATAAAGGTCAGCAGGGGGAATATTAGACGTCGCCACCATAGTGACGCCCCGGCGAAATAACGCGTCGATCAAGCCCGCAAGAATCATGGCATCGCCGATGTCGCTAACGAAGAACTCGTCAAAGCACAGCACAATGGCGTCAGCGGCAATGTCTTCAGCGACCTGCTCCAGCGGGTTTTTCGCACCGCCATGCTTAGTCAGCGCGTTGTGCACTCGCTGCATGAAGCGATGGAAGTGCACTCTTAGCTTGCGCTCAAAAGGCAGTGTGTCGAAGAAGATATCCATCAAATGGGTCTTCCCCCTGCCGACACCGCCCCACAGGTAGAGGCCTTTTTCGGGCAAGCTGG
>JADHQG010000028.1 GCA_016778045.1 Luminiphilus sp. | reverse complement strand
CATCATCTGGCAGCCACTGCCAGTCATACTCGAGCAATGCCAACCTGGCCTCCGCCGCCTCTTTGGAGTCCACGTTCAGCGTCTGGCGCCAACTTCTGCCCTGCCCCGAGGTGGCATCGGCCTCGGCGGGCATAGTGAGCGAATAACGCGCACCGTGCGCTCTGCAACGAGCCACAAAATCGGGTAATTGCTCCGACAGTTTTTTGAGCAAAACATCAGAGCGGCAGAGTGGCGTGGCGCCACCTGCCGCAGCAGCCTGCTCACAAAAGAAAAAAAGATGGCTGGGGAAGTACGGGGTCTGCGCCATCTCATGATGTAGAAAAATCTCGACATCCCGCGGCGCCTCGTTGGCGGTGAAGACGCGTGGCGTGCGGTTGTGCCGCACCGCATTCGACAGCGACTCGTCGTAGGGAAAGTTCGGGAGGTCAAAACCAGCGACGAAGTCATCGAAGGCCTGCGCATCCATCACCCCACAGCCGCGAAACAGGATGGCGCCGTGAGTCGCCAGTTGTTGCATGAGCGTCGCCGACTGGGCGTGGAGATCCTGCGTCGACAACGGTTCCTCAGCGACCAACACCAGCGGGAATGTCGAATCGCCGTGGCGCTGCTGGCCGGTAACAGCCTGCGGATCAAACCTCATGATGCTGAACACGCTCGGGGCGCCGCAGGCTGTGTAACCGTGCTGAAGGCCATCACACTGCCCTTGCTGCTGCTCGCGCCTATGCCCATGTCCGTGCTGCCTTCCTCGCCCCTGCCGTTTCTCGCACCCACGCCGGCCCCCGTGCCCACAAACTCTGCAGCCGCCTCAGTCATAGATGGGGAAGAAAGTGCCAAAGGCTTCCTCGCAAAAGTGGCCCGGATCATTAAATCGCCGGTTACGGTTTAGGGCAGAGATCGCCGTCATCTCCGCGTCATTCAACTCAAAATCAAACAGCTGCTGGTTCTCTCTCAGCCGCTCCACCCGGCTGGTCTTCGGGATGACCGCCGTGCCCCGCTGGATGCCCCAACGCAACACCACCTGCGCAGGCGTCCGACCGACGCGCGCGGCGGCCTCTTTCACCGCGGCTTGCTCGAGCACCGACTCACCGGCATCAGCCATGTCGAGCTCCAGATAGGACAGCGCGCCCAAAGGCGAGAACGCGGTCACCGCGATATCGTACTGCGCCGCGGCGCGCAGCAGTCGCTCTTGAGTCAGATAGGGGTGGGATTCGATCTGCAGCATGGCCGGTTTGATCTGCGAGTACGCCATCAGGTCATGGAGCAGCCCAGTGTTGTAATTACAAACCCCAATCTCCTTGACCAGCCCCGCGCGCACCAGCTCCTCCATCGCGCCCCAGGTCTCAGAGAGCGGCACCGCGTCGGGCACCATCACGGGGCTCTCGGCAGCGGCATCAGCAATCCACTCCGGAGGATAACGAGTGTCGAAGTCGACGTACTGGAGCGCAATCGGGAAATGAATGAGATACAGGTCCAGCTCGTTCAAGCGGAGGTCTTGTAATGTGCGCTCGCAAGCCGCGCGCACATGCTCGGGCCGATGAAAAGTATTCCAGAGCTTTGAGGTGACCCAGAGTTCGTCACGTCTCACGAGGCCCTCAGACAGTGCTGCCTGAAGCCCCTCACCCACCTCAGCTTCATTGCCATAGTCAGCCGCGCTGTCGAGGTGGCGATAACCCTCAGCGATGGCCCAGCGGACCATCTCCGCGGTGTCCTCTCTGGCGATCTTCCACAGACCGAGCCCAATGGCAGGCATCTCGCCGCTACCTACCGAAATCCCTGTCCTCACTGTCGTCTCTCCTTTCGACCCCAGCATCGGGTCACATCATTACCGCGGGAAAAGGATCACCAACCAGCTCCTCACCGCCCCACACTGGCGTTAGCCCATGGGTTTGGCAGTGAGCCGTTAACGTCCTTCGTAAAAATCACCGATGCCCTCTGCTTCACAAAATGCGCCGACGTCGACCTCACGCCCGCTCTGCATAGAGTGCTGGGCGGCGCTGGCCACAACCAGCGACCAGAGTGCCTGCTCGGGCGTGGCCGCGTCCATCGCCTGCCCCGCCAGCTGCAAATTAAAGGCGATGTGTTCAAAAAAGGTGGCGCCATAGTGGCCGCTGGCTTCGATCCAGTCGGGATAGCCAACGGGCAAACCCCGGTAAGCGGGATGCTCTGGCACCTCCACCAGCAGCTCGGCTTTTGAGGGCGTATCGGGTTGAAAGCTGGCCTGCTCGCTGGCCACCAACCGGCCACGCTCGCCCACTACCACCAACTCTTCGTACAACTCCTGACAAAACATGTTGAGCGTAAAACTGGCACGTACACCATTGTCGTAGTCGATGATCGCCATGGCGTGGTCATCGATGTCAGATGGCTCGCCCTGCCACTCAAAATCCAGAAAGTTCACCGCCCGGCCACCGCTGGCATAAACCCGCCTCGGTCGTGACTGCGCGACGACGTTGATGAGATCAAAGTAGTGGCAGCATTTTTCAACCAAAGTGCCGCCGCTGTTGCGGTTGAACTTATTCCACTGATCCACCTTGTCCAGAAAGGGCGGTCGATACTCCGACATGGAAATAGTCTTCACCTGTCCGAGAGCGCTCTCTGCGGCCACCGCCTGCAGCGCGTCAACGTATTGCGCCTTGAAGCGATACTGCATGCCCAGCTGGACGACGGCGGGGTAGTCCCGCGCGAGGCTCACGATGTCCATGGCGTCTGCCAAGGTCGTGGCCATCGGCTTCTCAAGCAACACGGGTTTGTGGGATGCGGCAACGGCGTGCAGCACATCTCGATGGGTGTGATTGGGCGTTGCGATCACGATCGCGTCCACCGCGTCATCCAGACAGGCCTCACTCAGGTCGCGATAGATCGTGAGCGGCGCGTCGGTGAGCAATCGCCAGTCGGAGCAGGCCCACTCGAGGCTCCCACCGTCGGGATCGACAATGCCCTGCACGTCGGCCCAGCCGAGTAACTGCGACACACGCAGATGCTCCCGCCCCATCATGCCCGCCCCCACGATCAGCAAGCGGGGTTTGCGCCCACTCGAAAGGTACGGGTTGTCTGGTGTGAGCCCGGCGACGCGCTGTGCGGCGTTACCTTCGAGCGGCGATGAGGGCTTCGTCATGCGTGAGCTCCCGAACCGGCGGTCAATCGGCGATGCCAACCAAACCAGAACGCAAGGTTCAGTGCGAGCAGACCCAGTAAAACGGGCGCAAAAAGATTCGAGCCTTCACCCACCAGACCAATGGGTGAGAACACGACATAGAGCGCCACCACGCAAGACAATAGCATCACCGCGCACGGTTGCGCATAGGCCCAGGGGGTGAGGTCCACTTCTGCGCTCCGTCTGATGGCAGCGGCCTCTCTTCGCGGTCGCCACGCACCGATCGCGAGCATCATCGCAACCTCCAAACCAAACAGGATCGCGTAAAGATGCAGAAAGTGCACCGGCAACAGATCCTTGAGCACAAACTGGAGAGAGCCATAGGCAATGATATGAAAAACAATCACCACCTTGGCCGCCACCGCGGGCACCTGTCGGGTAAAGAGCCCGATGATCACAATCGCGATCATCGGAATATTGTAGAAGCCTGTGAAAATCCGAATGACCTGCCAGAGCCCCTCGGCGGCGAACTGCAACAATGGCGCGACCATTAAAGAGAAGCCGGTCATTACCAGACCCACCCGCTTGGCCACCCTCACCAGTTCGGCGTCTGACACCGATCTGCCAACGAAGGGCTGATACACATCAATGCAGAACAGCGTCGACGCGCTGTTGATCAGTGAATTGAAGGAACTCAGCACCGCGCCCAGCAGCACGGCGAGAAAAAAGCCGGTGGCATAAACCGGCAGCACATCGCGCACCAGTTGGGGGTAGGCCAGATCAATCGATTGCAGCTCGGGCCCGTACAGGTGATAGGCCACGACGCCGGGAATCATCATCAGTAGGGGCACCAACACCTTGAAAAAGCCGGATAGCAACACGCCCTTTTGCCCTTCGGCCAGGCTGCGCGCTGCGAGGGTGCGCTGAATCACATATTGATTGGTACACCAGTAGAAAAGATTGGCGAAGACCATCCCGGTGAAGAGCGTGGCAAAGGGCGTCGGGTCGGTTGGCCCACCAATGGCATTGAGCTTGTGGGTCTCGGTGGTCAACACAATGTTGAGGCCGGCACCCACGCTCCCCTCCCCCAGTGCTTGCAGCCCCAGCCAGGGCACCGCGACGCCCACGATCAATAAGCCAACACCGTTGAGGGTGTCGGAGATCGCCACCGCCCTCAGACCACCGAGGATGGCGTAGGAGGCCCCCAAGGCACCGATCACCATAATGGTCACCACAAGCGCCGTGCTGTAATCCAGTTGCAAGAGCTCGGGCACGTCAAAGAGTTTAAGCACCGCGATCGAGCCCGAGTACAACACGCTGGGGATCGTCACCAGACCATAGCCCAGCATGAACAGCACTACGGTCATGCGACGAACGCCCTCGTCAAAACGCGCGCTGAGAAACTCTGGCAATGTCGTAAAGGCCCCGGCGAGGTACTTGGGCAGAAAGAAAAACGCCATGAGCACGGTCGCGATTGCGGCGGTCACCTCCCAACCCATGCTGCTCAAGTTGTAACCATAGGCCGACCCATTGAGACCAATGAGCTGTTCGGCCGAGAGGTTCGTGAGTAACAAGGATCCAGCAATAAAGGTCGCGCCCAAGCCCCGCCCGGCGAGGAAGTAACCGGCACCCGTATCGACCCGGCCGCGGGTCTGCCGCCAAGAGACGTATGCCACCAGCCCCATAAAGCCGATACAGCTCAGGATCGTCAGCAGCAGATCAGCAGTCATCTTTGCAGGAGAGCGGCCGACTGAGAAAAGGGGTGGTCACCATGACTGCAGGGTACGCACACGCCCTGCAACCAGCAATATTAGGGGGCTAGTGGAGGCCTGTGACAGGGCACTGGGATTATATTACTATACCGTCTGGACGGTTTATAAATGGTGCGTCATGAAATCGGAGCACACCCGCGCGCGCATTCGCGTTGCCGCGGCAAAAGTCATTGAACGCGAGGGTGCGGGGCACCTGACGCTTGAGAAAGTGGCGGCCGAGGCCCGCGTATCGAAGGGGGGGCTCTTGTATCACTACCCCTCCAAGGATGCCCTACTGCAGGGACTGCTGGACCACCTACTGGAAAATCGATCTGGGTTAATAGAGGACCTGGGCTCGGCAGAGGACGTGAGTAACGCCACGCTGCTCAACGGTCTGATCGATGCCGACTTCGACCGGCCAAAGGACGAGCGGATCATGGCGCAAGGCCTAATCGCGGCCTCGGCCGAGAATGCAGACCTGCTGGCTCCCGCCAAAGACCACGTCGAAGCCTTGTACGCTCGATTAGGTGCTTCCAAACCGACCGCAGCATCCGCAAGAACCATTCTGCTGGCGTCACAGGGACTCCAACTCCTCGAGCTACTGGGGTTACTCCACCTCAGCACCGCCGAGCGCAACGAGATCCGCCGACACCTCAAGGCACTGACACGGGAGCTGGCGCCATGCTGAGAATAACGGCGACAACACTGTTTTCGATATTCGGCTTGGTCATGTCCGGCTGTGAGGCAGGCTCTACTGTGGAGTCGTCCCCTGCAGTACGTCCCGCTCGCTTGATTACAGTTAGCGCCGGAGACCACTCAACACCCACACAATTTGTAGGCAAAGTAGCAGCCGCGCATACAGTGGAACTAGGCTTTGAAGTCGACGGTACGCTGCAGCAGCTGCCCCTACCCGAAGGGGCACTGGTGCAGGCCGGGGACATCATCGCGCAATTGGACCCCGAACGATTCGAGCTCGCACTGGAAAGCGCCCAGGCTGACCACGAACTGGCGGAAAAAACCTTGTCGCGCGTCGAGTCACTCAAAGCCTCCGGCACCGTGTCTCAGGCGGAGCTCGATGAGGCCGTGGCGCGCGCCAAACTCACCGGGCTCGCGGTAGAGACGGCGCAAAAAGATCTCGATGACACGGTACTCCGCGCTCCCTTTGCGGGACAGCTGATCAAACGTCTGGTAGAAAACTTCTCTCCCGTCGCCAGACTCTCACCGGTGATTCGCTTGGCGCCTGTTGAGCGCATCGAGGTCGTGATCGGCGTGCCCGAGCAGCTGATGGCGCGACTGAATCCGGCAACCTTGAGCAAAGCCGCGGTGCGCTTCACCGCCGACTCCGATCGGCTATTCGAGGCGCAGTGGCTCGACTACGAGGCCGAGGCGAGCAGAGACACCCAAACTTACGATGTGCGGTTTTCACTGATCGACACCCCGCCCTGGCCTGTGCTGCCGGGCATGACCGCCACCGTTTTACTCTCTATGGCCACACCCGATGTCTCTGTCATCCAACTACCCATCAGTGCAGTGCAGAGTGACGCCGAGGGCAACTTCTTCGTCTGGACGGTGGAGCGCGGCACATCGCTTGTGACCAAGCGACCCATTGAAGTAGGGGTACCCAGTCGGAACCACGTGCCGGTGCTGTCCGGGCTTCAGCTCGGCGAACAGGTGGTCGCTGCGGGGGGCGCCTGGCTCTACGACGGTATGCAAGTGCGGCCCCTCGGAGACGGCTGAACCATGTCGCGGTCATCGCTCACTGAATTTGCGCTCGCGAACCCACTGTATGTGTGGGTCATCGTGCTCACCTGCCTGGTCGGTGGGTTGGCAGGCGGACAGCGCATTGCACAGCTCGAAGATCCGCCCTACCCGATCAAGATCGCCTATGTGTTCACCGAGTACCCGGGCGCCTCAACACTCGATGTGGAACAGGAAGTGACCGAAGTGCTGGAGCGCTCAATCCAGGAGCTGCCCTGGATTGAAAATATTGTGTCGAGATCACTGCCCGGGCGGTCAGAGATCGAGATTGAGCTCAATCACTCAGTATCAGCCAGTGACACGGGCCAGATCTGGGATGAGCTGCGCCGGCGCGTCGCCGAGGCGGCCATGCGCTTGCCAGCCGGTGCGCACCCACCCTGGGTGGAGGATGATTTCAGCGATGTCTATGGCCTGCTCTATGGCTTCACCGTCGCCGACGGCTATGACATCGCGACCATCCGTGACGCCGCCCGCTTACTCGAGACCGAAGTCAAGCGCGTCGAGCATGTGGCCAAAGTGCGGGTCGAGGGCGTGCCGGAGGAACAAGTCCAGATCGATTTCGATTACGCGCAGCTACGCCAGCTGGGCGTGCCCTTTTATCGCATCGTCGAGGCCATCAACAGCGCCTCGGGACTCTTCCCCGCTTCCATGATGGAGTCGGGTGATCAGCGCATGCGCATCGATATTCCGCTGGAGCGGAGCGAGGCGGTACTCGAGGAACTGCTGATTGCCCTACCCGGCGAGACGTCGATGATTCGCCTCGGCGATGTGGCCAGCGTCTCCCGCGAGGAGACCAATCTGCCCTCATTGATCGTGCGACACGAGGGCCAGCGTATTTTTGCACTCGGGATCGCCATCAACGAAACCCAGAACGTCGTCCGGGTGGGTAAAGTCGTGGAAGCGCGGCTGCTCGAACTACAGCAACTCTTGCCCGTGGGCATCGAGATGATTCCGCTTTTTGAGCAGCATCGCCTGGTTGACCGCTCTATCGGCCAATTTCTTTTGAACCTCACCGCCTCCATCACCACTGTCATCGCTGCGCTGTGTCTCTTTATGGGTTGGCGCGCGGGTGTGATGGTGGGCGCAGTGCTGTTACTGACGGTGACCGGCACAATCGGCGTAATGGCGGCTGCAGGGATCGAACTACAGCGCATCTCACTGGGCGCGATGATGATCGCGATGGGCATGCTGGTCGACAACGCCATTGTCGTGACCGAGGGGATGATTACTCGTATCAAACAGGGCCTCAGCCCCCGAGACTCGGCCATCGCGGCGGTTGCCACGACGCGCTTCCCTCTACTGGCGGCCACGGTTATCGGGATTGCCGCCTTTGCCCCTATTGGCCTGTCGAATGACTCAACGGGTCAGTTTCTGGGGTCGCTGTTCACGGTTTGCGGCATATCACTGCTGTTGAGTTGGATCCTAGCGATTACGCTGGTGCCCTCCATCGGGGTGGCACTCCTGACCGCCGTGCCGGAGGCTGTGCCCGAGAGCCGCCTATACGCCGGACCGGTTTTTTCGGGGTACCGCAAACTCATGGCATGGGGTATTGCCCGGCGGGGCTGGACCACGCTTGCCCTGCTAGCGCTCATGTTGTCGAGCATTGTCGGCTTCACGCAGCTGAAGCAGGGGTTTTTCCCGGCAACCAGCACACCGCTGTTCTTTGTGGATCTCTATCAAACCCAGGGCACGGATATCCACGCCAGCGATCGTATGGCGGATCGCGTGCGCAAGCGACTGCTGGGGCTTGAGGGCGTGACCGAAGTTTCTACCTGGGCGGGGCGAGGCCCCGTTCGCTTCACCATGATTCTGCTGCCCGAGCGCCCCGACCCCGCCTATGCGCAACTGGTGGTCAATGTCGAAGACGTCGAGGCGGTGACGGGGCTGATGGCGCAAACGGGTGAACTGATTGCGGCTGAATTTCCCGAAATTCATCACATGGTTCGGCGTCTCGAGTTCACCAGCAGCACCGCGAGTAAAATCGAGGCGCGTTTTTATGGGAGTGACCGCACCGAACTGCGCGGGCTCGCAGAGCAGACCATGCAGCACTTCATCGAGCATAGGTTGATTGATCGCAAGATTGACTGGCGTGAACAACGGCTTTCACTGGCCGTGATTCCAGATCACGCCCGGGCACGACGCGCAGGCATTCAGTTACCCGACGTCTCGCGAGCTGTGGAGTCGAGCACCGTCGGCACCCCCGTCGGTGTACTGCGCGATGGTGACAAGCCCGTTCCTATTGTCGCGCGGATCATGCCACTGGCAGAAACCGCGACGGAACTCCTTGAACGTGACCTATGGAGCGAAAGCACCCAGTCGTTTGTATCGGCGCGGCAGGTGGTATCAGCCGCCACACTCCGCGCGGAGGACAGCTTCCTGATGCGGCGCAACCGGGTTCGCGCTATCACCGTGCAAGCCAACGCGCCCCCGGGTGAAACCGCCACCAGCGCGTTCAATGCCATCCGTGGCGACATCGAATCTATTCCCCTACCGCCCGGCTATGAACTGGAATGGGGCGGTGAGTACGAGTCGATGAAATTAGCTAACGACATGGTCATCTCGCGCTTCCCGATCGCATTACTGGTGATGATCATTGCGACCTTGATGCTATTTGGCAGCGTGCGGCAAATGTTGGTCACCTGGATGACCGTGCCGCTCATCATGGTAGGTGTCTTTGTCGGGCTCTTTGTGACCGACCTGTCTTTTACCTTCCCCGCGTTGCTTGGACTGCTGAGTCTGGTCGGCATCTTGATCAAAAACTGCGTGATCATGGTAGAAGAGATCAATCTGCGCTCTGCTGAAGAGGGCCTGAGCCAACATGCACTGGTGGCGGCCTGTGTGAGCCGCCTGCGTCCGGTGCTGCTGGCGGCAGGGACGACTATCGTCGGCATGGCGCCGCTATTGAGAGATGACTTCTTCCGCGAGATGGCGGTATCGATCATGGGCGGCCTGGCCTTTGGTTCAGTGCTGGCACTCCTTGCTGTGCCGGTGTTTTACGCGTTGCTTTTTTCCATGGGTCAGAACCAAACCACATCTTTTTTAGACTCGGACTGCAAAACCGCAAAGGCATAGTTTTTAATGCCAAGTCGAGCGCTCGTGACCATGGGCTTTTCTGAGGAGCAACATAGGTTCTATACTCGCGGTCGGCATCGCGGCGCGAATTGATCAAGAGAGGAGTGGATCGTGTCAAAATCAGTTTTGTTACTTGATGGCGGTATGGGGCAGGAACTTATTCGCCGCAGCGCCGCACCCGCTAATCATCATTGGTCGTTACAGGTCATGCTGGATGAACCACACCTGGTTGTAGATATTCATCGCGAGTTCTGTGAGGCGGGTGCCGATATTGCCTGCCTCAACACCTATGCCATCACTCGGGCACGGCTGGCCCGAGGCCAAAATCTGCCGACTCTGGAGACCCTACTGCGCAACGCTTATGAGCTTGCCAAGCAGGGCGCTGCTGACAGTGGCAAGAGCAGCACCGCATTGATCGCCGCGCTGCCTCCCCTTGTCGCCAGTTACCGGCCCGATACGCAATTGCCCATGCCACAAATGGTTGAGGAGTATCAAGAGCTGATAGATCTGCAGAAAAGCCACGTAAACGGCTTTTTGGCTGAGACCATCCCCTCAATAGCAGAAGCCACCGCTGTCCTGACGGCGGCAGATCAAGCCGGTGTCAGGATCATGCTGGCCTTTACCGTATCGGACGAAGACGGTAGCCGCCTGAGGTCTGGCGAGACACTGTCGGCAGCGTTAGCGGCCATTGATCCCTTTAATCCTCTGGCAATACTGATCAACTGCTCCAAGCCTGAAGCTGTCTCACAGGCCATGCCGGTGCTGGCCGAGTCTCGTTTTGTATATGGCGCTTTTGCCAATGGTTTTACTGCCATTGATGCCCTGGAACCTGGCGGTGTCGTTGATGTGTTGCACGCCAGAGAAGACCTGTCCCCCACCCATTACGCAGCCTTCGCGGCCGAATGGTTAGACGCCGGGGCCACCGTGATTGGCGGTTGCTGCGAGGTCGGACCCGAGCACATCCAAGCGCTGAACGCCTTACTTCAGGATAGAGGCCACAAAAAGCTAACCTGGGCCGAATTAGCGGCCTGATTCGCCCCCCCGCCGAGCAGATTTTGGGCAAAAAATAGACAGCGACGGCCCCTCACCCGCGCCGCCAAAAATTCACGAATTTGTCACTTGCGAGCCATAGGTTTGCAGGCAAAATGCGCTCCTCACCGAGTAACATCGATTTGCTGCTGAGCGCGCACCATGAGCACCCTCCGGCCCGTATCGTCATTGCTGTTTACGACTGCCTTTTTGTTGGCCGGTCATGGTCTGCATATGACTTTTTTACCGCTGCGCGCCAGCGAGCTCGGCCTGTCGCAAACACTGATCGGGCTGAGTGGCTCGGCGTATTTCGCGGGCTTTCTGACCGGTGCGCTGATGATTCCCCCCATCATCGCCCGGGTGGGGCACATCCGTAGCTTCACGGCGTTGCTGGCCATCTTCCTGTCGAGCTTCCTTTTTCTCAGTCTCGTCGATGAGGGCATCTTCTGGGTGCTGGTACGCTTTGTGCTCGGTGCCGTGATGTGCGGTTCCTACACCGTGATCGAGAGCTGGCTCGCCGAACAGAGCGACAGCAGCCGCCACGGCCGGGTACTGTCGATATACACCGCGATCGTTTTGATCTCGATGGCGGTAGGCCAGTATCTGCTGGGCCTCACCGACGCCAATCCGCTGTACCCCTTCATATTGGTGTCGCTCCTGGTGGGCTTGGCCATTGTGCCCGTGAGTCTCACGCGCTCTCTGGCGCCAGCGCCGGTACCGGCCACACGGTTTAACTTCCTCAAGCTTTATCGGCGATCTCACACTGCGTTTGCCGGCGCGCTGGGGTCGGGCGTGGTCATGGGCAGTTTCTGGGGCTTGGGCGCAATTTATGCGCTCGCGCAAACCAACGACGCCAGCTTTGTGCCTGCTTTTATCGCCGCCAACATTATCGGCGGTGCTGTGGCCCAGTACCCAATTGGCATGGCCTCGGATCGTATCGACCGCCGCTACGTATTGGCTGCACTCTGTGCCGCCAGCGGTTTGTCGGCCTTTGGTTTGCTCTTGGCGGAATCTAACGAAACATTATTGTTCGGATCGTTCGCCTTCGGTGCTTTTGCAAACTCTCTTTACGCCGTCTCGCTGGCCAAAGCTGCCGATAATTCCCAGCGCGAGGAATTTGTCACGATTGGTTCTTCTGTCTTGCTGCTAAATGCCCTTGGATCCGCGAGTAGCGCGCTGTTAGTCGGTTGGGCGATGCGCAGCATGGGCGACGCCGCGCTATTTGCGTTTATTGGCGTCGCGAGCCTCGTGACTGGCGTCTTCATCGCCCTGCAGCCACCTGGTCGCACTGCCGTCACCGTCGAAGAACAAGGCGAATTTATACCCGCGACATCGGCCATGGCGCCGGCGGCTTTTGATCAGGACCCGCGTTCCGATGAAGAGGTGGAGTACGAGCCCGTCGTGTCACCCGACTCTGAGTTGGATGCACCGCTGGAATTTGTCGAGACAGAGTTTCCCAAAGTTGCCGCATGACTGGCAGCTACTCTCTGCCCAAGGACGCCAAAGCCTCGCCGACAGCGCCCAAAGCGCGTTACGACGCTGACAAAAAGATTCCGTGGCAGGGCTTTCGGGGACATAATGTCGCGCAAAATGAAAGCGCGCTGCTTATGGAGTCACGCCATGTCATCACCAGCCATCACCATAGGGCCCCGCGTCCGGAAATCCCCCTTCTATGACGCGACCATAGAGGCCGGCGCGAAAGCCTTTACCATCTACAACCACATGTTCATGCCCACCAGCTACGGCGACACCACCGCCGAATACTGGGCGATCGTGAAAGGCGTTTCACTATGGGACGTCGCCGCGGAGCGGCAGGTGGAAATCATTGGCCCCGATGCCATCGCACTGACCCAACTTTTGACGCCCCGAGACATCGACAAGTGTCCGATCAACCGGGCTCGTTACGTGGTCTTTGTCGATGAGAACGGCGGCATCATCAACGACGCGGTGCTCTATCGCCACGCCGAGAACCACTTCTGGCTGTCACCGGGCGATGGCGACGTGTTGCTCTGGGCCAAAGGCGTGGCCGCACAAAGTGGACTCGACGTAACGGTCCAGGAACCCGACGCGTCGCCGCTGCAATTGCAGGGCCCGCTGGCACCTCGGGTGGCACACAAGCTTTTTGGCGACCTTGCTACCGAGCTTGGCTATTACCACTTCTGCCACACCTCACTGGAGGGCATCCCCGTTGTGCTGAGCCGCACTGGATGGAGCGGCGAGCTGGGCTACGAGATCATCCTCAAGGACGGTAGCAAAGGTACTGCTTTATGGGACCTGTGTATGGAAGCGGGGTCCGAGTTCAACATCCAAGCGGCCTGCCCTTCCTTGGCACGCAGTATGGAAGGCGCGCTGCTCTCTTACTGCAGTGATATCACCCTTAACGACAGCCCCTTCACCATCGGCATGGATCGACTACTGGATATCGATAAACCTCATGACTATGTCGGCAAAGCGGCGCTTCAGGCCATCGCCAAAACGGGCCCTGAGCGCCGCTTGGTCGGGGCCAACTTTGGCGGCGAACCGGTGACACCAAATCAGCATTTCATGGATGTGAAATTCGGCGATGACGTGATCGGCCACGTGACGCGCTACTGCTGGTCACCGCGGCTGGAGCACAATATTGCACTGATCAACGTGCCCTCTGCGTTGGCGGCAACGGGTACAACGCTGGCGCTAGACGCGGGCGATGGCTGGCGCGAGGCCGAAGTCGTGGACATCCCATGGGTACCGGCCGAGAAGGTCATTCCGGCCTTCGATTAGCCGGTCCAGCACTGACACCCGTATCTTTGATCTCATCCTCTCAGCGGGGGTTGCCCTCTAGGCTATTGCCCCCCTGAATTAAGGCGCCGCTTGCATACGTGAACGAATTGCGGGCCGGGCCCGTATAACCCTCTACTGACCTTCAATAAAAAAGGTGGAAATAGCGATGTCAAAACATCAGCTAGGTGGCGATTACCCTGAGGCGACTGAAAAACTTGATCGCGGTGTGCTGAGCTTCTTCAGCGCCGCCGAACGCATCCTGCTGGTCATCATCAGCCTGCTTACCATGCTGGCGGTGGCGCTAGAGCTCACGTCATTTTTTGACGCGGGCCGCGTCCGACTTGCCGACCTACTGCTGCTGTTTATCTATCTCGAGGTGATCGGCATGGCGTATGCCTACTACGCCACCCACAGCGTGCCCGTGACGCTGCCGGTGCTGATCGCCATTACCGGCATCACTCGACTGATCATATTACAGGGCAAAGAGGCCGAGCCCAGCAAGCTGCTGTTCGAGGCGGGTGCCGTATTGCTACTGGCGCTGGCACTGGCGATTCTCAGCTGGGCCTCCCAGAGAGCGCCATCCATCATCTCGAGTGACAATCCCGACCCCTGACGCGCTACCCCAGCCATCAATGATGGCGTGGCGCCGACTTCCGGGTGCTACCATCGCGCCATGACGTTCCAGCCACTGTTCCCCCACCTGACGGGCCACAATCTGGCCGTTGGCTGGGCGCCATTCGATGCACTGCAGGGTGAGTCTGACCCTGATGAGTGGCAAGACATTGCCAACGCCGCACCACCGCGTCAAAAAGAATTTATCGCCGGAAGACAGTTGGTCAGGGCCCTGTCTGAATCGCTTTCGCTACCTCGGCATGCCCTGCGCCGCGCTGAAGATCGCTCTCCCGTCTGGCCAGCCGATCGCGCTGGGAGCCTGTCACACTGTAAAACACTGTGCGCGGCGGCCGTGGGAAGACACCCACACTATCGAGGGGTCGGCATCGATATCGAAACGATTGGGCGAGTGGATAGTAAGCTTTGGCCCACCCTGTTTACCGATAGCGAAATAAACTATTTCACATCCGTTGAGCCGGCACTGCGAGACGCCGAAACCACCGTCTTTTTCAGTGCAAAGGAAGCGTTTTATAAGTGCCAGTATCCAATGACTCAGCAATGGGTCGGTTTTCAGGATGTGGAGTTGCAGCGGGTAGATTCGGCCACCCTGTCCATCAAGCCGGCAAAGAGGGATGCCCAGTTGTGGCACCAGCCGCCAATTCACTCCTTCCAAGTCGATGCGGCGCACATCGTCACGCTGATGCTGATCCCCGCATGACTAGTCAGCTCTGCTAGAACAGCGAGTGCTCTCCGCGCTCGGGCATCGACACTTCTCCGGCGTGTAGCTTCGCGTAAAAACCGGCCAGCGTATCCTCTCCAAACTCAGGGGTACCCTGAGCGTCGTACCGCTGTAATGCCTCATCCCAACAGAGCATCGACTCCGTCGCATAGAACTTGGCAATGCGAAGAAACTCTACGCGATCCCTGATACGTCGAGAGAACAATGCCAAGGGACTGATCAACCAACGTATCCAGTCGAACATCTCAGGCGGTAGCGAAGTTGTCTGAAACGGCTGACCTACTGTCTCGCAGAGCAGACGGCCCTGCTCTTGAGGCGTCAGTGCCGGCCCAGGTCCGCCAATAGGCAACACTTGCGTCCCCTCGGGGGGCGCCGTGAGCTTTTGCACGATGAAAGCTGCCAAGTCTCGATCCGAGATGGGTTTGCAGGCGGTGGTGTTGCCGCTGCTGAACAACAGAAAAGGCTTCCCGGCACGAACCCGCTCAAACTGACCCACCAGAGAGCGGAAGAAGGCCGTCGCGCGAACGATGGTGGCGGGCACTTTGGAGGCCTCCAGTAGCGCCTCAAACCGCAATTTCTCGCGCTGAAAAGCCAAGCGCGGGATCTGCACACAGATCGCTGAAAGCAACACGAAATGCTGGGCATCGACACGTTCGGCGTACTCGAGCAGGCTGCGGTTGGCTTCAAACTCAACGTGACGCGCGTCATCTGGTGCACCGCTCCGGCTGGCAAGACAAGAAATCACCGCATCCGTCTCGGGTAAGTCTAGAGTCCAGTCGGCATGGGGCGTGATCTCGACCTCGATCACGGCGATAGGCCCCGTCACGTCATCGCTGACCGCTCGGCCCGGACGCACTAATGCCACGATGTCATGGCCGTGCTCGGCCAGCTCTCTGAGTACCGCCTGTCCGATATAACCTGTTGCCCCTGCCAGCAGTACGCGCATCACTCGCACCCGTCTTCCATCTGCCCACCCTAGGGGGGCCGGTGGTTACGGTCAATATTGGCTGGACGTGCCGGTGATAGCGCTGCGTTTTCGCTAGAGTGGCCTTCCCAGAGAGCGAGCCCCGTTAGGCATACTCACCCATCATCATCACCATCAAGGTTCAGGCTCAACATGACTGAAATGGCACCCTCTCCGCACGTCACTGACGAAGCACAACCCGCTATCGATGACGCCACGACCGACGTCCAGATTGGCCTCAACGCGGCGGACCACTCGCGGGTCATCGAAATGGCTTGGGAAGACCGTACGCCCTTCGAGGCGATCGAGCGTCTTTACGGGTTGCCCGAGGCCGCGGTGATTCGGCTGATGCGCCGCTCGCTGAAACCGAAAGCGTTCAAGAACTGGCGCCAGCGTGTTTCGGGCCGCGTAACCAAACACGGCGCGCGTCGGGACCCATCTGTATTGCGCGGTTATTGCGCAACGCAGTATAAGCAGCGGTCAAGATAGGGCATGGAAACCATTGCTCTCTATGTGGTTGCGGCCACCTTCGGCGCCATGCTGTTCTTCGCAGTGGGTGTTGCACCCACCGTATTTCAGGCGCTGCCGGCAGACCACGCGGGTCTGTTTCTGCGCAAACTGTTCCCCCGGTACTATCTGGCGCTGATTATCGGGTCCGGTCTGGCGGGGCTATTGTGGCTGGGCACTCAGCTCTGGGCAGCCGGCGTGTGCCTGTTGATCGCGGCATCGACACTGTGGGTGCGACAAAGTTTGGTGCCGCGCATCAACCAACTGCGCGACGAAGAGCTGGCGGGCGATGAAACTGCCGGGGCTCAGTTCGCGAAACTGCACCGCTTATCGGTCATCATCAATATGGTTCAATTGGCAGCGCTGATCGTTTTGCTTATCCGCTACTGAGGCCACCATAATGAATCCGGAGCTGTTGTGGGTTTTTATCCCCACGATTGCCGCTATCTCACTGACGCCCGGTATGTGCATGACCCTGGCCTTCACGCTCGGCTTGTCACAAGGCTATCGGCCAACCCTCTGGATGATGTGGGGAGAGCTGGCGGGCGTGGCAACAGTGGTGTCGACCTGCGTGCTGCTACTGGCCTGGATTCAGTCGCTATCAGATGTGTACTTCACCCTGCTGGCGCTCGCCGGCGGCAGCTACCTAATTTGGATCGCCTATCGGCTGTGGACTCAGCCCGCTCGGTTCTCGGGCGGCGAAAACCAACCGCACCTATCGCCCAGCGCGTTGCTCGTTTTGGGTTACGTGACGGCGGTGATGAACCCCAAGGGCTGGGGATTCATGATTGCGCTGCTGCCGGGGTTCATGTCCGTGGAGTATTCAACGCCGCAGCAGCTCGCTGCATTTCTGAGCGTCATGCTGCCATCAGAGTTTTTATCCATGACGCTCTACGCCACTGGAGGTAGCGGTCTTCGGCGGTTCCTCACCACTGAGCGGCACCTCGCTAACTTGAACAAGGTTGCGGCAGGTTTGATGGTGTTGGTTGCGGCGCTGATGCTCTTCAGGATTTGAGCATCGTCGACGCGACGGATCAGATGCCGGGCGCCCAACTGGCATGAAAACCAAATGGCACCCGCTGTGGCAAGCTAACGCGGGCGATAGGACCGGCCGCAACATCGGTCGCGTCGAACACTAGGCAATGAGATGACCAGTCGGTGCTGTCAGTGACCAATGTCAACACATAGCCATCGTCCTCGGCGTGATCGCGCGTCGCGCCGGTCTTAGGCGCATAGACCGCCTCACTTCCGAAGACGCCCTCACCGTAGTCCCACTGCTGCCGAAAACCGGTTTCATTGTCGTACTTGACCAAACCGGTGAAGCGCAAGGTATGACCACCTTCCTCCAGCAGCGGGATACGCTGGTGATAGGCAAAACGGCTTTTCACTCCCGCGTAAAGCGGGTTGGTTTTATTGAACTCCGTATTGAGGTCATCGATATCGCCCTCACGCACTTCTCCTGTGCGTAAGTTAAAGCGCCAACGGTAGTTGTTCGCCTCCAGACGCATATACGCCAGCATATGAGCAAGCTCGCCCTCGTCATTGGTCGCCGACGGCATGGGGTTCACAGACCGGCAGCCGTCCATCACGACCCAGTCACCTTCTTCCCAGCAGTTGCTCACATGCAGGATGTAGCAAGGCTCGCACTCAAACCAGCGGATCTCGTCTCCCCGACCATAACGGGGAATCAATCCGAAGCGAGTGGGGATATCCCGATGGAAGGTCAGCACCCTCATTCGGTGACGCTCAAGTACCTTCGGATCATGGAAGAACGGCAGATCATGGAGAATGGTGTAATTGGGTGTGAAGCCGATATCGTGGGGCAAGCGCGGACCTGGCAGATCAATTTCGGCTTCGTGGAGCAGCTTACCCGAGGGATCCGCAACACCGCAGGTCATATAGGGTGGCTCATCCCCGTAGTCAAAAAACAGTAGCTCACCCGTCGTCCAATCGACCTTTGAGTGCGCCGACAAGCGCCGATGGCTGCGCCCATCAAGCTCAAAATAGCCCTCGGTCTCGAGCGTCTGCGGGTTCAATCGATATGGATGGCCGGCGTTGTACCAGAGGGTCATGAGCCCGCCAGCGTAATAAAAGAGGTCTGTATTCGACGTGTCTTTAATGCCGAAAGGTGACGCATCAAAATCGAAGGGGCCCATCACACCGTTCGAGTTCGTGCGTCCTGCCTGCCGCTCCTCGGCAAGCGCCACCGTCTCGACGTAGCGGTTGCGATAGGCGGCCTCCCCCTCACAGAACGATACCGCGTGCACCATCCCGTCACCGTCGAACGGGTGATACCGGTTTTCCGGTTTGTGAATGGGATTAGGGCCGTTACGAAAATAGGTGCCTAACAGGTCCTTGGGTATTTGACCTTCGACCTGCAGGCCCGACTCATTGAGCTCCAGCGTGGTGGGGGCATAGACGCCATGCAGGTAGGGATTGTCCAGCCCGTAGATCCACGACTGGGTGTGTTCAAACTCGGTGACACCACCAATACATCCGTCGGTGACAGGATATGCGGGCAGGTGAAGTGCCTGATTCATGATCGCCTCCGCCACATCAGGTAGCCGGCTCTGGTCCGATCAGCGTAGCAGGGAAAATCGCCCCGCCGCAACGCGCGGTTGGGTAGCGCTTGCCACCTCCGCGCCCCCCGCCTAGGATCAGGGCATCAAGAAGGAGAGCGTCGATGCACTCGCCCGTTTATATCCTCGGCGGAAGCCAAACCGACTTCGCGCGTAATTGGGCGCGTGAAGGCCTCGAAATTTACGACCTGTTCTCCGAAGCACTGCAGGAGGCGGTAAAGGACGCGGCGATCGACCCGGATCAAATCGAAGTGGGCCACGTGGGCAACTTTGTGGGCGATCTTTTTACGCGGCAAGGCTTACTCGGTGGGTTCTTTGGCCAGGTTTACCCGGAACTCGGTAACCTGCCGACAGCACGCCATGAGGCAGCCTGTGCATCAGGTTCAATGGCCATTCTGGCTGCGATGCGAGACATTGAGGCGGGCCACTACGACGTGGCCTGCGTGGTTGGCCTGGAACTCATGCGCAATGTGGACGGCCGCACCGGCGCCGAGTATCTGGGCGCCGCCGCGTGGCAGGGTCATGAGGCCACTCGCTGCGAATTCCCATGGCCGTTTCTGTTTGACCGCATTACCCAAGAATATGATCAACGCTACGGCATCGCCGACGAACCACTGACGCGCATCGCCGAGATCAATTTTGGCAACGCTAAACACAACCCGCGTGCCCAGACTCGGGAATGGGCTTTCGCCGACGGAAGCTTCGGCACCGATACCGCGCTCAATCCCTCTATTGAGGGGCGCGTGCGAAAGCTCGACTGCGGACAAATCACCGACGGTTCGGCCTGTCTTATCTTGGCCAGCGAGCGCTTTGCCAAAGTCCACTGGCAATCACGAGGCCAGAAATTGGCAGACGCGCCGCGCATCAAAGGCTGGGGCCATCGCTCCGCCCCTATACTCCTAGAAACAAAACTCGCCGCTTCAAAAGACCAGCCGCTGGTCTTCCCCCATGCGGCGCAGGCTTTGACCGATGCGAGAACGCGAGCGGGGATGGCCGACATTACAGATCTGGACGGATTGGAAACTCACGACTGCTTCACGATCACCGAATATATGGCCATCGACCACTGTGGATTGACCGCACCCGGCGAGAGCTGGAAGGCAGTTGAAGAAGATCGCATCGCACGGGATGGGGACTTCCCCATTAACCCCAGTGGTGGACTGATAGGCTTGGGGCATCCCGTTGGCGCAACCGGTGTGCGGATGGTGCTGGACTGCGCACGACAAGTCACTGGCCAAGCCGGCGATTATCAAATCGCCAACGCCGAAAATCTGATCACGTTCAATGTAGGCGGCAGCACCACCACCTGTGCCAGCTTTGTCGTGGGCGTGGGTTCGTGAAAGATGTTTTTATCTACGATGCCATTCGCAGCGCGCGCACTCGAGCTAAGTCTGATGGCGGCCTCCACCCCCTAAGCCCGCCCGAGCTGCTTAAGCCGCTCTATGGCGCTTTGGCGACGCGCAATACGCTCGACCTGTCGCGAGTGTCAGAAGTGGTGCTGGGCTGTGTCACTCAACATGGTGAGCAAGCCGCCAATATCGCCAAAACGTCGGTGCTGTTTGCGGGCTGGCCCGAATCGGTATCGGGTTTAACGGTGCATCGCTTTTGCTCATCCAGCATTGATGCCATTGCACTGGCGGCCCTGAAGGTAGCGGCCGGCCAGACTCAGGCCATCGTCGCCGGCGGCATCGAGATGATGTCCCGTGTGCCCATGCTGTCTGACGAAGCACGGGTGTTCAGTGACCCCGGTTACGCGGTGCAGCATCAGATGCTGCTGATGGGCAGCGGCGCCGACCTGATCGCTACCCGCATTGGTGCCAGTCGTGAACAGTGCGACAGGGTGGCATTGCAGAGCCAGCAGCGCGCCGCAAACGCTCAACGCGAGGGGCGTTTTCAGTCGATCATCCCCATCGAGACACCCCAAGGCATCATTACTGAAGATGAATGTATTCGTGCCGACATGACGGCAGAGCAACTGGCAAACCTGCCTCCCGCCTTCGCCGAACTGGGTGCCAAGGGGGCGGATCAGATTCAGCTGGGCAAGTTCTCCG
>JADHQG010000027.1 GCA_016778045.1 Luminiphilus sp. | reverse complement strand
ATCACATCATCATCGAGTAGCGCGTGATTCTGGAAGCCGTCGGGGAACATGAAAAACAGGCCGGCATCGAGCATCGACAGATCGACCAACTGGCCCTCACCGCTACGTTCCCGGGCAAATAATGCGCTGGTGACTGCCTGACAGGCGGTGTACGCGGTGATCTTGTCGCAGAGTAGAGATCGGATAAATGTAGGTGATTCGTCGCCGCCCTGGGTGGCAGCCATGCCTGAATGCGCCTGAATGATGGGGTCATAGGCCGGCGCGCGGCGCAGGGGGCCTTCGGTGCCAAAACCTGAGATGGCCATGTATACCAATCGCCGGTTGATGTCTTTCAAGGCATCAAAGCCGAGGTTCAGCGTTTCCATGGTGCCCGGGCGAAAGTTGTGGATGACAACATCGACCTGAGGAATGAGTGCGCGGATGGCGTCTTGCCCGGCCTCGCTCTTGAGGTCGATAGCGAGCGATTCCTTGCCGCGATTACAGCCGGCGAACAGGGAGGAGATATCGCCTTTACGCGCGCCGATGTAGCGCATGGGGTCGCCGGCATCGTGGGGCTCCACCTTGATGACGCGAGCACCCTGCTCAGCCAGCATCATGCTGGCGAGTGCCGCCGTGATCATCGTGGAGAATTCGAGGATGGTGATGCCTTCCAACGGTTTCATATCAGCACTCTGGTGTGGCGTAGTCTGGCCCGGTGGTGTACCGCGGGCTCTGCAACGCGCTGCCCCCTTGGTTGATGGATTATTAGATTTAGGGTCTTCTTTAACCTAGGTCTTAATCGCCGCAAAGGCAATGTCTTCAGGCAATGTCCCCAAGTGGCAGAGATATCTCGTCAATGTCATTCTGTCGAGATAACAGCCAAAAAGTCATGCGGGTGTCCCGCCAACAGGAGAGCCATCATTAATCGACTCCTATCTAGTGTGCTGACTGTTCTGCTGATCGGTGCGGTAAACGGCGCTCGAGCGGACGAGGCGGCGGTGCTCGATAAAGATTTCCGTACCATGATGCAGTGGTTCCCCGGGGTCTATGACAATCAGGAGCAGGTCTACTTTGAGGCTGAGCAAGAGGTCGATGAAGCACTCCGCCACGAGCGTATTCATCATGTGTTTGAGCCCGTAGCGCTACCCGCTTTTGGTGACCACGTGTTTTACGTGCAGCAGCATCTCAATGACGACCCTGCTCAGATCTATCGTCAGCGCATTTATTCTTTCCGCGCCGACCACGATGTCGGCGCCATCCGGTTGACCATTCATATCCCCAACGATGTCGAGTCACTGGTAGATGCCCACTTGGACCCCACCAAGCTGTCTGGTCTGCTCCCCGAGCAGACGCGGGTACTCCCCGGGTGCGATGTGTTTTGGCGGCGGCAAGCCAATCAATTTGTGGGTTACATGGAGCCAGACGCCTGTTCTTACGCTTCAACTGAGACCGATAAGCGCATCACTTTTAATGATGATCTCTTGTTAACGGAGGAGGCGCTGTGGATCACTGACCGCGCAATCGATGAGGACGGGAATCGGGTGTTCGGCCATCCTGCCGGGGTTCCCCATAAAAATCGCAAAGCCCGGCGCTTTGAGTGCTGGATGACCGCCATGCAACGCGACGGAGAGTGGACGTTTCGTCGCGGTCTCGAGATTTATGACCAGGGTGGTATGGTATGGCTGGAAACCGAGGAGCCCAGTCCACAGACGGTAGGCATCAAGATGCGCAATGTGCGCTGGCCCTATGGCAACAATCGTCCCTCGCTTGTGTTGTATGCCTATCGCCCTGACGAGGACCGCGCGGTCTCCTACGCCTGGGCCGACCCTTCCGCGCAGCGTATCGGTATCAATTTGAGGTGGATGCAGGCCAGCTGCACGCTGACGCCAAGGTGAATACGATGTCCCTGTCAAAATTGAGTGTTGTGCGAGGACTTCGCGGTTTATGTGCTCTCTCGCTGATGATAGCCATAACCACCTTGGCTGACGCATTACCCGACCCAGTTGCGGCGGGGTGGCAGGGCAGGTCGGTTTGTGAAGTCCTGCGTGAGGATGACCAAGTCCGCATATTTCGGTGTGCTTTTCCGCCCGGGGTGGGTCACGAGCGGCACTTTCATCCGCGACATTTTGGTTACGCGCTGTCCGGCGGAACGATGCGCATTACCAGTGGCGCGGGTACGCGACAGGTCACGCTGGTGACCGGGAGCTACTTCTCCAGCGAGGGCATTGACTGGCATGAGGTGGTCAACATCGGTGATTCGGTCGTTTCCTACCTCATGATCGAGCCAAAGTAACGCGCCTCGGCGCGGGTTGGTGCGGGCGTTTATGACAGCCCCGGGCGCGGCCCCTCACCGTTGGTTGAGCGCCTTGATCAAGGCCTTCGAATCAGAGATCACAGCTGTTTGACCGATAGGTGTAAAAATCTCCTGTCAGAGGCATCCAAACGCCAAGATCTTGCATAAAAAGGCCAGTAATCAGAGCAAATTGGGTGGCTTCTGTCATGAAAGCATTGGTGAAAAAACATGCCGAGGAAGGCTTGTGGCTGGAGGATGTCCCGATTCCGCTGGTGGGCGGTAATGATGTCTTGATCAAGGTCCATAAAACCGCCATCTGTGGCACCGATGTTCACATCTACAACTGGGACGACTGGGCCCAAAAAACCATCAAGACCCCGATGACGGCGGGCCACGAGTACGCCGGTGAAATCGTCGAGCTCGGCGCCAATGTGACGGGCCTGCAGGTGGGCGATATTGTGTCGGGCGAAGGGCACATTGTGTGTGGCCGCTGCCGTAACTGCCTCGCAGGACGCTTGCATCTGTGCCCCAATACGCAGGGTGTCGGCGTTAATCGTGACGGTGCTTTTGCCGAGTATGTGGTGATTCCGGCCACCAACGTGTTCCGTCCCAGCGTTTATTTGCCCACCGATTTGCTGAGCATCTTCGACCCCTATGGCAATGCCGTTCACACGGCGCTGTCATTCAATATGGTGGGCGAGGACGTCATCATCACCGGCGCCGGGCCCATTGGCATCATGGCGGCGATGGTCGCGGGCCACTGTGGCGCGCGCAATGTAATCCTGACAGACGTCAATGAGTACCGGCTGGATTTGGCCAAACGCATTGTGCCCAAGGTGCAGCCCATCAACGTGGCCAAGCAGGAAATCACCCGCAATTTTATGGAGAGCCTGGGCATTCTCGAGGGCTTTGATGTCTGTCTTGAAATGTCGGGCTCACCGGCGGCCTTTAGAGACGTGCTCAGCAAGATGATTAATGGCGGCAACATCGCCATGCTGGGCATCATGCCCGACGATACCGGCATCGACTGGACCGACGTGGTGTTCAAAGGCCTCAACATCAAGGGCATCTACGGCCGTGAGATGTACGAAACCTGGTACAAGATGGTGATGATGATCCAAAGTGGCTTGCCGATCGAGCGCATCATCACACACCGATTTCACTACACCGAATTCCAGCAGGGCTTCGACATTATGCGTTCGGGTCAATCAGGCAAAGTGATTTTGGATTGGAAGGATTGATATGAGTTACCAAGCCGCTAAAGCGAGCTATGCCGAAGAGATTGCCGAGATCAAATCAGCCGGTCTCTGGAAAACCGAGCGCGTCATTGTCTCTGACCAGAAAAACGACATCACCCTCGAGGGGGGCGCCAACGTCGTCAATATGTGCGCCAACAACTACCTGGGGCTCGCCAACAATGCCGAAGTGAAGCAGGCGGCCAGCGACAGTTTGAACGAATGGGGTTTTGGCGCCGCATCGGTGCGTTTTATCTGCGGCACTCAAGGCATTCATAAAACCCTTGAGCGACGGGTCAGCCATTTTCTGGCCATGGAAGACACCATTCTGTATGCCGCCTGTTTCGACGCCAACACCGGTTTGTTTGAGACGATTTTGGGCCCTGAGGATGCCGTGATTTCCGATGAGCTCAACCACGCCTCCATTATTGACGGCGTGCGCTTGTGCAAAGCGGCGCGTTACCGCTATCGCAACAACGACATGGCGGATCTCGAGGCCAAACTCAAGGAGGCTCGGGACGTGGGCGCCAGACGCATCCTGATCACCACAGACGGCGTTTTTTCTATGGATGGCACGGTTGCTGACTTGGCCGGCATTTGTGATCTGGCTGATGAATATGGTGCCATGGTCCATCACGATGATTGTCACGCGACGGGCTTCATGGGTGATCAGGGGCGGGGGGTACATGAATACCGTGGCGTGATGGATCGCGTGGACATTATTACCGGCACTTTCGGAAAAGCGCTGGGCGGCGGTTCGGGCGGCTTTACCGCCGGACGCCAGGAAATCATCGATATCCTTCGGCAGCGCTCAAGGCCCTACCTTTTCTCCAACACCCTCGCCCCCGCTATTTGTGCGGCGTCACTGAAAGTGCTCGATATGCTCGAGGCCTCCACCGCGCTGCGCGATACGCTCCACGATAACACCCGTTACTTCCGCGAGCAGATGCAGGCCAACGGCTTTGCTGTGCCCGAGGGGGATCATCCGATTGTGCCGGTGATGTTGGGGGATGCGGTGGTGGCGCAGAAGATGTCAGAACGACTGCTCGAGCTGGGCATTTATGCGATTGGTTTCTTTTACCCCGTTGTGCCGAAGGGCAAGGCACGCATCCGCGTTCAGATTTCCGCAGGACATACCAAAGAGGACTTGGATAAAGCGGTGGCGGCATTCAGCGCGGCGTATGGTGAGATAGCCGCCTAACTCGCCACAACTCAAGAACATGCCTCTGAACGCCCGAGTTCACATGCGCTTTGCAGCGCCGGCTGGGCCGGCGCTCTGTTGGGTTTAGTTGAGGACGTTGTAACCCCGGCCGCGCATGCAGTTCTTCACAATCTGGTCAGCCTGCGCGCTGGCATTGGCGCTGGCAGCGCGCCGATTGCGGCTGTTACGACTAGCCGCCGCAATGACACCGACTCCCGCACCCTTTTTGGCCGCTTTCGACCCGGAGCCACCACTGACTGCGCCAGCAGCTGCCCCTACTGCGGCACCCTTCACTGCGGTGCCCGCGACGCTGTCACGCTGCGGTGCATCGGGTTGATTTTGCACGGCGAGGCCCT
This sequence comes from Luminiphilus sp., assembly GCA_016778045.1. GTDB lineage: Bacteria > Pseudomonadota > Gammaproteobacteria > Pseudomonadales > Halieaceae > Luminiphilus. Next base: position 16,011 of record JADHQG010000027.1, on the reverse strand, counting down.
CGCATTGCTGCAAATCTATCTGATACTGGTTGTAGTCCTGAACTTGTGACATATCGACCACGACGTTGTTAGCGTGGGCGGCTGGCATATAGAGCGTCGCTATAACAGCCAATACTGAACACTGTTTAAGGGTCACGATGGGTCCTTCCTTGTGAAGTCGGTAACAACTGGATGAATAGTGTAGTCCTTGAGTGTGCGCTCGCGGGAACGCTAAAACATCAAAAAGTGACAATCTGCGCAGATTTTTCTATCCAATTTTTGGTCACTCCTACCGGCTATTGGGCGCGTAGCCGCTTCTCCTGAACTCTGGCGCGAACGGCCAATAGATTGGCGCAGAGTGTGAAGGCGCTTGATGGGTCAAGAGGCAGACTGTCATGCGTCGGGTGGGATATCGGCGTTTGCTGCAACACCCTATCGCCCGGCGCATGTCAGGGACGACCTCGGTGCCACGGATGGCACTTTACCTGCGAGGAGGTGACACATGGACTTATATGAGCGATTAAACGAGAAAAGCATGGCAAAGCTCTATTGCATTGCCCGTCATTGCGGCGATTACGCGACCGCAAATCGAATTCTCGAGATCTGTAGGGACCGTTGTAGTGCCGCAGCCGCCAATGAATGATCGTGCGAGCTGATGGTTGGGTGAAACGAAAGGCCCGTTGAGCTGGAACAAAATGCGCTTGCTGATCGTTGTAGGGCGTTTCATCATGAGCAGAAAGCAAAGGATGAAGCATCATGTCGCAGTCCCCCGATGAGCAAAACGAACCGCGCTCGAAATGGCGCGGTCGGGTTGAGGTACTGCTACTGGTGGCCGGCGGACTCATCCTGCTGATCCCCACGCTCGCTGTCTTTTTTGCAGGCGCCGAATGAGGCAATGACAAAGCGCTACGCACCTGCGACCGAGCGCAACCGCGAATCCATCCTGCAGGTGCTGCGCGAATACCTGCCGGAGCAAGGCACAGTGCTCGAAATCGCCGCCGGTACTGGACAGCATGCCGCCTTCTTTTCTCGACACCTTGAGCCGCGGTTTTGGTTGCCCACTGACATGGGTGCGGCGAGCCTTGCATCGATCGACAGTTGGCGCGAGGAGGTGAGTTCAAGCAATCTGCTACGCTCTCGCGAACTCGATGTACGCGATGCCGTCTGGCCTGTTGAGCACGCGCTACCTGCGCCTATTTCGGCAGTCGTCAATATCAACATGGTCCATATTTCGCCTTGGGAGTGCTGTACTGCTTTATTCAGCGGTGCCGCGCGCCTCCTGCCCAGTTACGGCGTTGTGTTCATGTATGGACCTTTTAAGTGTGAGGGCCAGCACACTGCAGCCTCCAACGCCCGATTCGACAGTCAACTCAGATCAGAGAATCCGGAGTGGGGTGTCAGGGATCTGGAGGCCGTCACCGATGTCGCCATAGCCTGCGGTTTTGAGCGTCGAGCCGCTATCGAGATGCCGGCTAACAATTTGTCATTGGTGTATGGCCGCACTGCAGGGGACGCCGCCAATGCAAGCCGTCCTGATGCGGGTTAACGCGACTGTCGCGTCTGAGGCATGCTGATGACTCGCCGGGAACACCCGATGGTCAGTAAGTGGCACATCGCATTGGCGTGGGCCAATTTTGGTCTAATCCTTGCCGCGGTGCTGAAATTCGTTCCCATCGTGCTGTCTCTCAGCCACGGCATAGGCCTCACTGCCAAGCAAGTGGAAAGTGGCCTCGCCACCGATCGCGCCTGGGCCATGGATCTGATTTCGGATACGCCCTATCTCGTCGCGGTCTGGTTGCTTGTTGGACTGTGGCTGAAAAGGCAGACGGGCAGTGCCATGCGAAGACCTTGGCAGCACTGCCCTAAGCACCCGGAGGGTGTTGAATAGGGCGTAGCGGTCAGCAGCGCGTCATGACACCCGCGCTATTAGACGATCCCTGGCCACGCATCGACATTCGCGCTCGCTGTATGCGTCGCGGCCTACCGAAATGCTCCCTGACTGCGGCGACCAGCGGGTACACTCAAGACTCTGAGTTCGAGTGGTCTTGCGGAGGAGCAGTCAATGGAAACATCGTTTCTCGGGCTTGCAGCATTCATTGCTTTGGCGGGTGCTGTGTTTCATGGCTATGTTGGAGGCAAAATTTATTTGGGTCACATCAAAGCCAGTGATCTGATGCCACTGACGCAATCGTTGAGCGTGGTCTCATGGCAAATGTTCACCGTATTGTTGTTGGTATCCGGCGCCACGCTGCTCTGCGTCGCTATGAAACCAACACTGGCGCTACTTGCCTACCCTGTGTTGGTGGCGAATGCCCTCGGTGCGCTGTTGTTTTTGCTGTTAGGTGCTACGGGTCATGGGCGACTGTTGAAGCTGCCGGGAATGTATCTCATGGGTTTGACCGCTGTATTGGGCTGGTTGGGTGCTGCCTGAGGCAGCTGATTCTGCGAGAGACGCTGGTTGAGAGATAACGGTGTCAGCTGGCGGTGTGGCTCAACTGCGCCACCAGATAACCCCACCAATTTATCGGAGTGAAAGCAGATGATTATTGTGGTCGCGGCGCTTGAATTCGCCAGTGAGGTAGATCGGGATAAGGCGGTGGCACTCACGGCCGATGTGCAGCGCCTGACGCGCGAGGAGGAGCCTGGGTGCCACGATTACTGCTTTGCGCCCGACCCGGCTGTCCCGACGCGTATGCAGGTGTATGAGCTGTGGGAGGACAGCGCCAGCTTGGCTGCACACTTCGAGCATCCTTATTACGAGCGGATGGCGAGCTCGTTGCAGGGCGTCGGGATCGTGGAGAGCACTAATCAAGCTTATCTCGTAGAACGTGGTGAGCCCGTGTATACCGAAGCGGGTGAAAAAAAGTCCGGTTTTTTTGAGGACTGACGGCAGGCCTCTTCGCGGCAATCGTTGATCTCATACGAAGGGTGATTATCGTCTGAAAGCTGGCCCACTCTGGCCCGCCATGCGTATTCTCCCGCACACTCTCTGAACGCCGCAAACTCCAGCTAGCGGTGCCGGGATGCGCATCGGAAATGCCAAAATGAAGAAAGTCGCTCAATACCCCATGCTGATCGCGACGCTGGGCATCCTGCTGTTTTCCATGATGGACGCAGTGATGAAGGGCCAGGCGCTGGCAATGGGTACCTACAACGCCATGTTTTGGCGCATGGCGATGGGTGCGCTGATCGTTGCCGTGCTATACCTGCCAACGAAGCCGACTCCGGCCTCGGGGAAAGTCCTCAAAATTCACTTGGTTCGAGCCGCATTGACGGCGGTGATGGCCTATCTGTTTTTCTTTGGCTTGACGCGAATTCCGCTTGCTCAGGCGATCGGCCTGTCGTTTATCGCACCCATCATTACGCTGTTTCTGGCGGCACCTATTTTAGGCGAGCGTATCGGCGCCAATGCCAAGTTGGCAGCGGTACTGGGCTTCGGCGGGGTGATGGTGGTGGTCGGTGGCGAGTTGATGGCGGTGGACTCCGACAGCGATCTGTTGGGCATGAGCGCGGTGCTGGTGTCGGCGGTGATGTATGCCTTCAATCTGGTTTTACAGCGAATGCAGGCCCTGATGGCACGGCCACTCGAAATCGCTTTCTACCAGAATTCGATTGTCTTTCTGATGCTGTTAGTCGGCGTGCCCTTTGCAGTGTCTTGGCCTGCGGGGGCAATGCAGTGGGGTGGCGCTATGCTGGCGGCCGCGCTTGCCGTCGGGTCGCTCATGCTAATGTCGCTGGCTTATCGTCAGGCAGAGGCGCAGCGGCTGGTTGCCATTGAGTACACAGCGTTTATTTGGGCGGCCACACTCGGCTGGTGGTTCTTCGACGAGGCGGTGACGGCGCGCACGTTACTGGGGACCGGTCTGATTGTGTTGGGCTGCTTGGTCAGCGCCCGAGGCGGGAGCCGTTAGCATGCAAACAATCAATGCGTGCTCCGCTGAAGGTATTAGGTGGCGCTATTGCGCCTCCCTCTTTGCCAACATGAAATCGCTGTGCGGTAAGTAGAGCAGGTCGGCGACCTTGCGAATGACATGCTCTTCATAGCGGCTCAACGCATTGTCCGCCATGGCAACGCGCCACATCATGCCCAGTAGCGACCGTTTTTGCTCAACCGACGCCAAGTCGTTCACAGCGCGGGTGAACTCGAAGAGACAGGTTGCCGCATCGGCTTGCTCAGCCGCGGCTTCTGTAATGGTCGAGACTTCTTGATCCGAGAGCGAGAATTCCTCTGCCAATAAGGACGTCACGGCAACGCGCTCGATGTCGTCGACTGCAAAATCGGCGCGCGCGACCTCGAACATGAGCGCGGCGCAGGCCAGCTCCAGCCCGCGCGCCGTTTCTTCTTCGGTCTGCGTGGCGGCAGACAAAAGGGTTTTCAGTTTGCTAATCAGCATCGATGCGGGTTGCGGGCTAACTCAACGAAACAAAGACGGTTCTGCTTGTCGCCTGAGCACCCAGGCGGTGGCGAGGGACAATATGAGAATGATGCACTCTCCAGCAATTTCATCAGGCGTCCAAGCGCCGCCATGCGTCGTAGCCGAGAGCACTCGACCCGGAATGACCAAGGCCACCAAGATGCCACCCACCAAAGTCAAAGTGGCAGACTTTCTGATCGCGCCCCACGCCAGCAGTGCGCCAGCGCCAATAAAAAAGGCGCCTGAATCGCCAATTTGGGTGCTGCGGCCGGTCCCCTCCAGCAAGCTTGCGCCCAACATCTCCGCCGCCGCAGCGGGATGGATCCACCAGCCCAGGCCGATGAGAAGAAGCCCCAGTCCCGAGAGCGCTGTCAGGGCGCGCAACAAGTTCATCATGGTTTCAGCCTCCCATTTTCCTGCCCGGCGTTCCGCCGCTGGGTGAAGCACCGATTCGTGCAGACATACTGGCTAATTACACTTATTAAATCCACCGTCTTAAAGGCCAGTATCCAGCAGCCGCGGCGTCACAGTGGTGTCAATGGCCGGTGGCGCTCTAGCGCCCCAGCTTGTCACGCAGACTGTAAAAGAGCATGCCCGCGACGAGTCCCGGCCACCGAAGCAGCGTGCCGCCGGGGAAGCGATGCGTCGGCACTGACGCCATCAAATCAAAGCCGGTTGTGTCTCCGTCGATAGCCTCAGCCAGTAGCTTGCCCGCCATGGTCGCTGTCGGCACACCGTGACCCGAGAATCCCTGGGCGTACCACAAATGCTCCCCAATGCGGCCAAAGTCGGGCATGCGGTTCAGCGTGATCCCCACGGCGCCCCCCCATCCGTACTCAATCTCGGTGTGCTCGAGTTCCGGATAAATGTTCAGCATATGGGGTCTGACGAACGTTTTGATATCGCGCGGGAAGCGGCTTGAATAGTTTTCTCCACCGCCAAAGATAAGCCGCCCATCCTGCGAAAGCTTCCAGTAATTGATCACGAACAGGGTATCGGACATGGACAGATTGTCTCGATTCACGCGGGGTAACAAGTGCGAGGGCAGTGGCTCAGTTGCGATGACAAAATTATTGATCGGCATGATATTGCCCGCCAATTGTGGCACGAGTTTCCCGAGATAGGCGTTGCAGCCCAGCACCACATGCTTGGCGATGACACGTCCTTGTGCGGTCACGACTTCGCCTGACTGCCCGCTGGTGGCAGGGCGCCCGCATGTCCCCTCGTAGATCCTGACGCCTTGCTCGGCTGCCGCCCGTGCCAGACCTAAAACATATTTAAGCGGGTGCAGATGTCGGCAACCGGCGTCGAGCAGGGCGCCGTGGAAACCTTGCGCGCTGGTCAGTTCCGCAACCGCCTCGGGTGTTAAATAGCTGAGCTGCTGATACCCGTATATCGATTCCAAGTGCTCTAGTTCGTCCTGCAGTTCGTGTGCGTGGCCGGGTTTGGCAGCCAGATGCAGGTTGCCAGACCCCAGCTCGCAGTCGATGTGATAGGTATCGATGAGCTGGCACACGGTGTCGACAGCATCGAGCCCCAATTGCCACAGGCCTCGTGCGGCCTCGGCGCCCACCCACTTCTCGATGCTCGACTGGTCCGCACGCTGTCCGGTGCCGACATGGCCACCATTCCGACCGGACGCCCCCCAGCCTACCCGCTCGGCCTCAAGTAGCACCACGTCATAGCCCTTCTGACGCAGGTGAAGCGCGGTCGAGAGACCGGTATAGCCCCCGCCGATGACGCAAACGTCCGCGGTTTCTTCCCCCTTTAGCGGCGCAAAGGCGTGCATCAGCGGCGCTGTGGCGGCGTACCAGCTTGGCGGATATTTCCCCACTATATGAGTTGGCGATATATCATTCATGGGTGGCATTATGCCGCTTGCCGGCGTCGCGGCGCCATCTGATACTGAGCGCGTGTTGAGTTGCCCGCGGGGCGTTATGAGTGAGCAGAACCATAAAACGGCATCAAATCAAGCAGGTGCATACAGTCCTGAGCCAGGAAACGACGCTGCTCGGGTTCCGTCTGCTGACATGGCCTCCATTGAGGCCTGGCTGAAAGAGCACAATATTTCTGAGGTGGAATGCCTGGTGCCCGATATGACGGGCAACGCTCGGGGCAAATTTATCCCGGCTCATCAGTTCACCGCCAATCGAGAAATTAAATTGCCCGAGTCAATCATGGTACAGACCGTGACGGGCGAATATACCGATGATCATTGGGATTTTGTTGAGCCGACTGATACCGACATGTTGCTGCGTCCGGATGCGTCAACGCTGCGGACGGTGCCCTGGGGGCGAGAGCCCACCGGGCAAGTCATCGCAGACTGCTATAAAGCTAATGGTGAACCGCATCCCCTATCGACCCGAAACGTACTCAAGTATGTATTGGGTCTATATGAAGAGGCAGGCTTAAAGCCTGTAGTGGCGCCCGAGGTGGAGTTCTACCTCGTGAACAAAAATACCGACCCCGACTATGAACTGATGCCCCCCAAGGGCCGATCCGGTCGGCGCGAGGTGGCGAGACTGTCTTACAGCATCGACGCCGTAGCGGAATTCGAAGATTTCGTCGAGGACATGTATGACTTCGCCGATCAACAAAAGCTCGATGTCGATACCTTGATTCACGAGAACGGTGCCGCCCAGCTCGAGATCAATTTTAATCATGGCGACCCGCTGGCGATGGCGGATCAGGTGTTCGTATTCAAGCGCACGGTCCGCGAGACCGCTCAGCGCTATAACATGTACGCCACCTTTATGGCCAAGCCAATGCAGCGGGAACCCGGCTCTGCATTGCATATCCACCAGAGCGTGATTGACCTCGAGACCGGACAGAATATTTTTGCTACCCAAGACGGCAAGCCCAGCCAGGCGATGATGGAATTCATGGGCGGCCTGCAGCGTTATACCCCGGAGCTCATCAGTTTTTATGCGCCCAATGTGAACTCTTATCGGCGACTGGCGCCGGATATCTCTGCGCCCATTAATCTCAGCTGGGGTTTTGATAACCGGACAACGGCGTTCCGCGTCCCGAATTCTGACCCGGCAAATTTGCGCATTGAAAATCGCTTTCCCGGCGTTGATGCCAACCCCTATCTTGCGATCACTGCCACGTTGGCCAGCGGCTTGTTGGGGATGCGTCAGCATTTGCAGCCTACGGCACCGCATCAGGGCACCGCGAATGAGGACAGCGTGGGTGTCGCGAGAACGCTCGAAGAGGGCGTGCGCAAGCTCAATGACACGCCTGAACTGCAAGCTATGATCGGCGAGCTGTTCATGCGCGCCTACGCTGCGGTGAAGCTTGACGAATTTGAGGAGTTCAACCGCGTGATCAGTTCCTGGGAGCGCGAGCACCTGTTGCTGCAGGTGTGACAGATCCCTCGTTGATGTTCGCCACGGTGAGCCATGCCCGATGAGTGAGGTCGCCCTCGGTTACCGCGTGTTCAGAGTGGTGAAGTACGCCACATTTTTTTTGCTGTCGCTCAATATTGGGTTCTTTTTTGCTGAGGAACTCGCCACTGCGCAGCTCACGACCCAAGCCGCGGGTGAGGCTGCCCTGAGCTTTCAGCTATTTTCCGCCACCCTCGACACCATTGCCTGGGTGTTGCTGTTGATTCTGTTTGAGCTCGAGACGGCAGTCATACCTGATCACCGGCTTGTGGGTGCGCTCCGTTACAGCATCCACGGTATTCGCATGATCTGTACGGCCGGCATCATCACCGCCTTTGTGGGCTATTTCGGTGAGTGGCAGACTTTGCTGGGGAGTACACCGTTGACCGCACCCGCCTGCAGTCTCGTGGATGGCGGCTGGTCGATCATGCTCAAACTGGACGACTTCATGCCCTTGACGGCGGATAACTGCGCCCAGTTTGGTGGCGACACCAGCGCGGTGGGCGGGCTTGAACAGGTACTCGCGGCCCCCACGGGGCTGCAGGCGGCACAGCGCCTCGCCTTTGTCGACGTCATCAACGCCGGTGTCTGGATATTGGTGGTGGTGTTGCTTGAGATCGAGGTGCGGGTGCTTTCTCGATGGGGAGGGGCTCCCCGGCTCATGGCGTTTGCGGCCAACAGCCTGAAGGTATTCTTCTACGCCACGCTATTTGCGGCGGCGGTTTACTGGGGTTTCAAGGGCAAGTTTCTGGATGTCTGGGATGCCTCACTCTGGCTGTTCGCGTTCGTCTTTATTGAACTCAACGTTTTTGAGTGGCAACAAGAAATCCGTGACCAGTCCTCAGCGAGCCGGAATCTATCCTGATTTACAGTTCATCGCCAAAGTCGAAGTCATAATCTCCCAGCTCTTCCCGCAGCCGCAACATTTCGAGCCGCTCCTCGGCGCGCCTCCGCTTGGCTGCTTTGAGCGCTTTCTCGGTAACGGCTTCGGCAAAGTCCATTGACTCGAAGTCGTCGTCGCTCAGATCCCCCATGGCCGGCTCAAACAGGTCATCTGCCGACTCTTCTCCCACTCGTGTTGTATCTCTCTCACCCATAAACCACCCCTCGATGATTCTGAACAAAAGCCCAGCGCCCGCCGCTGGTTCGCGCCATCAGAGCGCAGTGCCTAGCCGGTCACAAGAAATATTTTGGTCTGAAGACGTATAGCCCACATAACAAATCAAGCTAAGTGCAGGGGCTGGTTTGGATGTATAAAGACAAGTTCCCTCTGCCACTTTCGTGGTCTTCACTCCGCTTGCATCTCGATAGGGCAGTCGCGTTGGCAAGTGTCAGTCTACCTGCGCGGCGGTCTGTTAGGAGTTGGTCTGCGAGATGCGCTGAGAAATGCGCTGAGAGATGTGCTGAGTAATGTGTTCGGCGATCTCTTCCGGGGTGGCCTGATCGCAGTCAACAACAATGTCCGCGTAGCGCTCGTAAAGCGGCACCCGTTCTTTGTAAAGGTCTTGCAGCGTTTGGTCGCCGTCAGAGGCGATGCCCCGTTGTGGCGCCAGAGAGACCCGGTATTCGATCGTAGACAACTGCGCGCGCAGGTAGACCACGGTTGAGGCGGCCGTCAAACGCGCCATGATTTTTTCGCTATAAACGACCGAGCCACCCGTTGATATCACCGAGGGAAACAGCGCCATATCGGTGAGCACCTGCTCTTCAATGGCCCTGAATACGGCGTTACCCCGCCCATCCATGATTTGCTGGAGCGTCTGCCCTTCCTGAGCTTCGATCAGGCCATCGGCATCGACCAATTTCAGTGCCAATCGCTCGGCCAAGACCTTGCCTACGGTGCTTTTGCCGCTACCAGGCATGCCAATCAGGGAGATGATGAGATCATCGGTCACAGGGGATGAGCATTCCTTGGCTTTGTTGTGAGACGGAGGATAGCAGGGACACCCGACTCGTGAGGCCGAGGTGCCTGATACTGATGTTCCTCGGTACCTACGCCAAGACGTGACCGGTCGATCACTGAAGCCGCGTTAGATCATACAGTGGGTCGACGGGGGCGGGAGGCTGTATGGGTGTGATCGGCCAGCATGACTTGCCATAGGCTAGCGGCAATGCCTAGCGTTACGGTTCAACAGTCTAAAGATGCGAAAGGCGTCAGTTCGCCCAGTCGCGTTCGGCTTTAAACTGTTGCGACAGATATTCCATCTGATCTGCGAGCACCCGCTCCTTGGCCAGAAAGTGCCATTCGTAGGTGTTGGGACGAAACGGCACCGCCAGCAGCGGCATATGGGCTTCTTCGGGGGTTTGGCAATCCTTCAACCAATTACAGCGCTTGCACGCTGCCACCACGTTCTCCCACTTATCACTGCCGCCCCGGGAGATTGGTAGCACGTGATCACGGGTCAATTCACTGCGGTTGAATTGCCCGCCACAATACAGGCAACGATGATCGTCACGTCTAAACAGTGTGCGGTTGCATAAGGGGGGAGTGAAATAATTCATCACCCGGCCTTCGAGGGCGACGATGGGTTGGAGCACGATTTCGGAGCGAATGCCGGTGAGGCGCTGAATACCCCCGAATACAGGGGGTAGGGATTCCCCGATGCCATAAAGAACATCGCCGCGGGCGTAGGCAGTCACCGCCTCGTTCAGCGTCAACCACCCTCTGGGTTGACCTGACACGTCCAGCTTGAGAATCGCTTGCATGGGTCTCGCTCACTGGTTTCTTCGACGGTACTGAAAAACCTATCGCGTGACAATCACTGAAACAGAAATTTCATGTTGGCGTTGCTGCAGCGTGGTAAAGCGGCCAGCGGGGAAAGGAGTTTTGCGGGCACTGCTGTCGGCTGGACTGGTGCTTTTAAAGCGGTCTATTAACCCCGGTGATGTCGAGGACGGATTTCGTCAGCCGTTGCGTATGGCTGGGATGCGTTGTTAAAGCCGTAATGCGTCGCGTCTCATTGAACCTAATGTGCCAGCCATTCTCCCGAGACCAGCACTTGCTCGCCATCTAGCACGCGCCCCTCAAAACGCTCGCCCGCTTGAACAGCGCCAACACCCGCCGGCGTGCCGGTCATGACGATATCAAAGTCTTCCAAAGTCAGAAATGTCTCCAGCTCCTCGAGAATAACGCTGGGCGGATACAGCATCAGGCTGACGTCGCCTTGCTGACGGATCGAACCATCCACGATTAATGCCACACCCAAGCGAGTCAGGTCTGCAGGGGCAGGTGCGAATTCGCTGAACAGCGCTGAGCCGGTAAAAGCCTTGCTGCGCTCCCAGGGTAAACCCGCCACTTTGAGCTTGGACTGGGTCTCACGCTTGGTGAGATCCAGACCAAAGCCAATCCCTGCCACTTCGCCTGCTTTTATTAGCAGGCAGATCTCTGCCTCGTAATGCAGCGCTTCATCCAATGTGGCGTGCAGCTCGCTACCGATTGACGTGGCAGGCTTCATGAACACCACCATTTTCTCAGCAGGCACCGACGCCATTTCCTCAATGTGGGCGGCGTAGTTTTTGCCGACGCAAACGATCTTGCCCGGCCGGACCGACTGACCATTAAATCGTATGGATGTCATGGTGCTTCTCCCCTCAGACCGCGCACTATAAGGCTCTCGAGGGAGAGTTGTCCGCATCGCCAAGTCCACTTTGTTCGGGTAACCTTGCGCACCTCACTCATAACAACAACAGCAGGGGATGCCATGTTGCGTCGGGTTTTACAGATCAGCGTATTGATCGCTTGTTGCTGGGCTCAGGCTCTGTCGGCAGTGGAACGGCCCAATATCCTCGTGATCTGGGGCGATGACATCGGGTTCTGGAACCTGTCCACTAACAATATGGGCATGATGGGTTACCAAACCCCCAATATTGATCGCATCGCCAATGAGGGCGCCAAGTTTACCGACTACTACGGTCAGCAGAGTTGCACCGCCGGGCGCTCGGCTTTCATTACCGGGCAATCCCCGATTCGCACCGGACTGACCAAGGTCGGGGTGCCAGGCGCTGATTTAGGCATCCGGCCGGAGGACGTGACGCTTGCGACCTTGCTCAAGGAGCAGGGCTACGCCACAGGGCAGTTTGGTAAAAACCACCTCGGTGACCGCAATGAATTTTTGCCTACCGAGCACGGATTTGACGAATTCTTTGGCAACCTCTATCACCTCAACGCCGAAGAGGAGCCTGAGGATCCGGATTACCCTCAGAATCCTGCCTTCCGGGAGCGGTTCGGACCCAGAGGGGTTGTGCACAGTTTTGCTGATGGTCGCGTGACCGATACCGGGCCGCTGAACAAGAAGCGCATGGAGACGGTTGACCTCGAATTTCTCGACAGCGCGCAGCAGTTTATTCAGCGTTCCGCCGAGGAGGACAAGCCCTTCTTTGTGTGGTTCAACTCCACTCGGATGCACTTCTGGACCCACACGCCCGAAGAGGAAGCGGGGCTGTCAGGCCAGGGTTTTTATAACGATGCCATGGTGGGTCACGATAACCTGGTGGGGCGCTTGCTGGACCAGCTCGATGAGCTGGGGATTGCCGATAACACGATCGTTTTCTACAGCACTGACAATGGTCCGCACTTCAATACCTGGCCCGACGCGGCGATCACGCCTTTTAGAAGCGAGAAGAACACCAACTGGGAGGGCGGCTTTCGCGTGCCCGCCATGATCCGTTGGCCAGGCAAGATCCCGGCAGGCACAATCCTGAATGACATGATGTCCCACGAAGATTGGGTGCCGACGCTGATGTCAGCGGCGGGGCGGCCCACCGTGACAGACGAGCTAAAAGCCGGTGTAACGGTCAATGGCCGGGAATATCACAACCATCTGGACGGATACGATTTTTTGCCGTACCTGAAAGGTGAGGCTGATCGTGGGCCACGCAACAGTTTCTATTACTGGAGCGACGACGGCTTGCTGACGGCCATGCGGATCGGCGACTGGAAGGTGGTCTTTGCCGAGCAGCGCGCCAAGGAGTTTGATGTCTGGCGAGAGCAATTTCACACCCTGAGGATTCCCAAGGTCTTTCATTTGCGGCGGGATCCTTTTGAGCGGGCAGATGAGCACTCGAATACCTACAACGACTGGTGGGTGCGGACTGCGCTGCCGCGTTTGACGATGGCTCGCGTCGAACTGCAAGGCTTTCTCGAGACCCTCAAGGTCTACCCGCCGCGGCAACGCCCGGCGTCCTTCACCATTGATCAGTTGATGGAGCAGCTCTACGAGCGTGCTGAGTAGCAGCCTTGAGGCTGGCGCACATCAGCTTGCCAATGAAACTCGTTAGCCTTAGCTCGGTGGTCAAAGGGCTTTGTAGGCTGACCGAGATACGGTGACGCACATACCACCCACGCGGTGAGTGCGCGATAAGTTCCGTTCAGTGTGCTGACCAAATCAGCTTGTGGCCGATTTAGGTGGAGCCGTTTTCCCAGAATAAAAAGCGAGCACACGGGCTCGCTTTTTGCGCCGGTGGTTTCGTGGGTAATCAGTGCCCGCCAGCGGGGTCAACCTCCCAGCTCTCGGTGAGGAAGGCGTGCACAACGCCACCGTCCACCGCGATGGTCTCGCCCACGACGTAGTTACCTGCACGGGATGCGAGATAAATGGCGACACCGGCCATGTCTTCATCATTGCCGATGCGACCTGCAGGCACATGCTGACCCACGATATCGCCCAGATCGCGTGCCGCCTTGTTCATCTCGGATGCAAACGCCCCGGGCGCGATGCCGGTCACGAGGATGCCGTCTTTGACCAGCCGCGCTGCGAGCCGCTTGGTCAGGTTGATCACAGCGGCCTTTGAGGCCTGATAGCTGTAGGTTTCCCAGGGGTTAAGTCGCAGTCCGTCGATCGAGGCAATGTTGATGACTTTGGAAGGCTGCTCATCGGATGCGCTGGCTTTGAGTAATCCATGCATCGCCTGTGTCAGAAAGAAAATGGACTTTACGTTCAGGTCCATCACTTTGTCCCAGCCCGCTTCGGGGAACGTCTCAAAGGACTCGCCCCAGGCGGCGCCTGCGTTATTGACCAGAATATCAATGCTGGCTTCATGCTCAGCCATTGTGGCGGCCAACGCCTTGCAACCGTCGACCGTCGAGATGTCCTGTGGCACGGCAATACAGTTGGGCCCCAACTCTTCGGCGACGGCTTCGCAGACATCGGCTTTGCGGCTGGAGATGTAAACCTTGGCCCCTTGAGCGATGAAGCCGGTGGCAATCATCTTGCCGATGCCCCGAGAGCCGCCGGTCACCAGCGCTGTGCGCCCAGCCAGAGAAAAGAGAGATTGGGTATCCATGAAAGTGTCCTGTTTAGCCAGTGGGTGAGCCGAGGCTCTATTGGCACGGATTATGCCATAAGCAGTGCCGCGCTCGGCCTAACGCTTCGCGGTCACCAACCAAAATTGGCCTTCAAGGGTCATGCCTGAGCCGTCTTGGTAGAAGGGCGCGACAGCATCAACCACTTTGTCACGGACGGGTTGCTGCAGATCCTTGGGTGCCTCGCGGACCATCTGTGCAATGGGGCCGATCTGGACCAGGCGCTCAACAATATCTTCAAGGCTCAACCCCCGGCCAAAGGTTAAAGGCTGTCGCAGCGGCGTCACGGCGACGTGCTCAAATGCCGCCTTGTTGAGGATCTCCGTCACATAGTCGGCTTCTTCAAAGGCGAAAGGGCCCGGCGTGCGGGGTGGGATCTCCAGGGGTGCCGGCAACAGCTCGAGGGCCGCCATTGCCGGTACCGTCATAAACGGGTTCACGGCGCGAGGCTGCCAGCAGCAAAATGCGAGCCGTGCCGATGGCCGCAGGCTTCTGCGGATATTGGCGAAGGCCGCGACCGGATCCTCAAAAAACATTACGCCAAAGCGCGAAAAAACGGCGTCATACATCTCCGGTGTAAAAGTATGGGTCTGTGCATCCGCTTCCACAAACTGCACCGCGTTGTGCCCTGCGTTGTGTTCTGCAGCGAGCTGGCGCGCGACTGCCAGCATGGGTGCGGATATATCGATACCCGTGACTGAGCCCTCTGCGCCGATCCGATCTGCCAGGTTCAGCGAGGTGTGACCGCAACCGCAACCAATATCGAGCACGTATTCACCGGGCTGTAGGGATAGGCTATCCATTACGGCCTCTCCCAGCGGCTGCAACATCGCTTCCATGAGCGCGTCGTGGCTGACCCAGTTTTGGCCGGTCTCACCGTTCCAGAATTCGATTTGGGTCGCGTTCTTTATTGTCATGGCAGCGTCAGGGCCTTTCCAAAATGCCGATGGAGTCAGTTTGCAGGCTACCCAAATACAGGTTGTCACCGCAGGGTGTGACGCCAGTGATGTAATGAAAGGAGTTATTTTGATCTTGAAGGTTATGCACCACTTCGCCTTTGAGGTTTACGCCAACCACGAAGCTCGCGGGTTGGGCGGCGGCCTCCAGCAGCGGAATCGGTAACCACGACAATAGCGCACGGAGGCGGGGCAGGGCAGCCAGCCCGTCGATACTGGCGCGCAATGAGGGCATGGCAATCCAGAAGGTATCAACCCCGTCGAAGCGAATATTGTCAGGCGTGCCCGGTAACTCATCGATAAAGATGTCGCGTTGACCTGCCTTGGCGCCTGACAACCACAGTCGATGCACGCGCCCCATCCCGGTCTCGTTGATCAGGACGTACTCTTCGTTGGGCCCCAGCGTGACACCATTGGCAAAAAACAACCCATCCATCATGACTTCGGATGTACGGGTTTTGGGGTCATAGCGCAGCAAGCGACCAGTGCGGCTGCCCTCAAAGAAATCGAGCGCGACTTGCGTATAGTCGAAACGCTGGCTGGCGTCTGAGAACCAGATCGCGCCGCTGGCCTCGACGTCGAGGTCATCAACGAAACGAAGTGGCTCGCCCCCCAATGTTGTCGCGAGCACATCGATTTCACCGCTGTCACTCATGTGGAGCAGACCCTTCATTGAGTCTGCGATCCATAGACCGCCCCGCGAGTCGGATCTCAGCCCGAGGGGCCGCCCACCGGTATTGCCGAGCTCAACCCACGTCCCGTCATCACTGCGCCGCAGCACGGCGCCGCCGTCGAGGCTCGTATACAGGGCGCCATCGCTATCACAGGCCACATGCTCAGGCGCGGGGCCAACGGGGTCGGTGGCAATTGCAGCTAATGCTTGATTAGGAGAAAAAACGCCGGTGAGGCCCGGGTTCGGCGGTGGCGTCCAGGCGACGGCATTGACCGGCGCCCAGTGAGATAACCCTGCGCCA